>CAJUEX010000012.1:0-8255 GCA_910585715.1 uncultured Lachnospiraceae bacterium
CGTAGAAACATTTTCTGCCTGCAGCCGGTTCTGATTCCTGTGTGGGAAGGCTGAGAGCTGGACTGTTACTAAAGCATACTAAGGCAAAATCAGGAAAACCCTTGACATCCAGCTATTTCCATGCTATCATACAACGGTATGCCGCATGAGCAGGTAAAAGTGCGTCTGTTTTACAGCCGCCACCAATCTCAGCGAGTAAAGAAACAGGAGGTGCCTTATGTACGCAATTATTGCAACAGGTGGAAAACAATACAAGGTTTCCGAAGGCGATGTAGTACGCGTTGAAAAGTTAGACGCAGAAGCCGGAAACACTGTAACATTTGACCAGGTTCTTGCAGTAAGCAATGACGGCTTAAAGGTTGGTTCTGACGTAGCAAACGCAACTGTTACCGGAACAGTTACCAATCAGGGAAAAGCAAAAAAAGTTATTGTTTATAAGTATAAGAGAAAAACCGGATACCACAAGAAAAATGGTCATAGACAAGCATACACTGAAGTTAAGATTGACAAGATTAACGCATAAGTATGACGAAGATAACCATTTATCAGGATAAGCAAAAAGATACTGTGGGATTTGAAATGAAAGGACATGCCGGCTATGGGGAAAGCGGCAGCGACATTGTATGTGCGGCTATTTCCATTTTAGCCTGTACTGCTTATAATTCCATTGAAACCTATACAGATGACAGGTTTGGCTATGAAGAAGAGGAAGAGACAGCGTACATGAAGTTCATTTTAGAGGAACATGCAGGCAGAGAGTCCAAATTGCTTTTAAATTCCATGACCCTTGGCTTGTCCCAGTTAGCAAAGCAGTACCAGAAGTATTTGAAATTAACATTCAAGGAGGTGTAATACCATGATGCAGTTAAACCTTCAATTTTTCGCTCATAAAAAAGGTGTAGGTTCTACAAAGAACGGCAGGGACTCTGAATCTAAAAGATTAGGTGCCAAGAGAGCTGACGGACAATTTGTAAAGGCTGGAAATATCTTATACAGACAGCGCGGGACAAAGATTCATCCGGGCATTAACGTAGGCCGCGGCGGTGATGATACATTATTTGCTTTAGTGGACGGCGTATTAAGATTTGAAAGAAAAGGAAGAGACAAAAAGCAGGCTTCCGTTTATCCAGTAGACCAGCAGTAATACGTTGTAAGTCCCGTCTGACGGGCAGCATGACGAAATACATTGTGGGGCTTCAAACAACATCTGTTTGAAGCCCTTTTTTCAAAACAGGAGGCGGATTATGTTTGCAGACAGAGCAAAGATTTATGTAAGAAGCGGCAAGGGCGGAGATGGACATGTTTCCTTCCGGCGTGAAAAATATGTGCCAAACGGCGGTCCCGACGGGGGCGACGGCGGACATGGCGGCAATGTGATTTTCACAGTGGATGAAGGCTTAAATACCTTGACCGATTTTCGCCATATCCGGAAATACTGCGCCCAGGACGGAGCTGTAGGCGGCAAACGTAACTGCCGTGGAAAAAACGGAGAGGATATTATCATTAAGGTGCCTGCCGGGACAGTCATTAAGGATGCGGAAAGCGGCAGAATCATTGCGGATATGTCAGGAGATAATAAGACCCAAGTATTACTGACCGGCGGAAGGGGCGGCAACGGCAACCAGCACTATGCCACAAGCACCATGCAGGCGCCTAAATATGCCCAGCCCGGACAGCCTGCAAAGGAGTTAGAGCTTTTGCTGGAATTAAAGGTCATTGCGGATGTAGGGCTTGTGGGTTTTCCAAATGTGGGAAAATCCACATTGCTTTCCAGAGTGACCAATGCCAGACCGAAAATTGCCAACTATCATTTTACTACCATCAATCCTAATTTGGGAGTAGTGGATTTGGGAGACGGAAACAGCTTCGTCATTGCGGATATTCCCGGACTGATTGAAGGGGCTTCGGAAGGAGTAGGGCTGGGACATGAGTTTTTACGGCATATCGAGCGCACCAAGGTTTTTATTCATATGGTGGATGCGGCAGGGACGGAAGGCAGGGATCCCATTGCGGATATTTATGCCATCAATAAGGAGCTTTCCGCCTACAATGAGGAAATCGCAGACAGGCCTCAGGTAATTGCAGCCAATAAGACCGATGCCATTTATGTTGACCCTGAGGACCCAGAAGCAGTGAATCCCGTTGACCGGATTAAGGCGGAATTTGAACCAAAGGGAATTAAAGTATTTCCCATTTCTGCAGTGAGCGGAGAGGGCTTAAAGGAGCTTCTTTCAGAAGTGCACCATATGCTTTCTTTAGTGGATGATGCCCCGATTGTATTTGAACCGGAATATATACCGGATTTTTCCCACCTTGTTTCCAATGAACCCTTTACGGTTACCTATGACAGGGAAGAAAATGAATTTGTAGTAGAGGGACCCAAAATCGAAAAGATGCTGGGATATACCAATTTAGAATCGGAAAAAGGCTTTGCCTTCTTCCAGAACTTCCTGAAGGAACAGGGGATTTTAGAGGAGCTGGAAAAACTGGATATTAAGGAAGGGGATACGGTGCGCATGTATGGATTATCCTTTGATTATTATAAATAATCTTGTACTGTATACGTTTTTAATAAAAAACCCATAAGTAACGAAAATATAAGTTAAAATATATATGAACGATTATTTGATTTATAATATAATACCTGCAATAAAAACAGATAGCATACAAAAAAGAAAGGATTGACAAATGACAAGTAAACAAAGAGCTTATTTAAAAAGTCTTGCAAGCAACCTGGAACCGATTTTTCAAATTGGAAAGGGAAGCTTGACGCCTGAAGTGACTGAAGCAGTCAGTGAAGCCTTTAACAAAAGAGAATTGATAAAAATTACAGTATTGAAAAATTGTCTGGATGATCCAAAGGCAATTGCTGAAACTCTTGCAGATCGTACAAGGTCTCAGGTTGTTCATGTAATCGGAAGGAAAATTGTTCTTTACAAGGAATCAAAAGACCATAAAAAAATAGAATTACCTAAATAAAATATAAATTAACAAAAAACATGGGCTTTTGACAGGATGAATATGACAATAGACAGAACAGGTAACATAAAGGAAGGATAAAAATGATGGAATCAGAAAACTATGATAAAAGAGTAGGCATTATGGGCGGCACCTTTGACCCTATTCATTATGGACATTTGTTGCTTGCCCAGGCTGCCATTGAGGCGGAGCATTTGGATGAGGTACTGTTTATTCCAAGCGGAACACCATGGCTTAAGGACAGTTCCCAGGTACTGAATAAAAAAACAAGGGTATCCATGACAGGAATTGCCATAGAGGATAATCCGAAATTTGCCTTATCCACTATAGAAATCGACAGGGAGGGCAATTCCTACTCTTACGAAACACTGGAAATCTTAAGAGAAAAGCATCCCAATACCTGTTATTATTTTATCTTAGGAGCTGATTCCCTTATGGAAATCGAGAAGTGGAAGCATCCGGACAGACTGATGAAAAGCTGTACCCTGCTGACGGCAGTAAGGGACGACTGTGATATGGAAGCATTGGAAAAACAAATAGCTTATTTAAAAGGCAAATATGAGGCTTCTATAGAAATACTTCCCACAAAGCGGATTGATATTTCTTCCACGGACATCAGAAAGAAGATAAGGGAAGGGAAGTCAGTCCGGTACATGCTCCCTGACAAAATCATGGAATTTATTGAAAAGAATCATATATATATGAGAAGCAATGAAGAATCTTCCCGTGAAAATGTGGAGAATGGTAAGGAAGTGGGATAAGTCTATGGAAAAATCCGGACAGAAAGCAGAAAGCGCATATAGCGTACAGGAAATAGATAAATATTTAAGAAAATCTCTGGAAAAGAAGCGGTATGTCCATACGCTGGGAGTCGCCAATACAGCAGCCTGTCTGGCAATGAGATATAGCGCTGATGTAAACAAGGCTTATTTAGCCGGTTTGCTCCATGACAATGCCAAATGCCTCAGTACGAAGAAAAAAGGAGCCATTTGTGAAAAGGCAGGGATTCCTGTCAGTAAAATAGAAGAAAAAAATCCGGAACTGCTTCATTCCAAGGTTGGCAGCTATTTGGCAAACAAAAAATTCAAAGTAGAGGATTCGGACATTTTAAATGCTATTTATTATCATACCACCGGACGTCCGGATATGTCTTTACTGGAAAAAATTATTTTTGTTGCAGATTATATTGAACCAAATAGAAAAGTTATTCCGGGGCTGGAAGCAACCCGTTCCATGGCCTTTCAAAATCTAGATAATGCTCTATTGCTAATATTGAAAAATACTTTAGCTTATATTAAGAAAAAAGACCGTGAAACAGATATTGATCCAATGACCCAGAAAACCTATGAATTCTATAGCAATAACGTATTACCATAATACCATTTCAAGTAACTGCCCTTTGCAGACATCGGGAGCAATTGGCGGAACTAAGACATAAAAAAGAAGAGAAAGAAAGGGAATCAGACAATGAATCAGAATATAGCAAAAGACATGGCAAATGCAGCCATTGCAGCATTAGAAGATAAAAAAGCAGAAGATATTAAAGTCATTGACATCAGTGAAATTTCTGTTTTGGCGGATTACTTTATTATTGCAAGCGGTTCCAATAAAAGCCAGATTCAGGCAATGATTGATAATGTAGAAGAGAAATTAGGCCGTCTCGGTTATGAACAGAAGCAGGTAGAGGGCTATGATACTGCAAACTGGATATTGATGGATTATAAGGATGTAATCATACATGTTTTTGATAAAGAGAACCGTCTATTTTATGACCTGGAACGGATTTGGAGAGATGGAAAGCTAATTGAACCGGAAGAACTGAAATAGATGGGAATAGTCCTGAATATGAAAACCCCGTTAAAGATAAAAAAATGAAACTTTAACGGGGTTTTGTTTTTATATGAATTTATTAATGGAAGACACGAAAGACACCAAATACTTTTCCTAATATTTGGCAGTCCTCCACAATAATAGGCTCCATTGTATCATTTTCGGGCTGAAGCCGGATATGACCATCCTCTTTATAAAAGGTCTTTACAGTGGCAGAGTCCTCTACAAGAGCCACTACCATATCTCCATCATGGGCATTGCCGGTGCATTCTACGAAAATCTGGTCTCCATCAAAAATTCCTGCATTTATCATGCTTTCACCCTTCACCTTTAATATAAAGGATTCTGCTCCTTTTGGAACAAATTCAACCGGAAGGGGAAAATAGCCTTCAATATTCTCCGTAGCCAAAATAGGCTGCCCGGCAGCAACTGTACCTACAATAGGCAGACTTGTCATTTCATGGCGCACCATTTGAAAGCTGTCATCTGTAATCTCAATAGCACGGGGCTTAGTAGGGTCTCTGCGGATATATCCATTTTTCTCCAGTGTTTCTAAATGGGCATGTACAGAAGAAGTGGACTTTAAATGAACTGCCTCGCAAATTTCCCGAACAGCCGGCGGATACCCCTTTTCTAAAATGCAATCTTTAATATATTCTAAAACTTCTCGCTGCTTTGCTGAAATCTTGCCTTGCTTCATGTAAAATTCCTCCCTGACCTGATTTATGTTTCTAGTATAACATAGCATTTTAAGAAAAGCAAACATATATTCCAAAAATTTGTTCGATTTTTTTGTTATGTTCTGTTGACACAAGAAAGTTTGTTCGATATAATATGTGAAAGCAAACAGTTGTTCCCAACGAATGTTCCTATAAACAATATTTATGAATTCTTGCATGTAATTTCTTTTTTGTATTTTGTTTTTGGTTTTGCCGAAGTGATGGAATTTCACAATAGTTTAAAGCTCTGTAAAATGCGTAAAACAAAAACATATGCTTCCAAGAAATTGCAGAGATATACTATGGAGAATAATTATATTATATAGAATATAGAGAAACAGAAATTGAATAAAAATGCTCATATTTGTATCTTAATGTTTATAAAGAATACAGAAATCAAATAGATTGGTAACGGGATAATAATTGATAACAGATTGGAGTGAATGAACATGTCAGAGAAAAGAATACGCAACAATAGAAGAAAGAGACAGCAGGAATTAAAAAGAAAAGGAGCCATTCTGTTATTTAGTATATTGCCAGTATTTATCATTGGCATGATATTTTTCAGTTTTTCTGCAAAGGCATCTGCCTCTTCAAAAGACGCCTGTTATAAATATTATACAAGCATTCTGATTCAGGATGGGGATTCTCTCTGGAGTCTTGCTGAAAAAAACCAGGATGAACATTTTCCATCCAAGCAAGCTTATATAGAGGAAATTAAAAGAACAAATAATTTATCCGATGATATTTTAATAAGCGGACAATATTTAATCATCCCTTATTATTCCAGTGAGTTCCGATGAAATGAAATACCAAACCCGCTTTCCTGTGTGTTTCTATGTTATAGTGGGGAAAACTGATACAACGAGCCGCATAATAATCCGCCGTAATAGAATAGAGCAATTCTCAAAAAATAGCCTTAATTGGTCTGACAGGGCAATAAAAATAGGCAGAGATGCAATTTATACCCAAAAAAGTGCGGATTTTCCCAAAAAGCAGATAAAAACAGTTTTTTATACTATAATGAAAAAGAAATAACAGACAACCTAAGATAACCTGGCTAGATTGAAATTTTCAGTGATTTTCAGTGACGAAAATATTGAAAAAGAAATTGACAGGAAATGAGCGGAAACGATACAATCGTTAGCCAAGCCATGAGTAAAGTGCGCCCTTTTTCTGCTGTTAATCCAGGTTATGATACTGCATCTTACAAAGCCGTTATTCCCGGGTAAATAGGATTTACCTTGTGATAACGTTTTTCTTCTTGTTGTTGCGGCAGATGCAGAAGTAAAGAAATGACAAACCAAAAGGAGGAATCACTATGAATTACAAAAAGAGAGGACCGAAACCTTTGAAAGCAAAGAAAACAAAGATGAAAAAACGGGCTTTCAGTTTGCTTCTTGCCATGGTCATGCTGCTGGGACTACTGCCCACCCTGCCAGTACGCGGGCAGCAGAGAATGCTGTTCCCCCATAGTCATCCCATCTGTGGTGCGGCATGTTTGGGGCAGGATGACACACATGCTGCTGTAGAATGGATTGAGTGGGACGGCAGCAGCAACATTACTATCCCCGGCAATTACTATCTGACGGGAGATGCGGCGGTACAGACATCTAAAATTTTAATTTCCGCTGATGATGTCCATATTTGCCTTAATGGACATACCATTGACCTGGGTCCAGGCAGCTCTTTTAGGGGATGTATCGAAATTTCCGGCAGAAATCTCACTCTTTGCGATTGCGACGGCGATGGTATAATTACTGGCAGCAGAAACGGCGACTCCGGGTCAACCGGCTGTCTTTTGTATGTGAAAGGCGCAGGGTTTACTATTTATGGCGGAACAATCAAAAATACAAGTACAGCGAGCGGTCACCATACAGCGATGTTTATTGGCAATGGCGGGAGTGTTGATGAGAGTATTGCTGTATCTATCGTGGGTGGTACGCTCAACCGTATCAAAAACATGGGTACACTGACCATGACAGGCGGGGTGATTGACGGCACTCTGGATAACGGCTCGGGTATTTTCAAAATGTCCGGTGGAACCATTCGTGCAGCAGATGGGGAAACGGCGATTTACAACAACAAAAAGGCAGAGCTTTCCGGTTCGGCCCAGATTATCGGAGAGAGTACTGGAGCAAGCGCGGCCATTAGGGGACACAAAATATTGACTATTTCGGATAACGTCAACGTGACAAGCGGAAGCACCTGTGCAATTGAAATGGCTGCGAATGTCTCCATGACCCTGTCCGGCAACCCCATCATCACTGGAAAAACGGTGGATTTGAAGCTATCGACTGGGGCTAATACGACTCTTGATAACGCCAGGGTGGATGCCACGGGCTACACCGGCAATGCCCTGACGGTGCAGGAGAGTAGATTGTACGACAGCACGATAGGCGCATATGCAATCAAAGGTGGTGAAAATAAGTTTACCCTTATCGATTCAGATTATGAGTATCAGTACGAGAACGGCGGTATGGTGATCCGTAAACAGCACAGCCATAGCTGGGCCTCAGCATGGACAACCAATGCCACCCATCATTGGCACGAGTGTACTGCCGCCGACTGCCCAGCCACCAGCAACAATCAGAAAAACGGCTACGGCGAGCACACTTATGTCACATGGAAGATAACGAAAAACCCGACTGAGGCCGAAAAGGGAACAGCAGAGCGCGTTTGTACCGAGAATGATGGGCATAAGGAGACAAAAGAGCTTCCTGTTCT
>CAJUEX010000012.1:8355-82828 GCA_910585715.1 uncultured Lachnospiraceae bacterium
GACAGATACAACGGTTTGGATGGCTGGCGACAGAGTAGAGCCGACAGAGGAAAAGGACGGTTCACAGAAATATACTTCCGTGTACGGTGAAGTGACGGTTATCCTTTCCCGGCTACTCCATACCCATGACTGGGGAACATGGACAATAACCAAAAATCCGACTGAGACCGAAAGGGGAGCAGCGGAGCGCATATGTACGAAGGACAGCAAACATAAGGAGACAAAAGAGCTTCCTGTTCTGACAGATACAACGGTTTGGATGGCTGGCGACAGAGTAGAGCCGACAGAGGAAAAGAACGGTACACAGAAATATACTTCTGTGTACGGTGAAGTGACGGTTATCCTTCCAGCAACCGGAACAGAGAAGGAAACCGGGACTGTTACGCAGGAGGTTAAGCCGGGAAAAAATGCTCCGGCAATCAGCATTTCCACTCCGACTGCGGAACTGGAAGATATGCTTCTGACAGACGATGAAAAACAGCAATTACAGAAAGGAAGCAATATCCGAATCATTCTCGAAGTACAGGATGCCGGGAATACTGTGAGCAGTTTGGATAAGGCGGGAATTGAGCAGGCGTCAGATGGTTTTAATGTCGGGCAGTACCTGAATATCGACCTGTATAAGCTGGTAGAGAAAACCCGCACGGATATAACCGAGACCAGCAAAAAGATAAAGATTGTCATTGATGTGCCGGACAGCCTTAAAAGTAAAGACAGCGGAAAACCAAGAACCTATGCCATCATCCGTATGCATGGAGGCATGGCAGAAACACTGGCAGATTTGGATAACGATGCTGATAAAATTACCATAGCCACAGACTGTTTCTCTACCTATGCAATTGTATATAAAGAGGCAGGCGAGGATATCAAACCAAGTCCGGAACCACCAGAAAAAGAGACGGCTGCCGGAAAAGAAGAAAGAAAAATAGAAATTCATTCTGCTCTGAAAGCAGTACAGACGGGAAAGAAACTTCAAATCTCCTGGGGCAAAGTAACCGGTGCTGACGGTTACAGTGTATATGTGCAGTATTGCGGAAAGAGCTTCAGCGCAAAATCACTGAATCAGGTAAAGAGCGGCAAAAAGACAAAGATTACCGTCAATAAGGTAAACGGTAAAAAGCTGGATACCACAAAGAATTTTAAAATGTATGTTGTAGCATGGCAGTGGAAGAACGGAAAAAAGAGTACTCTTGCCAAAACACTGACCGTTCATATAGCAGGGAAAGACAGCGCAGCATATACTAATGTTAAAACCATTCAGGTAAAGAAAACCTCTTATACGCTGAAAAAAGGCAGTACCGTAACGCTCCGCCCAAAAGCTATTCTGTATAGCAGTGGAAAAAAGCAGCTCTCAGAAGTCCATACCAAGAATTTCCGCTATATGAGTAGCAATCAAAAAGTAGCAGCCGTAACGGAAGGCGGAAAGGTAAAGGCAAAAGGAACGGGAAGCTGCACCGTATATGTCTTTGCAAAAAACGGCTGTAATAAGACGATTAAGATAAAGGTAAAGAAATAAGCAGATAGTTAGATAAAAGCAAAGAAATAGAGCAGATAGACAGAAGGACGGGAAGCATGGCAACCTGTCCTTCTGTTTTTCATATCATCCAATAATTAACAAAAAGTTCCATGACTAAATGCAATACATGCCATGCATCCAAGATATTGTCATGGGACTTATTTTTTTATCTCTATTTTGTGTTATGTAAATTAAAAATTGCATACCAAATAGACATGTGCTATCTTATTTTAAGAGCAAATATTTCTTCAAGAACCATAGCCTTATGATTTGACACTTATGATTTGCCTGATTAAAAGATTATTTGTCAGACAGATATAACTATTCGCAAAAGAAAAGTTTAACGAATAGTTTGTGCGAAAATTTCCGAATCCAGTATAATTGTAAAGGGACCATCATTTTGAAGGTCAATTTTCATATCTGCACCAAATTCGCCCTTTTCAACAATCGGACAGCTTTCTTCAGCTTTTTTTAATATATATTCATATAAATAATTTGCTTTTTCCGGGGCGCCTGCATGAATAAAGGATGGCCGGTTTCCCTTGCGGCAGTCCGCATACAGTGTAAACTGCGATACAATTAAAAGCCCGCCGTCCACATCTTTTAATGATAAATTGGTTTTTCCCTGTTGGTCCTCAAAAATCCGCAAATTTAATAATTTGCTTAACATTTTATCTGCAATTTCTTCTGTATCCTCATCGGATATCCCTACCAAAACAAGAAAGCCTTTTTGAATACTTCCTATCATAGTATTTTGAACTGATACAGATGCATGATTCACACGTTGTATTACAAACTTCATTTTTATATTTCTCCATTATATAATATAAATTTTCGTAATATATATTTTCTATATGATATATACTTGCTTGCTTTAATGCCTGATATAAACCATATAAAATGTTATTTCTTCTTATTAGATCTGTCTTTGGCTGCTTTCGTTTCTGTAGACAGCTTATGCTTTCCGTCGCTCCTTGTGGCGGAATCCTCTGATAAGAAAATAAATTCCTGGTCTTTTATTTCCTCCACAAATAAGTATTCCTTTGTATTCGTAGGCAGCTTCTTCCTTGTTAAAAGCTTATTGATATATCTTTTTAAAGCAGCATAAATAACTGCAAAGGTGGGAACTCCTACTGCCATTCCCAGGATACCGAAAAATCCGCCAAATATGGTAATGGAGAAAATTACCCAAAAAGAAGATAATCCGGTGGAATTTCCAAGAATCTTTGGTCCGATGACATTTCCGTCAAGCTGTTGTAATACCAGAATAAAAATAAGGAAATAAATTGTCTGGGCCGGATTTACCATTAAAATCAGTATTGCGCTTGGTATTGCTCCCAAATAAGGTCCAAAAAACGGAATAACATTTGTAATCCCCACAATTACACTGATAAGAGCCGGATATGGAAACTGAAGAAACGCCATCCCCAAAAAGCATAATATTCCGATAATAATGGAATCTATGATTTTACCAATAATAAATCCACCAAAAGTACGGTCTACAAACCGGACGTCCTGTATAAAATTATTGGCATTTTCTTCGTTTAACATGGCATATACTATTTTTTTACTCTGTCCGGCAAATAATTCTTTGCTTCCAAGCACATATATGGAAATAATGAATCCTAAAATAAAATTCCAAAGAAATTTTGCAACGCCAATGACGCTAAGGGAAATTTCTTTGATTACTACATTTACCTGAGGCATTACCTTTTGATTCAGCCAGTCTTCCACTTCTCCTGAATATTTGGCAATCCAGTCCGTTACAAAGGTTTCTACCTTGGTATTATTGGCAAGAGTCTGTTCTATCCATAATTCCAGATTATTGATATAAACCGGGAACTGTAAAACAATGCTCTGAATGCTTTTTATAATCTGCGGGATTACCATGGAAAAAAATCCATATAAAGCACAGATAAAAAGAAGCATCGTAAGAATAATGGAAAAAGTCCGTATTCTTTTCTTTTCCTTGTTTCCTATTGTGATTTCAAACCGGCTGTATAAGGGATAAAACAGCTTTTTCTCAAATGTGTTCATTACCGGCGTCAGCAGATATGCTAAAATAAGTCCATCCAAAAAGGGCATTAAAACATTTATCAATCCCGAAAAAGCTGTTTTGATATTTGTACCATGAAATAAAAAATAGTAAAACAATATACTTGCACAAATCGTTAAAAATGCTGTAATTCCCCAATATAAATATTTTTTATCCCAACGATACTTCATGAATAATGCCTCCGTTTATATTTTAATTGTTAAAACAGGATTTGTTCCTTCTCCATTATAAAGAACTGTCAAAGAAATAGCAATCCTAATTAAAAAACTACTGTAAACTCTTAAAAAAAAATGTATAATAAAGAAGTATCTTTAAATTCTGCATTATAGATTTTATAAATAATGTGCTATAAATGGCTATACAAATAAAATAATGTCTACATAAATAATTACTGTATAAATAATGGCTATATAAATAATACCTGTATGAATAATACCTGTATTGAATAATATCTGTATATGAATAATATCTGTATATGAATAATATCTGTGATACTATATAAATAACGAAAAAAAGAAAGGATACTATAATAGATAATGAAACAACAGCAATTATTAAGCTACACAAGAAGAGCTATAGATGATTATGAAATGATAGATGAGGGAGACAAAATAGCTATCGGCATATCAGGCGGAAAAGACAGCCTTACTCTTCTATGCGCCATGAAAGGGCTGATGCGCTTTTATCCCAAAAGCTTTTCCATACATGCCATTACGGTTGACCTGGGATTTGACAATCTGAATCTGGACAGTATTAGCCGGCTGTGCAAGGAACTGGACGTGCCTTACAGCATTGTAAAGACTGAAATCGCCAAAATTGTATTTGAGGAACGAAAGGAAACAAATCCCTGTTCTCTTTGTGCAAAAATGAGAAAAGGAGCTTTAAATGAAGAAATCAAAAAGCTTGGCTGCAATAAGGTTGCCTATGCCCATCACAAGGATGATGTTGTGGAAACAATGCTGATGTCCTTAATTTATGAAGGAAGATTTCATACGTTTTCTCCCAAAACATATCTTGACCGGATGGATTTGACCGTTATCAGACCCTTAATGTATGTGAATGAAATAGACGTACTTGGATATGTAAAGCAAAACCGGCTTCCGGTAGCCAAAAGTCCCTGTCCTGCTGACGGTCATACGAAACGGGAATATGTAAAACAATTACTAAAACAGCTGGTGAAAGAGAATCCCGGGGTAAAAGAAAGAATGTTTACTGCAATCATAAACGGAAACATGAAATCCTGGCCTGATACAAACCGCAGGAAACCATGTGAGAAATAAATAACTGAAAAAAAGAGAAAAAAGGACGGAATAGCTATGGAAAATAAAAATTACCACGACCAGCAGAATATTGCGAATCTAATAAAATTAAGGGAAGTAACGGCTGAACTCCCCTCTTTCTGCAGGCAGTTTTTCCGGGGAATCGAGAACAATACCTCCTCCAGGACACGATTGGGATATGCGCTGGATTTGCGGATATTTTTTGACTTTTTAAAGGAGAATAATTCTTCTTTAAAAAATACGGACATTTCTAAATTCCCCCTGTCTGTTTTAGATTCCCTGACCCGGGAAGATATTGAAGAATATCTGGAATATCTGTCTTATTACATAAAGGATGGAAAGGAATATACTAATGACGAGCGGGGAAAATCCAGAAAGCTTGCCAGCTTAAGAAGCTTTTACAATTATTTTTTTACAAGTGAGTTGATTGAAAAAAATGTGGCTGCACTTGTTCCCATGCCTAAGCTTCACCAAAAGGAAATTATCCGCCTTGACCCGGATGAAGTGGCTGCCCTGTTAGATGCTGTGGAAAAAGGTGAAAATCTTACCGCCAATGAAAGAAAGTATCACAATAAAACAAAAAAACGTGATTTGGCCCTGCTGACTCTTCTGTTAGGCACCGGCATACGGGTTTCTGAATGCGTAGGACTTGATATGAAAGACGTGGACTTGAAAAACGGAGGCATTAAAATCCGCCGGAAGGGCGGCTATGAAGCAGTTGTATATTTTGGAACTGAGGTGGAGGAGGCTCTTTTACCATATTTAGATGAAAGGGAGCATATGATTCCATCGGAGGGACATGAGGATGCATTGTTTCTTTCCATGCAGAACAGGCGGATTAGCGTTCGCAGTGTGGAAAAGCTTGTTAAAAAATATGCAGGCCGTGTTACCAGTTTAAAGAAAATTACCCCCCACAAGCTAAGGAGCACCTATGGAACAAGCCTGTACCGGGAAACCGGGGATATTTATCTGGTAGCTGATGTGCTGGGCCATAAGGATGTAAATACAACCAAAAAGCATTATGCTGCATTAGAGGAAGAACGAAGAAAACAGGCCGCCGGCGCTGTAAAATTAAGAAAGGATTGAACCAGGTTCAATCCTTCTTTAACTCTTCAAAATCCTGAATAAACTGCTTAATCAGCTTTACTGTACCCTCTACACCCAACACGGAACTGTTGACAGTCAAATCATAGCTGGCTGCCATTCCCCATTTTTTAGAGCTGTAATAATTGTAATAGCTTTGGCGCTGCTTATCTTTTTTCAAAATCATGTCTTTTGCTTTTGATTCCGTCAGGTCATATTTTTCCATAATGCGTTTTACCTTAACGTCCATATCGCCCTGAATAAAAATGCTTAAAACATTTTCATAATCTGCAAGGGCATAATCCGCACATCTTCCTACGATAACACAGCTTCCCTCCTGGGCTATTTTTTTAATTGCATCATATTGTGCAAGAAAAATCTTCTGGCTGATAGGCATATCCACCAATGCTGCCGAATTATACCCGAAAGAATAAGTATCCATTACCAGATTGTACAAAAAACTGTTTGTAGGCCGCTCGTCATGGGCATGAATCATTTCTTCACAAAACCCGCTCTCCTTTGCAGCCCTTGTAAGCAGTTCCTTGTCGTAAAAAGGAATCCCAAGCTCGTCTGCAAGCTTATTGCCAATTTCCCTTCCCCCTGAACCAAATTGCCTTCCAATTGTAATAACTGTATTCATATAAGCACCCTCTCACTTCATTTTGCCTAAATAATATAATAATATTATATAAAATTTGTGCAAAAAGTACAATACTTTTTTAAGAGAAATCTTTTTTCCTGACACTCTTTTTTCCGGCAACAGTTCAGCCCTCCGCTTTCCCGCACCGGAATCAGCGCCGGCGGCAGGGGGAAAGTGATTTCTAAAGGAGCCCTTATAAAATCGCCAGCGCTTAGCGAGGTTCTTTCGAGCTTAGCACGCTGCGTTTTTATCAGAGTGAGAGCGTGGCGACGTAGAAACACTTTCCTCCTGCCGCCGGCGCTGATTCCGGTGCGGGAAAGCGGAGGGGTGAAACTGTTGCTTTAAAATGTCTTTTACGACTGCCTGATAAAATATTTCCCGTTTGCCTTCAGCCATTTTCGTCTAGCCCTATAGTCCGGCAGAACCTCTTCTACTATCTGCCAGAATTCCGGCGAATGATTCAGCTGCTTTAAATGTGCCAGTTCGTGGACTACTACATAGTCCAGTATTTCTTCCGGCATTAAGACCAGCCTCCAGTTAAAATTTAAATTTTTCCTGGCGCTGCAGCTTCCCCAGCAGCTTTTCTGGTCCTTGATGGCAATTCGTCCATAAGACACCTTCATTTGTCTGCCAAAGCATTCTGCCTTTGCAGAAAGGATTAATCTTGCTTCTTTCCGGTATTTCTTTATTTCATCTTCATGAAACTCAGGAATATGATATTTCTTTTCCGTTTCTATTTGCACTAATGTTTCTTCAATCCATTCTTCCCGTTCAGCTAAAACCTTTTCAATCCACTTTTTTGAAGTAAAAAAAGGAGCCCTTACCTTTACGCAGCCCTGGCTGTCAATTCGGATTCCAATGGATTTTCGTTTAGAGTAAGTAATCTCCGGATAAATGATTGTCCCGTTTTTTAATATCAGTTCCATGTTATTTGATTCTTCTTTCTATCAGCCAAAGCCCGCTAACTATTTTCCAAAACTTGCAGCAAATGTGAAAAATAGTCAGGCAAAGGCGCCTGAAATTCCATGTATGTTTCCGTAACCGGATGGATAAAACCAATGCTTGCCGCATGGAGCGTCTGCCCCTGCAGGCGGAATTTGGAAGTTTTCCCGCCGTATATTTCATCTCCCAGCAAAGGATGTCCGATACTGGCCATATGGACACGAATCTGATGAGTGCGTCCGGTTTCCAGCTGACAGGAAATATATGTGTATGCAGAAAAACGCTTTAAGACCTTGTAATGGGTAATGGCAGGTTTCCCGTTCTTTTCGTTTATACACATTTTTTTCCGATTGGAAGGGTCTCTTCCGATAGCCCCCTCTATAGTTCCATCCTGTTCCTTTATGACGCCGTGGACAATAGCAACATATTCTCTCTTAATGGAATGTACCTTTAGCTGGGCGGCTATATGGTTATGTGCCATATCACTTTTGCATACAATCAAAGCCCCTGTAGTATCCTTATCTATCCGATGTACGATTCCCGGTCTTAAAATGCCGTTAATACCCGATAAATTTCCTTTGCAGTGATATAATATGCCATTTACCAAAGTGCCGCTGTAATGTCCCGGAGCAGGATGGACTACCATGTCTTTCGGCTTATTCACAACAAGCAGCGCATCATCCTCGTAAAGAATATTTAATTTCATATCTTCCGGCTCTATATCAGGCTCCACTGCTTTTGGGATGGAAAATACAATAGAATCTCCTTCCTT
Source organism: uncultured Lachnospiraceae bacterium (assembly GCA_910585715.1). Classification (GTDB taxonomy): domain Bacteria; phylum Bacillota; class Clostridia; order Lachnospirales; family Lachnospiraceae; genus RGIG3040. The sequence continues at coordinate 16,645 of CAJUEX010000012.1, forward strand.
TACCCGCTGGCTGGCCTTTGCTGCCGCTCCGTTTACAAAAAGCTGTTTCTCTTTTATAAGCTTTTGTACAAAAGAACGGGATAAGGAAGCTACCTCTTCGGTAATCACCTTATCTACCCGTTCTTCTTCCTGTTCCATTGTAACTATGATACATATCTTTTCCATAAATATTTCCTGAATATTTGTTAATTTAAAATTTTAATTTACTATTATCCATGCGGATTTTCAAAAAATGCAAATCTTCTTCTTTGTAATAAAACAAATATAAGATAATAAGAAATACTGTTCCCACCGTTACGCAAATATCCGCCACATTGAAAACCGGAAAATCAATCAGTACAAAATAGAAAAAATCCACCACATAGTTGTAGCGAAGCCGGTCAATCATGTTGCCGCATGCTCCGGCTGATATTAGTACAAGACATATATGGGTGTAACGATACTTCTTTTCAAGAGGCGTTTTTATAAGGACAAACAGAAATAATGTTAAAATCACAACTGCACTGAAGATAAAGAACATTTTCTGATTCTGCAGCATGCCAAATGCAGCTCCTTTGTTTTCCAGATAATGCAGCACAAATACATCCTTAATAAGTATAAAATTTGATTTTCCTTTTAAATATTTTACAGCTAACATTTTTGTAATTTGATCACCGCTTACCAGCAATAAAACAAAGATAAAATCCAAAATAAGCTGTACAGCCTTTTTTCCTTTTTTCATACCGATACATTATGGTTCCCGTTTAGCATATTGATTAGCAGGAACTTACATCTCCTCTTCATTAAAATATATTTCCTTAATCGCTGCCAGCATTTCCTCATCCGTGACAGAGGAGTCAATAACAGCCTTTCCAACCTTTTTTAACAGAATAAACTGAATCTTTCCTGCTTTCATCTTTTTATCGCTCTTGGTTAATTCCAACACCTTTTCCGGTTCAATCTGACTAATGGAAATAGGAAGGTTAAAGGGAACGAACATATCCCTTATTTCGTAATATTCTTCCATGGAAAGCATTTCTTTTTTCCATGAAATATAAGCGGCTGCCACAGTGCCAAGAGCCACGCATTCTCCGTGTACCAGCTTAAAATCCATATATTTTTCAATGGCATGTCCGATGGTATGCCCAAGATTTAAAAGCGCCCGCTCCCCTTGCTCGGTAGGGTCTTTTTCCACTACCATTTTTTTAATTTGACAGCTTTTTTTCACTACCTCTTCCAAAGTATCCGGATTCCGGTCAAAGATTTCATACATACTGGAAATCAGCCATTCATAAAAAATCCTGTCCTTAATAAGACCATACTTCAGCACTTCTGCCATGCCCGCATAATACTGCCTGTCATCCAACGACTTTAATACGGACAGATTCATATAAACCAGCTTTGGCATGTAGAATGCGCCTACCATATTCTTATAGGAGGAAAAATCCACCCCTGTCTTGCCTCCAATGCTGCTGTCCACCTGAGCAAGCAAGGTTGTTGGAATCTGAATGAAATCAATCCCTCTTAAATAGGTGGCAGCACAAAAACCGGTCAAATCTCCAACAACGCCTCCGCCAAGGGCAATCAGCAGGTCCTTTCGGTCAAAGCCTTCCTTAATAAGAAATTCATATATATCCTGAACTACAGACAGGTTTTTGTATTCTTCTCCAGCCGGAAATGCGTAAAGGACGCATTTTTTACTGACTTTTTTCGATATTTCCGTTATCCGGGCTCCATACAGCTTTTCCACATTGGAATCTGTTACGATACAGATTCTTTTTTCCGGGGTTCCCAGTGCTTTTAACTCTTCCTCTAAATTGTGGAAGTCATGTTCAAAAACAATATCATAGCAGGGCTTTTTATCTTTATTGATTGTTAATCGGTTGGTTTGTTCCGTTGTCTGGCTCATAGCTTCTCCTTTTCCTGTTTCAAGAAAAAAGGGTGTCCGCCACACCCTTTCTCTGTCTATGTAATATGCAAATGTTATTATAATGTACTGTTAAAAGACGGTACGTCAAAGGAACCTGATAATATTTCCTGAAAATCACCGGAAATATCTACGCTTGCCGGAGTAATGATGAAAATATAATGAGATATCTTTTGTAAATTACCTGCAATGGCAAAACAGGAACCGGAAGTGAAGTCAATAATCCTCTGAGCCACATCCACATCCAACCCTTCCAGATTCAGTACTACCGTGCGGTTTGCAAGCAGTGTTTCTGTAATTTCCCTTGCATCTTCTACTGTTGTCGGCTTAATTACACATACTTCCATACCATTCACCCCTGCCCGTCTGCTCTGCTTCATGGGAGTTACCTTTGGTGAGGGCTTTGCCTTCGGCTTGTCCTCAACAAAATCATCAAAGTCATCCTCTTCCTTTATCGCCTTGCGTTTCGGCCTTTCTTCTATTTCATCGTCATAATAGTCATCGTATAAATCATCGTCTTCTTCATCGTTTAGCTTCATCGCATTCAAAAACTTGTCCATTACACCCATTTTATACTCTCCTTATATTTTCCTGTCCATAAGACAGCTTTTGTTTACACTGTATAGTCCCTTTCTCCAAAAATGCCAGTACCCACTCTTACAAAATCAGCGCCTTCTTCTACGGCTGTTTCATAATCGCCTGTCATGCCCATGGAAAGATACTCTATAGATACATTATCAATGTTTTTCCGCATTATGTCAACAGCTATTTGCTTTAGTTTCCTAAAATGCCCCCGATTATCTTCCGGATTTTCCACATATGGAGCAATGGTCATATAGCCTTTTATACAAATATTAGGCAGTTTGGCAATTGCCATAGTCAACTCACAGGCATTTTCAGGGGTACATCCGAATTTGCTTTCTTCCCTCGCCACATTCACTTCGATTAAAATATTGACCTGCACCTGCTTCTTTACGGCTTCCCGGCTTATTTCCTCTGCAAGCCTTAAAGAATCCACACTATGTATCAGAAATACCTTATCTACGATATATTTTACTTTATTTCTCTGTAAATGTCCAATCATATGCCATTTTATATCTTTTGGCAGCGCCTCATATTTCTCCACAAGCTCCTGCACCTTGTTTTCTCCAAAATGCCGGCAGCCATGGTTATATATTTCTGACAGCATGGAAACAGGCTTTGTTTTGCTCACCGCAATCAACGTAACCTCTTCCGGCTTTCTTTCTGCTCTTTTACAGGCAGCCTGAATATTCTGAACTACCTGGTCATAATTATGTGTCAACATATTTAATATCCCTTCTACTTTTTTGTTTTAATCGTTCGTAACAGTTCAGACAGCGGCTTTCCCCACAGATACCCTAAAGGAAGTCCTTATAAAATCGCCAGTACTTAGCGTGGTATTTTCGAGCTTAGGAACTGTTAAGAAATAACTTTTAAATAGTGCGCAGGATTTTTTTTCGAGAGTACCGCTCAAAAATCAGGCGCATAGCGGGCTATGTAACTGATTTTTGAGCGGTGCTATCGGAGAAAAAGACAAGCAATATGAAAAGTTATTTCTTAACAGTTCCTTAGTACTGCTGCGTTTTTATCAGAGCGGGAGCGTGACGACGTAGAAACATTCTCTGCGGGAAGCACGTCCCGGTATCTGTGGGGAAAGCCGCTGGCTGAACTGTTACGAACGACCTTCCGTCTGTTAATGGGTGAAATCATCATCCTTGACGCTTTCCGCCTCCAGAACAATATGGTCATATACGCTTAATCCATAAGTGGTATTGGATTTGACGATAGAATATTCTTCATTGGAGTAAAGCACTGTAATTTCTTTAAAATCCGCATAGCCTTTATTTATATTGTAGACTCCCATCAGAGTCCCCACTTTGCTGATCGGATATTTTTCTGTGGAATCCGGCTTGCATATATAGTCTCCAATGCGAAGGGTGATAGTATCCACATAATAATCCGTTTCAGATTCAGAATAAATCGTAGTCTCTATAAATTCTGTGGTAACCGTTCCGTCCACATATGTTTCCCGCATAAAACCGCTTTTTGAGCTGTTGCCGCCCTGAATAATATAATCCTTTGGAACCAGATAAAATTCCTTTTCCACAATAGCGCTGTTTGGAATTTTCAGCCCTTCTTCTTCTTCTTCCAAAATCTCGATATCGATAAAACGGTCAGTTGCAAAAGAAATCATGGAATTATTAAAATCCAGCTTTACATAAGTGCCGTCTTCATTTTGAAGGACATTTACCTTACCCCAGGAGGTCGTCTGGTTTTTTAAAAACTTTACATTCACATATTCCTTTTTCAATAATTCTTCGGCTCTTTCCGGTGTAGTTTCGATTACAATGGACCAGTTTTCATCCGTAACCAACTTATACAAAACATCACCGTTGCTTACAAGCTCATTGGCTATCAGCTTGTTTTTTTCGTATTCTTTTTCATCCATAATTTCTTTTGTTATGGCGGAAGGGGCCAATTCCTCATAACCATCTATGGAATATACCACAACGCCGCTTTTGGGCGCATTGCACAAATTAACAAGACCTGCTGCTTCTCCTCGGATTTCCTCTAAATTGTTCATCATATTATGATTGGAAAGCTTTAGGGCCGTTCCCTTTAACTCATATTTAAAATCGTATATATAGTTGAATTCCTTTGTTGAAAAATTACGGCTGAAATTTACAATATCTGTCTTTATCTGGGACAAATCATCCTTTGACAGCTGCACGCTGGTATCATCCGTATCAATTAAATCCGCAATTTTTCCGCTCTCGTCAATTGTACACACCAGATTCCCTACGCCAACGTGCTCCCCTTCCCTTGCAAAATAATTGATATAGCCGGACTGGGTGCCGGCAACGGGTTCTTCCTTGCGGATGGCAATTCCTTTATAAACATTAGATACGCTTAAGGAGCCGGTAGTAACTTCATAACCGATAATATGCTTGGAAGTAAAATACATATATACACAAATGATAATATAAATAAAAATGATTCCAAAAATAATCATTCCGATATTTATATTTAAAGGGCGCCGATATTGAGTTATCTTTGCAGGCTTTTTACCACGGGACACAAAAAAAGTTCTCCTCTCCTGGCTGTCCTCCGATTCCTATGGGGGACTTGTCACTTTCTATAAAAAAACCCCGGAAAGCATCCGAGGCTTTTATGAGCTGTTACATGTTATCCTTATAAGGACACAATTACCTTCTCTTTCATTTCTTCCGGAAGGTCTTCTTTATCCATTCCAATACTTAAAATGAAATCAATATTGTATGTATCACCAAGCTTTTCCAGCTTTTCAACGGTATCCGTAATGTCCCTTCCTTCTAAACATGCAATTTTTAAGAAACTGTCCAGATACATTTGCTGTAAGTCATGGTCCTGGGAAATGATTCCGGAAATAAATCCGACAAACTCAGCGCTTTCTTCAATCATATACTGGGATACATCGATTAAGCGAACCTTATTATTTAGTTCGAACATATGCTTTGTACTTTTATCCAGATATACAATATTGCCGGCAGCTTCCTTTATCTGGGAATTCACCTTGTCTAACAGATGCTTTGTCTTACCTTTTCCTTTATTTCCAACAATTAACTGTACCATATGCAGTCCCTCCTGTATTTCTTTTTTGCATTGTTTTCCGATATGTTTATTATAGTAGATTCCAAACCAAAATACAACCTGAAATTATCTTATCATAGTTTCTTTTGCTCTTTCGTTTTTACAGTTCAGACAACAGATTATTCCGCAGGCGCCGGAAAGGACTTCTGTCAGGTTCATTGTCCGATTTCCGATAACAAATCCGTCATCTCTTCATACAGGATTCCCCGTTCGGAACACTTTAAGATGACCGAAATATAAGGATTGCCGGCAGTATCCTTTGTATAAAGAATCAGGCAGTTCCTTGCCGATGACGTAGTTCCTGTTTTGCCGCCGATTACCTTTACATTTTCCGGCGGGTTATAGGTACCCTTAATATACAAATTAGTGCTTTCACAGGACAGCTCCTTTGATTTTCCTTCTTTATCCTTGTAAACCGTACTATAGGTAGGCGCATTTATAATTTCATTAAACTCATCATACTGAATGGCTTCCTTAAATATCAGGTATAAATCATATGCTGTAACATAATGTCCCTCTTCCGTCAGTCCATGGGGATTCTTAAAAGAACATCTGGTAGCGCCAAGAGCCCTGGCTTCCTCGTTCATCAAAGCGCAAAACTGTTCCACGCTGCCGGAAATTCCCTCGGCAATCAAAACAGCCGCATCATTGCCGGAGGACATCAATAAACCATGAAGAGCCTGCTCCAGTGTCATGGTATCTCCTTCCTTTAAACCGATAAGGCTTGCCCCTGATTCCGTAATTTCCACATTGGCGCTTGCAGTATAGATATCGTCCAGATTTCCGTATTTTAAGGCAATCAGTGCCGTCATTACCTTGGTAAGGCTTGCCGGCTCCATCTGCTCATACTGGTTTTTGGCATAAAGGATGTCTTTCTTATTTAAATCACACAATAAAGCTGCTGCGGACTCTTCAATCTGCACATCATTTGCGGAAACCGATGCCTTCAGGGTAACGCATAAATCCGTAGCAAACCCGCTTGCCGCTTCTTCTGCCTGTTCCTCTGAAAAGCGGAAGCTGGAAATATTGGAATTCCGGTCATATGCCATGTCATATTTATCCGCCCTGCAGCCTGTTATAGAAAGGCAGAGCAGAATCATTATCATACAGTTTGCTGTTTTTCTACTTGTACATTTCACGCCACTCTAAATCTCCTCTGTCAAGTGATTTAATTAAAAGCTCCGCCGATGCTAAATTGGTAGCAAGGGGAATGTTATGCACATCACATAATCTGACTACATTATTCACATCCGGCTCATGGCTCTTGGATGTAAGCGGGTCTCTTAAGAAAATGACCAGGTCAATCTGATTATGTTCAATTTGCGCCCCAATCTGCTGTTCGCCCCCTAAATGCCCTGCCAGATACTTATGGACATTTAAATTGGTCACTTCTTCAATCAGTCTTCCTGTGGTGCCTGTTGCATATAAGTCGTTTTTGCTTAAAATTCCCCGATAAGCGATGCAGAAATTCTGCATCAGCTTCTTTTTTGCATCGTGTGCAATCAATGCAATATTCATATACCTTCTCTCCTCCCCTAACTGTATTTTCGAATTCCCTGTAACCCCACATTTAAAACAAAGCCCATGCCGATGTAAGAACTGACCAGGGAAGTCAATCCGTAGCTGACAAAAGGAAGCGGAATTCCCGTATTGGGCATAAGACCTGTTGCAACGGCAATGTTCATAAAGCTTTGAATCCCCACAATAGTAGCCATTCCGGCACATATTAACGTACCGGCCAGATCCTTTGCCCTTTTTGCAATCAACACGCATTCAATTGCAATCAGGGTCAGCAGCACGATAACGGTACAGCCTCCTAAAAATCCAAGCTCCTCTCCCACAATGGCAAAGATAAAATCTGTCTGGGGTTCAGAAATAAAATTGCCGTTTTTTACGGAACCCACTTCGTTATTTTTATAGCCCTTTCCGAAAAGCTGTCCTGAGCCAATTGCCATTTTGGAATTTTCCTGCTGATAGCCCTCATCATTTTTGTATTCATCCGGCTGAAGCCATGCCAGAATACGGGTCTGCTGGTAATCCTCAATAAGATTCTGTTCCGGCTGAAGCACGATTACAAGAAAAATAACGGCAAGAGGAATTACCACCGCCAGTATGCCGGCAATAATTTTATAGCTTAATCCGCCAATGAACAACAGCACACAAAACAATACAGCTATCAAAATGGTAGTGGACATATCCGGCTGCTTGTACACGAAATACAGCGGAACTGCCGCAAGCACTACACAGCTTATCAGAATCTTGAAAGTATTCAGCTTTTCCTTATGTTTCATGATATACTGTGCAAAGAATAAAATCAATAGTATTTTTGTTACTTCCGAAGGCTGAAACCTGATTCCCGCTATGGTGACCCATCTGGTAGCGCCTCCCGCCCTATATCCCATATAACGGACTAAAGCAAGAAGAAGCAGATTAAATCCATATAAAATCCAATAAAACTGCAGAAAAAAACTGTAATCAAATAAGGATATTACCACCATCAGGAACAATCCCACGATAAATCCCATAATCTGCTTGTCCTGCACGCTTTCCTGAGCGCTGCCAACTACCATAATTCCTAAAATGGTAATGGCAGCCATCAGTATCACTAATTTAAAATCATAATCTCTAACCCGGTATCTTTTTAACATGTTATCACCAAAATACGTTTATTTTCCGCTTACTTACCTGTACTTCCATTTTATTGATATCTATCTGCATATATTTGGAAATTACCTTTGCAATGTCCCGTTTTATATATTCCATGGTCTCCGGCGTACAGTTGATTCTGTCTGAAATCAGAAGGATCTTCAGCCGGTCCTTTGCAATATCGCCGGAACTTTTCTTTTTAAATATATGTAACAAACTTTTCATGACGGCTCCCTCCTAATTTTTTTGAAATATTCCACCAAAACGAAACCAGATGGATTTTTCTCTTTCCAAATCAATGATAGGAACCTCTTCACCCAATATGCGCCGGCAGATGTTCATATAAGCCCTTCCTGCCAGGGTGGTGCCGCATACTAACGGCTCGCCGTGATTGGTGGCAATGACTACATTTTCATCATCATAGACCGCTCCAAGCAGGGAAACCGACAAAATGTCCTCCACATCCTCCATGCTCATCATATCGCCCCGGCGAATCATATCCTGACGGAGCCTGTTTACCACCAGATCAATCTTGCCAAACTCATAGGCGTTTAACAGTCCGATAATCCGGTCTGCATCCCGGATGGCGGATACCTCCGGCGTAGTCACTACAATTGCCCTGTCCGCTCCTGCAATGGCATTCTGGAATCCTCTTTCGATTCCTGCCGGACAGTCTAAAATCACATAATCGAACTGCTCTCTTAAGAGCGCCGTAAGCTTTCTCATTTGTTCCGGATTTACCGCTGTCTTATCTCTCGTCTGGGCGGATGGCAGCAAATACAGATTGGGGTATCTCTTATCACGGATTAACGCCTGCTTCAACCGGCAGTTGCCTTCTATGACGTCAACAAGATTGTAGACAATCCGGTTTTCCAGCCCCATGACCACGTCCAAGTTCCGAAGCCCTATATCCGTGTCGATCAATACTACCTTTTGCCCTAAATAGGCAAGCCCTGTACCGATGTTTGCGCTTGTAGTGGTTTTTCCTACACCGCCTTTTCCTGATGTGATGACAATTACTTCACTCATGTTTTTTCCTCCTTACCGTTCCGCTTTCTGCCGGAACCTTCAAAATGATGATGAAATATTTGTCCCCTAAATCCGGTTTTCCTGTTCTGTTTTAAAAAACCAAAGCATTTAGTAATTCTTCCGTAAATTTTATGTCTTCAAACACAATCCGGTTTTCTTTTACATATGCAATCTTTGGTATATGTTTCGGCTTTATGAGCCATTTATTTTGTTTCTCGGTAAACTGCCCTTTCAAGTCTCCGATACGGAGCTGCTGGGGCGCCATATCCAGCGCTGCTACGAAGTGACTGGCTCCGTCCGCTCCTGCATAGGCTTTACCGTATAAACCACCTAATATAACAATATTTTTCTTGGAAACAATGGAAGCATTGGGATAAACATCTCCCAGAATCACTATGCTCTTTTCTGTTTCCAGTAGCTGTCCGTCTTTTAATGTGCCTTTATAAAATTGTCCTGTATTTTCAGCCTCCTCGTATTCCATCTGAGTCACAGCCTTTAAAAAGGTATGTTCTGTCTCCTGATCCTTTCCTACGATACAGGCAATCTGTATGTCACAGACACTTACGATTGCTTCGATAATCTGCCGTTCTTCCTGTTCAGACAGTTCCCTGCCTTCAAAGGTAATGGCTATTTTTGTATTTTTAAAAAACTTTTCTGAATCCTTAAACTTTACCCTGATTTCCTCAAGCAGTTCTTCAAAAGCCGCCTGCTCATCCAAAAACACTTTAAGTCCATGGGGAAAGCTTTTAATATTTACATGATTAGTCATTTATGCACCTTCTTTTATTTCGATTGCTTTTTTGTATGGCTGGCTTTTACTGCTCTCTGGAGTTTACTGCTGTATTTTCCTCTGCCGTACCGGTCAGCAAATCTTCTTCCTTTTCCAGTCCGAAGTAATATTTAATCACATCGGCGGTTACCTGTCCGGCATTATCCGCAGCATAACCATAAACAATACGGGTGGCAATGGCAATTTCCGGATTTTCATAGGGCGCATAGCATACGAACAATGCATGGTTGGGCCTGGAAGTAATAAACTGTGCCGTACCGGTTTTCCCTGCTACGGAAATGGTCATATCCTTAAAATAAGCCTTGCCTTCAATCACCTTCCTCATGCCCGTATGAACCGCACTCCAGGTGCTTTGGGAAATGTCAACCTTATTTCTGATTTCCGGTGAGAAATCCTCAATCAGATTTCCATCGGAATCCGTCAGCTTGTCCAAAAGGCTTAAGTTATAACAGGTTCCACTGTTTGCCACAGTGGTTACATAACGTGCCAGTCCCGCCGTAGAGTAGTTGCTGTTACCCTGTCCGATAGCGGAACGAACGGAGTCCTGATTGGAAATGCTTGGAGCCTCTTCCGGTATTTCCACACCGGATTTATCAGAAAGCCCGAACATCTCTGAATACTTCCGAAGCTTTAAAAGCCCCGTATCGCTGTCATAATTGCCGTTTAGACGGCTGAGCCTGTATCCCATATCATAAAAGAAATAGTTACAGGAGTTCTCTATGGCTCCTTCTATATTCAAAGCTCCGTGCCGTCCCGGAGATATCCAGCACTTAGGAGGATGGGTGGCATAAATAGGATTGTCCCACACGCCATGGCAGGTAATCGTTTCCCCTCTCCCCACAACACCTTCCTCTAAAGCCGCCACAGCCGTTACCATCTTGTAAGTGGAGCCGGGAGCCGAAAGCTGCTGGGTTGCATAATCCCACATAGGGTTGGATAAGTCATTATAAATCTGTGCATAATAATCCGCATCTATCGTATTTGCCAGGCGGTTATTATCATAGCTTGGATAAGAAACGAGGGCAAGCACCTCTCCGGTATTTACATCTGTCACCACCATGGAGCCGGAGCATGGATCAAGAGCCAGCTGTGCAGGGGTAATATCCAGATTTTTTATTTTATTCAGCATAAAATTGTAGGGAGAAGTGGTTCCGCTGCTTACAGCAGCCTTTTCCTCATCCGTGCCGTCAATAATCTTCTGTTCAAACAAAAGCAGACAGACGTCCCTGCCGGACAGGGAATTTTCCTGAATCATGTATTTATATATTTTCTTAAAGAACTTTACATTAGTCTTCAAGTCCTCTTCTATATAATCAAGAAGCCTTTCATACACTTCATCTGCGTCAGAGTATTTGGATTTCAGCTCAAGCTTTGTAATGTCAATCCAGTTTTCGGCAATTGCCTCTGTTAAATACTCTTTTAAGCTCACTGTTTCATTTTTCCAGCCGGAATAGATTTCATTTTCTTTGTCGATTTCTTCTTTTATCAGCACGCCGTTTTCTTCCAGCATGGAAACAATATAAAGCTCATATGCCTGCTGCTCTGTCGGCAGGTCCTTGTAAACGGTGGAAAGACTCATAAGCTCTTCCCGGATACCCGAAATCACCCGCTCCTGTTTACTTAAAAATGCCTGATAAACGGATTTTTCCGTTTCCTTTGCATCTTCCTCTGAAAAATGGCTGATATCAATAATACTGTTATTGATTAAAGCATAATATACATCATCTATGGGAATACGGATATCCGATGCAGAAGCATTTTCCCTTGGTACATATTCCTTTATATTGTCAATCTTATCCACTAAAATGCCGGCAATTTTTTGTTCCAGCAGACAATAAACAGCCTTCTGGAGATTTTTATCAATTGTCAGATACAGGTCATTGCCTGCTACGGGATTTGTCTGGCTCTTTACTTCTACAATCTTTCCCAGATTATCCACGCATACATTCCTTTTTCCGCTCTTTCCCTGTAAGGAAAGCTCCATCATCTGTTCGATTCCTGCTTTTCCCACCACGTCATTTCTTGTATATTCTTTGTTTTGGGCGGAAAGCTCCTGATATTCCTCTTCCGAAATCTTTCCGGTATATCCAAGGATATGGGAAAAGTATACGCTGTCCACATATCTTCTGATGGTAGTTTCTTCTATATCCACCCCTTCCAGCAGATTTTCGTTTTCCATCACTGCAGCCACCGTTTCGTCAGACACGTCTGCAGCCACCAGCGTCGGGATAAACTGGGTATATACATTAAGCCCAAGGGCATAGCGGAGAGTCACCAGCTTTAAAAGCTCTTCATTTGTATAGCCTTTTCCCACCGCAAAATCCTTCTTTTCCTCATCGGTATATTCACCAATGCCGTATTTCTTGGGTCCGGCAAGATATTCTATGACTTCCCTTGCAGTGGCTGTCTTTTGGGAATACTCCAGTTGGGAAGTATCCGCCTCGCCGTACACATCACCTAAAAAACGCAGAAGCTTTGTGCCGGAAACAGCAAATTCAAACTCTCCTTCGCTGTTAATAATAATATTAAAATCCTTTACGATACTGTCTCCGTTTTCTTCAATAATCCGAATCAGATTTAACAGAGTTTCATTCAGCCTGGCATTCTTGCCTGTTTTCGATTCCAACGTGTCCGTAAAGGTAACGGAATAGGCAAGCTCATTGTAGGCAAGCAGCTCACCGTTTCTATCATAAATATTTCCTCTGGTACTTGGTATGGAAATGGTCTTGTCTGTTTTTAACTGGAATTGTGCCTGTTTTTCTTCTCCCTCCACAATCTGCAGCACAAAAATACGCTGAATCAATATGCCTGCCAAAGCAAAAAACAACAGCACCAGCACAAATAATCGGGAAGTTACCATATTTATAAATGCTTCTCTGAAATTTCTAAACAAAGCTTCGTTCGCTCCTTTGGTCTTTTCCCTCTAACCTGCCGTTTACATACAGAATCAGAGGATACAGTGCAATAGTTACAACAATGGTATAAACAATTTCCGGAATAATAATATGTACGAAATAATAAGGAAAATGAAATCTGGTACGTAACAGGAATAATAACAGATAGCAGACCATACAATATAAAAAGTCGCTTACTGTAATGAGCACCATGGGAAGTTTAATATCCTCCTTAAAGAAAATGCGCCGAAACATTCCGTTCCCGTAACCGATATACATATAAATCAGTGCATAAAAGCAAAGTACTTCCCCAAAGAACAAATCCACTAACAGGCCTGAAAAAAAGCCTACCAACAGACCGCATTTTTTTCCGCGCATGAAACCGAAAGCTGCGGTGAGGACGATTAGCAGATTGGGTGCAATGCCGCCAAAGGACAGCGCCTGAAATACGGTACTTTGTAAAATGAAACAAACCAGAACAAAAAGTCCTATTACAATATTATTCTTCATCTACCTGATCCTTTTTTGTCAAAATAATCAAAACCTCTTCCAAATGTTCGAAATCCGCTGCCGGTATAATGGTTCCCGAACAGGTCAGATTATTTTCATCCGAATTGATTTCCCCTATGTATCCGATTAAGATACCCGGAAGAAATTTATTGCTGATATGGGAGGTGACTACCTTGTCCCCTTCCTTTACCGTGCCTTCCGGGTTCAAAAGCTGTGAAAACCGAATCATGCCGCCGTTCATAAGCTCCAAATCTCCGGAAACAATCAACCGGTCCGAGGTGGACAATATCATGCCGCTGACATTGGATTTATCGTCTATAATGGAAATGACCTTGCACCAGTTAGGACCCACGTCAATAACTCTTCCCACAAGGCCGCTTCCTGCCATCACGTTCATATCCACTTCTATGCCATCCTTTTGTCCCTTATCCAGCACGAATGTATTGAACCAGTTCCCGGCATCCTTTCCTATGACTCTTGCCCCGACTTTTTCATAATCGCTGTATTGATTGTCAAGGCTGTATAACTCCCTTAAGTTGCTAAGCTCATATCTGTCCTGCTGGAGGCCGTTGATTTCAATGGTAAGCCTGTCAATTTCAGCCTGAAGTTCCTTATTTTCCTTTAATACATCCTTAAGCTGTCCAAGTTCGTCGGAACGGTCAGTGAGCCATGAACCCACGCTGCTGATTCCTTTCTGAAAAGGAACAATTACAAATCCTGCCACGCTGCTTAAAGGGCCTGCAAAAAAATCTGTAGTAAAGGTAATTGCCATGACAATGACACATAAAGCGGTTAAAAGCAATAATAAATATTTACTTGGTATGGTAAATTTTGCTTTTCGCCGTCTCATTACTTTCCTCCGTTACCCATGCCCTGAATGGAATAAGCCACCGAACGATAATTTTCGTCTTTAATGATTTTGGAAAGCCCGATTGCAACGCTTTCAATAGGATTTTCCGCTACATTCACCTTTAAGCCGGTGCCTTTGCTGAGCAGTCCCGAAAGCCCGTTTACCTGACAGGCGCCTCCTGTTACGTAAAGGCCGTTTCTGTAAATATCTGCCGCAAGCTCCGGCGGAGTCCTTTCTAAGATCACCTTAATATTATCGATAATCACATCAAAATGCTCTCTTAAAGCCTCATGAACCAATTCTGCCGGTATCTCCCGTTCTACCGGAAGCCCTGTTACGATATCCCTGCCGTATACGATGGCGCCGGCATTTTTTTCTTCCATTTCCCCAAGGGAAATCTTTACCTTTTCCGCCGTCTTTCCGCCGATAATCAGATTGTATTCCCGTCTTACGATATTGCGGATGGCATCGTCGAATTTCTGACCGCCCACTTTAATCAGTTTGCTTAACACGATTCCTCCCAAAGATAAAATGGAAATTTCCGTAGTATCGAAACCGATATCCACCACTAATACGCCCTGGGAATTTTTTACGTCAATGTCCAGCCCTAAACCGTCTGCCACTGCCTTTTCCACTACCATTACTTTCTTTGCTTTTACATTGGCATTTTTTACCAAATCGTAAAATGCCCTTTTTTCCACTTCTGTCACATCTGTAGGCACTGCAATGAAATAATCCGCCGGTTTTACGTTTCCTTTGCACAAATCTGTAATATAGCATTTAATCAGAGTCTGCATGTTTTTAATATCCGCAATCACCCCGTTGGAAAGAGGATAGGAAATATGAATGTTGCTTGGCGCCTTTTCATACATGTCAAAGGCATCGTCTCCATATGCAAACAAATAATTCTTATTTTCAATTGCAATCATATTTTTCGATGTGAAAATCGAATCCTCCCCTTTTGCGAAAATTTTAATATTGCAAGTACCTAAATCGATACCATATGCACTTGAAGCCATTGTACTTCTCCTTTCCTTTTGGTTCCTTCACTATTTCCTTTGTTATAAAAGTTTTTGCTCTTTAAAGCTTAAATATGTTTTGTCCCCGATAATAATATGGTCTAAAAAATCCAAATCCATCAAAACGGAAGCCTTTAACAACTTTTGGGTAATGAGTTTATCCTCACTGCTTGGCTGGCAGTCGCCGCTTGGATGGTTGTGGAGCATAATAAAGGATGTGGCATTTACTAACAGAGCTTTTCTAAGCACATCCCTGACGCATACTATGGATTCCCTGACGCTGCCTATGGTCATGATAACCTCTTCAATCAGATGCCCTTTTGTATCCAGATACAGAAACATGGCATGTTCCTTTTCCTGATGCCTTAATTTTTCCATATAATAGTCCGCCACTGTATCAGGAGACTGAAAGCAGATATTTCTTTTTGCCTTCGCCATGGAAATCCGGTTGGAAACCTCCGCCATACATTTTATTTTAACAGCTTTTACGATTCCGATACCTTTTATGCTTTGTAACTGCCTGATATCAATATGATGCAGCCCTAAAAGCCCCATATCCGCTCCGGCAAGCTTCAGCACATGTCCCGCAAGCTCCATGGCATTTTCTCCTTTTGAGCCTGTCCTTAAAATAATTGCCAAAAGCTCCCTGTCCGACAGGTTTTGGGGCCCCAGCTTTACAAACCGTTCATAGGGCATGTCCATTTCACAAACCGTTTCTTTTTTCTTATCCATTTTCCTTCCCTTTTATGCTCTCCGTAAAAGCCGGGAATTATAAAAACCGATAAATAATAATGGCAATTACAATGCCGATAATGCTTGCCATGGTGATTTTTACATTTAGTCCAAAGGTAAGGACCAGTATGCCAAGATTCAGCACAAAGGGCGTATCCATACCAAAGGTCTGTCCGTAATTTAAGAACGTATCAGGGAACAGGCTTCCGATAAATCCGCCTATGACAATACCAGACAAAATCATCAGAAAGCAGGCCCAGTTATTTTTTCCTTTCATGGTACCTCCAACGTTCCAAATATAAAAAAAGCATTTGGTTTTCTCAATATATGTTGTGTCTCATTTACTCACTGTCACAATCTTTTGTATACAGTACGAAAAAGCTACTTCCTTATTTTAGCACAAGAAAAAAGTTCTGTACATAAACTTTGTTGTTTTTTTTTCGACAGCTAGAGGCGGATTAAGCCGCATTTTTTCATTTCCTGTAGAGTTTTCAGAATTCCGAATTTTCCATGCTGCCAGGTAAGCCCTCCCTGAAAATAAACATTGTAGGGAGGCTTGATGGGACCGTCTGCGCTAAGCTCAATGGAAGAGCCGGACACAAAGGCGCCTGCCGCCATGATTACCGGACTGTCATAGCCGGGCATGTCCCATGGCTCCGGAGTCACAAAGCCGTCCACCGGAGCTCCCGCCTGTATGCCCTTACAAAAAGCGATAACTCCCTCTTTCTTTCCGAAGGTAATTGCCTGAATAATATCGAATCGTTCCTCCGTGGAATCAGGCGCTACGAAAAAGCCCAGCTTTTCGTAAATATTGGCAGCAAAAACAGCGCTTTTTAAGGCGCTGGCAGTGACTGTCGGGGCAAGGAACAGGCCCTGATAAAAAGAAGCCGTCACCCCGAGGGAAGCCCCCACCTCTTTTCCAAGTCCCGGAGAAGTCAGGCGGAAGGCGGCATTTTCCACGCATTCCTTCTTTCCGGCAATATAACCGCCTATGGGGGCAAGCCCTCCCCCGGGATTTTTAATGAGGGAGCCCACAACCATATCCGCTCCCACATCCGTAGGCTCTGTGCGCTGCACAAATTCCCCGTAGCAGTTATCCACCATGCAGATAATATCCGGTTTAATGTTTTTTATAAATGAAATCAACTCTCCTATCCGCTCTACCGACAGGGTCTTTCTTGTCTGATAGCCTTTGGAGCGCTGGATAGTCACAAGCCTTGTTTTATCCGAAAGAGCCTGTCTGATTCCTTCATAGTCAAAGCTGCCGTCCTCCAGCAAATCCACCTGCCGGTAGGTAATGCCGTACTCTGCCAGAGAGCCTTTGGAAGGGCGTATGCCGATGACCTCCTCCAATGTATCGTAAGGCTTTCCAACCGGGGAAAGCAGCTCGTCTCCCGGACGCAGGTTGGACATAAGCGCAAGAGCCAGGGCATGGGTGCCGCATGTAATCTGTGGGCGCACCAGGGCATCCTCACAGTGGAACAGCTTTGCGTACACCTGCTCCAGCGTATCCCTGCCCAGGTCATTGTAACCGTATCCGGTAGTGCCAAGGAGGCAGGCCTCGCTTACTCTTGCTTCCTGCATGGCCTTAATGACCTTTAGCTGGTTGTATTCGGCTGTTTCGTCTATGGACTGAAACCGTTTGGTTAAATTTTTTAGGATTGCTTCTCCGAATTCATAAACATCCGGTTCGATGCCCATGGATTGGTATAAGTCTTTGGTGTGAATGGATTCTTTCATGATTGGTCTCCGTTTTTGTGTTTTAGCTGTTATTTATAGAATACAGATACCTGGCTGTACTGCTGTTTTTTGGATGTTTTTAGATATCCTGCGATATTATATCACATATTTGTGTTTTTTTCCTTAAGAAATTATTATTTTCATTTTGAGAGTCGGATTTGACGTTTATTAGAATATTTATAATTTATAGCATTACCATTTATTAAACAGGTTCCAACAACCTGCCCTCATCTCACAAAATCCTAACTATTATATGAAATGGGGTTTCCAGCTAATTGGGATAAGATTATGCAATATAAAAAAATAGGCATAATATATTCCATGGTATAAAACCTATGCTGATTTATACCACAGAACATACAATTTATATCTAATAGGTTAAAACATTAAAACCACATTGTTCAAATTTATTTACAAGACTTCCTTCAAATCCTTGAATATCCTTTTTAGCAATTATAATAGACAAATTTCTTCTTGCTCTCGAACAACCCACATAAAACAATTTATATGCGCTTAAAGCACCATATACAAGATTTTCCTTCAAACATGCCTTGGCACTTGTAACGCCATCCTTATCCAAATATTTTTGAACAACAGGATTTAACAAATATTGATAATAAGGATTTTCTGATTGAACGTCCGAAAAGGCACTTACTCTCTGGTAAATATACTCTTTATGTGCCATATAATCTTCTTTCTTCATATTAGAACTTTTCATTCCTATAATTGACTCTATTTCTTTTAACATTTTTTTATAATCATAATAAAACAATTCAAATTCTGACAATCTAACTTCCGCAACACTCCACAATTCAAAGAACCTGGTTATATTTACAATTGGCTCATGGCTACTATTATCTGCCATAAAAATTACGGTATCATGACTTTCACCTTTTACCCCATGTTGTGTAGATATATGTGGATTCTGAAGATACTTTACAAGATTATGAAATTCCTGAAGCGGTGTCTCTAAAACATTTGCATAATCTTCATCTCCTATTATCTCATCTAAGTATTCTGCATTGAGCATATCCATCTCTTTTGCGTGGTTTAAAAAGTCAATAATCTTTTCTTTGCCATTTTCAAAAACACCCAGCACACTTTCAAGAAATTTCTTCACCACATTCTTATCTGCATGTTGCTTAACCGTGTATTTTGAAACATTTAACGCCTTCTTATGTTCTTTAATTTTCCTTAATACCTGTCCATACAATTCTTTTCTATAATCTAAATCAATTTGCATAAATAGAAATAGCAAAGAAAACAATTTATCCGGATTAGTATTATCAAAGTTCGTTAACACATCAACAACTCCATGCTTCTTTCCGAATCCGTATCTATCCATCTTCTGTACTGCATCATATAATGTTTCTACCCCAATGCTACAGAACCGATTTTTATTCAGCAAATATAAAACCATTGCATCTGGATATTCGTTCTTTTTCTTTATTAGTGCTTCATCAGGTGACTGTGTAATAATAATCTCCGGCAAGAAACTCATATCTTCATCCTTGTTCTTCTTATAAGGAACTTGTACATAAGCTTCATCATTATATATATAATTCAAAATTGAAACTATGCGAGGCGTCGTTCTGTAATTGGTAGTCAAACTTTCCGAACGATTCAAAGTCGAAAGTTCTTTTTCAAAACTCCCATCATATGTCTTGTATATTTGCTGCATTTTATCTCCCAGCAAATACATCCTTCCATTTCCATTTTTCATTGCTTCATAAAAAATGTGTAACACATCTGCAGATGTATCTTGATATTCATCTATAAAAACCAATTGATATTTATCTGCAATTTTTCTTTTTATAACAGGAAATTTATCAGTCACTGCTCTCGTAAAAGATATCAAATCATCATGTGATAGTGCACCTTTATACAGCGAATTATATGGTGCTTCATTATAAGAAATTCTTTGAATATTGTTACGTACAGTGGCTTCATCAAGCATTCCGTACTGTTCTATAAAACGTTGATTACTTTCTCGCACATTTTCCTTATCCTCTATATTTTCAATTCTCTCTTTAATACTATCTTTATATATTTCCCAATACAAATCAATAATGTCCTTATGAGAAAAAAAACTGCTAATAAAATGATTAATAAAAGAATGAATGGTGCCAAAAAACACATTATCAGATTCAATATCCTTAGACAATTCATCTGCAGCCCTATTGGTGTATGTGATACATAATATATTGTCATCTGGATTTTCGCGCAAATGAGTTTCTACCCTTCGTCTGATTTCTGTTGTTTTTCCACTTCCTGCCGGTGCATTTAACAAAAATATATTTTCACTTATTTCATCAACCATTTTAATCCCTCACTTATATAATCTGGTTCCATTGTATCTAAAAGATTATTCATAATAACTGAATACATAAAGTCCGTTTTCATTCCTGAAGTAGACCTTAATATGTCTCTTAATGAAAATTCACTATCTCTTTCACCATTTTTATTACGTGGAACGGAAAACTTTAATTTTGAGCCTTCTTTTTTCTTGTGCCAGTCACTCCGTTTCAATTTCATTGCAACATTAAATCCAAAATACTTTCCCAACATAGCCTCTTCCAAGGTTCTTGCATATCCATCATTGGCTGTTTGAAAAGCAACATATATCAATCCATCATCGAATATATTTCCGCCATCATCTTTCCACTTGTACAATTGTTCAACATCTGGATTTTCTGTGTCTGATTCATTATAGAAATTTTTTATTGTTGTATTTGTAATCTGCGATTTCTTGATCTCTTCGGCATCAATATATTCTTTGTCATAATCTAAATCTGTAATAATAAGAGTTTTTATTTTTAATAGTTCTATTAAATTGCGATAATTATACGCATATGCGCCTCCAACCTGAATGAATGCTATATATTGCTGACTTAATTTCTTATATTTAGGTAATGTCAACAACTTTTTTATCAATAGTCTTTCTGTATCACCTTCATATAAAATCGCTTTGTCCGCAAACACAATCTCAGAATATCCAATTTCAAAAAACCAATCGAAGAAGTTAGCTAATTCCTCATCTTCTGAATTTTTTGACTGTCTGAGTGTTTTCACCAATAATGATGGATTATATAAATTACTTTTAAAATCACCTGCTCTACGTATAACCCTCAAATGTGAAATACCAGCCACTCTTACCATCTCATTTGAATGAGTTGTCACTACTCCTTGCAAGCCTTTTTCTCTATAATATGTTATAAGATATTTAATAAATACCTGTTGCATATGAGGATGCATATGAGATTCCGGCTCCTCAATAAAAAACACATTTACCTTCAACGGATTAATACTTTTTTCATACTCCTTTAATTGAAGGTGCATATAGATCATATTACTGTATCCTAATCCTTGAGAAGCTTCACCCAAGTAGTAACCATCCACATTATAAGTAGTAGTGGTTATCCGTTGTAACAGTTCGCTTATATCGTCTTCTGTAACACTCATATCCAACATCAATTCGCCAGTTTTCCCACCATTAGTTTGCTCTAATGCATCTATTGTATCTTTTAATGATTTCAAAGATGCCGCTCTTACTTTCTCATCGATTTTTTTATTCTGAATAGGTTTGAGCAATTCATCAGGCAACGAGTTAATTAATTCATTCCACCCTTCATCCAACTTGACCATTTTTATCATTTGTTTGCTCAACATATGAGAATGATCTGTATCATCATCGTCTAACGGTCTACTCGCTTTGATATATGTAAAATTAAATAATTTTCTAAATTCCTTAACCTCATCCATTCTACATCTATTAATATAGTCCTTGTCGCAAAAATAACATGTCGGTTTTATGGAATTCACATATACCTTTACTAACAACTGCTGTAAATATCGCTGTTTTAAATCTTTATTTGGCTCTTCTAACTCAGAGAATCTTTTCTTTATTTTTTCATAGCTCTCTGATACATTTTTTACAAACAATCTCCTATTGATCTCAAAACAATAAACAAAATAGAATGAATGCTTATTCTCATCCAAATCCATAATATAATCCGCAAATAATTTGATATCATCTTCTATATCATCATAGTCAATCTGCATATAGACTTCCGTTGTTTTAATTATGATTTTTTCTTTATCATCAGACTCTGGTAAGATTTTGTTGATTAAATCCGTTTCTATTTGCTCTACACTCTTACCATTTTTACAAAAGTCTTCAAACAACGGAAACACTTTATCAATCCACGCTTTCATATTTTTTGCCGGAATATCTGATTCTGTATAAGCTATCTTTTCACTAGAAATCATATTTTTTATTAACGTTATCAACGATGTTTTTCCACTATTATTAGTACCTGCAATAATGGTCACATCATTATCAAAATCCAGTTCCGCTTTATCAAATTGTCTATAATCATTTACAATCATTTTAATAATTTTCATCCGTACATATCCGCCTTTCTCACAGCCTAAACTCTATGTAAGTTATATGAATACTAATTTGCTCCATCGTAGCGCTATTTCAATGCAACCATTTCAAACTATGCATTTCATCTTTACACTGTTTCAAATTAATAATATCAGCACCATAACGTGCTTCAAACATTTTTACACCCATTTTGTCATCTCCTAAATTTATATATAAAAATGAGCCCTTTTAAGACATGCTCAGGTCTATGATTTTCAGCTACTCAATATCAGTGGCACTTCACCTTGTGATTAGCCAATGTCTTTCCAGCTTTACTTTTGGTACTCTTGCTGGTTGATTTACGTGCTAATTTCTTAGCTGCATCACCGACTTTACCGCCATGATGTACTGCCATATCACAATACCTCCTTTGCAAAATCTCCTTGCATAAGAAGGCTTTCTTTGGTATTATAAGTGTGCGAAAAAAATAAAGTCCAAAGACCTTCTTTGGCAAGGGAATCAGTCAGAGTGAATCTCTGACTTTTTCTATGTAAAGAGCTACGCTCCTACATACCAGATATTATTTAGTTTTATCTACACCAAGCGCCTTATACAAAGGATTCAGTTGGTCTTTCACTTCAATTGCTATCTTATCAATATTCAAACGCCCTATCATCCCATTGCTCTGTATCCCTTTGTAATAAACCTTATTAGCCTGCTTGTACAGGCGTTGAAGCTTATCATATCCATTCTTTCCTGATATTTTAGTATTTTTGCTTAATCTTAAAAACCCTATAATTCCATCTATATCATATAAAAACCAATCTTCAATTGACCTTTTCGCTTCAATATGAATTATGTCTGAAGCACCATTATTTATAAGCTCTTTTTTTACCTCGTCCCACTTAATTGGCGGTTTGGGAGCAAAATCAAATACATCTGTATCACTGCATAGCACTATCGTAAATACACAGTCGTCTTCATATTTAGGTTTGATTTCTTTTATAAATTTCCTAAGAGCAATGCTTTTGAATCCGCCTATACCTCTAACATTTCTATATTCAATATTTGTATCAAATTTGCCCAGCGGATGCAGCTTTCTGGCATTTGCAACTACTTGCTTGTAAAATTCAACCTCTGTATCACCTTCAACGAACAAAACGAGGCATTTACTCATTCACATCACACTCCAGATAATCACTTATACTATTTTCTGAATCAGCCAGCATTGAGAACAGATAATCTCCCATACTCATATGAAATCCAGCCGCATCATTCTCTAATTGTTTCTGACCTAGCTTCTTAAAAGTAAAGAATTCTGCCACTCCGGGCTTTCTATTTACGCCTACATGTATCCATGCAGGCTCCAAATAACTAATAATATATGGAGAATGACTGGTAATAATAACCTTACAATCATCCAATAACTGATTTATAATCTGCATATATGCCTGAAACAGTCCGGGATGAACAGAGTTTTCAGGCTCCTCAATTGCAATTAATGAGATATTGCTAATATTAGATACGATAATTTTAGTAAGTATCATAAATACTCTCTTTGATCCATCTGACATCATGGAAAAATTAACCGGATTCATCAGGTTCTTGTCTTTAACAAATAAAACATAGATGGAATTTGTAAATATAAACGGTACATCATCAGGCAATTGGTCATTTTCCACAGCATTTATTTTATAATTCTTTACAATCACATCCTCAATGTCCGGGAAC
Source organism: uncultured Lachnospiraceae bacterium (assembly GCA_910585715.1). Classification (GTDB taxonomy): domain Bacteria; phylum Bacillota; class Clostridia; order Lachnospirales; family Lachnospiraceae; genus RGIG3040. The sequence continues at coordinate 40,512 of CAJUEX010000012.1, forward strand.
AATTGAAAATATACATCTTTTAATAAATCAAACTTATCCGGATTCTGTTTCTTCAAATTGAAAATTATGCGAGGAAGATTATCTGCATTAATCATCTCATTTTCAAAACCTTTGCGGATAATCGGGTCTGGCTGATAAAAACTCTTCGCATCCAGATTATTTTCCATGTACATTCTCATGCCATTCAGCTTTTTAATGATTTCCGCATAGTAAAGCTCATCATATGCTCTAAGCTTATTGACAACAAGCTCCGAATGCTCAACCTTAATTTTTGATGAACACCTGCCTGTTTCAGAGCTTCTATATAAAACAGCCTCCTTTGTTCTGCTAATAAACTGTGTATATTTTTGCCCCTTTTCATCTAGTTTAATTTTTAGATATTCCTGGACAATCCGGGGCTCATCATCCTCACCGCACTGCCATGAGAACTCATATCCATACTGCACGCAATACTCTTGGCCTGCTTCTTCTGTTAGTACCTCTACCTCAAACTTATAATTTCTGCCTTGCATGCTTTGGTTAATCGGTATAAGATTGGAATTAGCCATCATCTCCATCTTATCGTCAATGGATGCTTTTATAAAAGCCAATCCAAAATCAATACCTGAAAGTACATTGGACTTGCCAAAATTATTCAGTGCAACCAGCGCTGTAATATTATCAAAAGTTATTTTTACATCAGATAAATTTTTGAAACCATCTATCAATACGGCCTGTATCTTCATAGTGACACACCCTTTCTTTTTTATCATCTTTAACACCATATCACTTATTTTTATAAAACGCAATATTTTTTTTCGTATTTTGTATTTATTTTATTTTCTATTCACATTTTTTATTCTTTCACGATGGATTCTTTTTCGCTTTATATTTCCTGCAATGTTATATTGCATATTTGCATTTTTTCTTAAGAAATTATTATTTTCATTTTAGTTGGTAGCTATCCAGCTCTCAGTTTTTTATCCAAATTCCATAGCCGGAACAGTTCCTTAGCACTGCTGCGTTTTTATCAAAGCAGGAGCATGGCGACGTAGAAACATTTTCTGCCTGCAGTCGGTTCTGATTCCGGTGTTGGAAATCTGTGGGCTGAACTGTTACGTTTCACAATTGGCTGTTCAAGATTTCTATTCACAAAATATCCTGCAGTGCTTATTGTGGAAGGAACAGCTTTATTCCCGCGAGCAACGAGCCAAGTGATTGCGTGCAAGCATTTGGCGACTGCCGCGAGGTTCAACTTCCCCGCCCCTTGGGGCGTTTCAAGTTTGATGCACCGCTGCTTGCGGCGGGGTCTTTGACTGGCATGCAAATGAAGTGAAATGAAATGAATACTATGCGCCCGAAAACAGAATACGATATTATCAAAAATGTTGTGACATATTTTTTTGATACACTCATCAATGCCATTATCATGTGCCTGATGGTATTCTTAATGGCGGGATTAAAATTTCGGACCATTTTGATAGTCCCCCTGACAATGCGCACAGCCATAATAATTATGAATGTATTTTTTCTCTTACTGAAAATGGGAACTTGGTTTCGCAAAAACTGGAACAATACTTCTTTAGCGGATTTATTGTATCGGTGCTGATTTGTTTTGAATATTTAGGCTATGATTACTTGCAGTTGCAAAATATAAAAATTTTAAATATATATATGTATATTAGTGCTCATATTGATTATTACCATGCACTTCATAAAAAACAAAGTCATTGACAAGGTTTATCAGAAGCATATTAACGATAAAAAATATATTAAGAAATGCAGGAAATTTTCAGATATTGTGATAAGAAAAATACAGAAATCAAGATGTCCCTGGTGCGGGGAATTGTCAGATATCAGTGCCACAGCCTATCTTGCAAGCGGAACAAGTGCGGACAGATGCAGTGAATGCGGATGGTATGCAGTACCTTACAATTATGTTATGGAAAAAATTTTGAATCCCTGCACGGATATAGCTGTCTGGATATTATTTATAGCAGCAAGAAAATATACAATGTTATACGTTATCGTATATATCATAGTAAAAATTTTTTATTATCATTTTTTTAGAAATTACGTTCCCTACAAAAGGATAAACGGAAAAAACAAAGACACACGGGTTTCAGAAAAAATGCTGGAGGAAGAATTTTTGTGCAGAGCCAGCATTGATTTTCATGTATCGTTGCGGAAGGTATTTCTGCTTTGGGACAATAGAATTTTAATCCTGATAGCTGTTAATGAACATGGTATTTCCACCTCGCAGCCCTTATGCGTAAGGATTATAAAAGACGATGGGGCATACAGGCTCACAAAAATCGATAACGAAATAAAATTTGATAAAAGCGGTCTTAAGCGCTTTTTTGTGTATCTGGGTGATGATAAAATTGTTGAGGGAACGGTGATAAATCTTTAATATCAAACAAACAGCATTTAAAAATCATTCCGCCATATTTATCTTGCCTTCCATAAACTCCAGAATTTTCTCCAAGTCATACCCAAACTGCCCCTTATCCACCCAAATCACATTTCTCTCCCGGCGAAACCAGGTAAGCTGCCTTTTGGCAAAGTGCCGTGTATCTCTTTTAATGAAATACACCGCCTGTTCCAAATCATATTCTCCCTCCAGATAGGCAAGTATTTCCTTATACCCAAGCCCCTGCATGGAAACCATATTTTTGTGACAGCCCATGTCTTTCAGCTTTTTCACCTCTTCCACAAGTCCTGCCGCAAGCATGCTGTCCACCCGTTTATCAATATTCTTATAAAGCCGTTCCCTTTCATCCGTCAGCACAAAAAATGCAGCCTGATAGGGAGACTCTTTTTGTCTTTGCAGCCTGTTATGCTCCGAAATCTTTTCCTTTGTGAGCCTGTAATATTCGATAGCGCGGATTACCCGCTTTACATTATTTTCATGGATTTCCTCTGCAGCCTCCGGGTCGATTTCCCGAAGCATTTCATGCAGGAAAGGGGCACCCTTTTCTTTGGCAATCTGCTCCAGCTCTGCGCGGATTTCCGTGTTATCGTCATTTTCCGTAAAATCGATATCATACAGCAGCGCCTGAATATAAAAGCCCGTTCCGCCCACTAAAACAGGTATCTTTCCTTTGGCATAAACTGCTTCCATGGCTTCTTTTGCCAAATCTTTAAAAACCCGCACGGAAAATTCCTCAAAGGGGCTTAAACAGTCTATCAGATAATGGGGAATCCCCTGCATTTCCTCTTTTTTTATTTTGGCAGAGCCGATATCCATATGCCGGTACACCTGCATGGAATCAGCGGAGATAATTTCCCCGCCAATCCGCTTTGCTAACTTTATGGACAATTCTGTTTTTCCCACACCGGTAGGCCCGGCTAAAATAATCAGCTTTTTTTTCATGATACGACCCTTTTAAACTTTTTCTCAATTTCATATTTGGACATGGAAATAATGGTAGGCCTTCCATGAGGGCAATGGTATGGATTTTCCAAAGTAAATAACGTATCCACTAATTCCTTTGCTTCCGCCATGGACAAATCCTGTCCGCCCTTTACCGCAGCCTTACAGGACATGCTTGCCAGCTTTTGCAAAATCAACTGATTGTCCCCTTTTACCGGAAATTCCAAAAGCTCGTCAATGGTTTCCAGAAACAGCTCCTTTTCCCCATAGCCATATAGATTAGCGGGAACTGCCCGAAGGGCAAATTCTTCCCCGCCAAACTCCTCTATTTCAAAGCCCATGGACGTAAAATGCTCCTCATACTCCTGCAGCACCGCCTGTTCCTTATCTGACAGGGTGACGATAACCGGCGGATTCAATAACTGGGATTCCACCGTTCCTTCCTTTAATTTCTTCATAAACATTTCATACATGACTTTTTCATGAGCTGCATGCTGGTCAATGATATACAGCTTATCCTTCAAGGTTACAAGCCAGTAGGTTTTAAAAATCTGTCCCAGAATCTGATATTCTTCCTTTGCCTCATCTGTAAAAAAGGAATCCTCAAATAAATTCAGCTGTTCGCTTGTATCTACAAGAATCTGGTCCTTTTGCTTAATAATATTGGAATGCAGCTTTTCTTCCCTTGCTGCTTTAGAAGGCTCTTCCCTTCCAAATATTTTTGCCGGCATGGTATTTGACTGCTGTTCCGGTTTGAAATCTTCAAAGAACAATTCTTTTCCGGATTGGGACTTTCCTGCCGGTTCAGTACCTACACCTCTGTTCAGACATCCTTCCTTATCCAAATCGGGAGCTTTCTCTGTAATTTCACTGCCGTTCATCCCCACAGGCTTTTGAATGTCTGACATATTCTCTGTTTTTTGGCCAGAAGTTATCTCCCTTTGCGTTTCCCCATTTTTCATGTTCCCAGGCTGTCCATCCGCCATGTTCTCTGCCTTCTGCCCATTTGTCATCGAAGCTTTGCCTGCATAATATCCGGAGGTTTCAAAAACCCTGCCGGCACGCTTTGTTTCAAAGGGCTCCGGGATTTCTTTCGTCAAAAGCCGCTCTCTTGCAGCAGCTTCCTTTTTTGTTTCCTTTTCCTCTTCCCCCATTTCCGGAATAAAATCCTTATGACTCATGGCATCCTTTACCGCTTCCGAAAAGAACTTTGCTATGGTCTCCGGTCCGGTAATGCGTATTTCCATTTTGGTAGGATGGACGTTGACATCAATCCGCCTTGTATCAATGGTAAAATAAAGCACTGCAAAAGGATATTTATGCTGCATCACATACTGTCTGCAGCCTTCCTCCAGAGCTGCGGAAAGAATCCGGCTCTTTACATATCTTCCGTTGACGAAAAAGATTTCAAAGGTTCTGGTTGCCCTGTTTAACACCGGCTTACCCAGATACCCCTTTATATGAATGCCTTCCATTTCCGCTTCCATGGGTACTAAGTTAGCCGCCGCTTCCTTTCCATAAAGCCGGTAAATAATTTCTCCCACATCTCCGTTTCCCGACGTATAAAATTTGGTCTGTCCGTTGCTTATGAATTTAAAGGAAATATCCGGTTTTGACAGGGCGATTCTCTGCATCAGGTCGCCGATATAACCTGCCTCCGTCATATTAGTCTTTAAAAACTTCCTTCTGGCAGGGGTATTATAAAATATATTTCTGGCAACCACTGTAGTGCCGTCAGGAGCGCCTACGTCCTCAGGCTCTTCCATTTTACCGCCGTTACATTGGATTCGGGTGCCTACAAAAGCTGCAGAAATCTTTGTAATCAGCTCTACCTGACAGACTGCGCTTATACTGGATAAAGCTTCTCCCCGAAAGCCAAGGCTCTGAATGGTTTCCAAATCCTCTTCCGTCTGTATCTTGCTGGTGGCATGTCTTAAAAAAGCCTTTGTAATCTGGCTTTTTTCAATACCACAGCCGTTATCCGTCACCCGGATAAGACTTGTTCCCCCATCCTTTATTTCCACCGTGATAATATCCGCTCCGGCATCTATGGAATTTTCCACCAGCTCCTTTACAATGCTGGAAGGGCGTTCCACCACTTCTCCGGCTGCTATTTTGTCTACGGTTATTTCATCTAATACATGAATGACTGCCATGATTTTCTCCTATATGCTGCATTTTCTCATATATATTGTTTTTCTTCTATAACGTTTCATTTTCTTTTATATGTTGCTTTTTCTTTCATGAAGTGAAATGCTTCAGTTTTTTTATTCTCATTTATACTTTTTAATTAATTTATATATTTTAAATTTTTTTTATTTTTTTCTGTTCCGGCTATTTCCAGCCTCCATTTCTTTTTCCATTCTGCGTCTGATTTGTACAAAACCTGCCAAAACCATTTACAGGCATGTTTATCCCGGTGACTTCCAAGGTTTTCTAAGCTTTTCCTAAATTTTTCTAAGTCTTTTACAAACCTTACCACCGGTTTTTCACCAGATTCTGCAGCTTATATAAAGTATTTAAGGCATCCAATGGAGTCAGGTTTGAAATATCCACCTGAGAAAGCTCTTTAATAATGTCCTCATCTTTTACCGTATCAAACAATGTCATCTGCTCCAAATCCACCTGGTCATAGGACTTTACCTTTTTCTTATCCTGCTTTGTATCTATTGAAATAGCCTGCACCTTTTCCGTAATATCATTGTCGCTAATCTGTTCAGCAATTTCCTTTGCCCTGTCAATGACCACATCCGGCACCCCGGCAAGCTTTGCCACCTGAATGCCATAGCTTTTATCTGCCCCGCCCTTGATAATCCGGCGCAAAAATACAATATCGTCCCCTTTTTCCTTTACCGCAATGCAATAATTGTTTACATTGTTCATTTTTCCTTCCAGCTCGGTAAGCTCATGGTAATGGGTAGCAAATAAGGTTTTTGCACCAAGAAGCCGTTTGTTGCTTATATGCTCAATAACCGCCCAGGCAATGGAAAGCCCGTCAAAGGTAGAAGTTCCCCTTCCGATTTCATCCAGTATCAAAAGGCTGTTTGCGGTTGCGTTTCTTAAGATATTGGCTACCTCATTCATTTCCACCATAAAGGTACTCTGTCCGCTTGCCAAATCATCTGAAGCGCCCACTCTTGTAAATATCCGGTCCACTATACCGATATCAGCGCTGGCCGCCGGAACAAAGCTGCCAATCTGGGTCATCAGCACAATCAGGGCGCTTTGACGCATATAAGTGGATTTTCCCGCCATATTGGGGCCTGTAATAATGGAAATAAGATGTTTTCCGCTGTCTAAAAAGGTATCGTTGGCAATGAACATATCATTAACTATCATTTTCTCCACTACCGGATGCCTTCCGCCTTTGATATGTATGGTTCCTTTTTCATTCAGCTTTGGCCGCACATAATTATTCCGCTCCGCCACATAAGCAAGGGAGGTGAACACATCAAGCCTTGCAACCGCCTTTGCGGTTTTCTGTATGCGCTCTACCGCCTCCCCTATCCGGTCCCTGATGCTGCAATACAGCTCATACTCCAGTCCATACAGCTTATCCTCTGCATTTAAGATAGTGTCCTCTAACTCCTTCAGCCTTGGTGTAGTATACCGTTCCGCATTGGCTAATGTCTGCTTCCGGATATAATCCTCCGGCACCAAATCCTTATAGGAGTTAGTCACTTCAAAATAATAGCCGAATACTTTGTTATATTTTACTTTTAAATTTTTAATGCCGGTTCTTTCCCTGTCTTCATTTTCCAGCTGGGCAAGCCAGGTCTTTCCCTGGGTCTTTGCCTGCCTTAAGCTGTCCACCGTTTCATGGAAGCCCTCTTTGATAATGCCGCCCTCTTTGATGGCAATAGGAGGTTCCTCTATTATGGCGTCCTGTATCAATGTATAAATATCCGACAGGTCGTCTATTCCCTGCTGAATATCAGTTAGCAATGGCTTACTAAATCCCTCCAGCACTGTTTTAATATGGGGAAGCATTTCCAGAGAATTGCAAAAAGCAATCAAATCCCTTGGATTTGCTGTCTTATAGCTGATTTTCCCAAGCAGCCTCTCCAAATCGTAAATGGGATTCAGGTATTCCCGAAGCTCGTCCCGGCAAATCATATTCTCATTCAGTTCTTCTATGGCGTCCAGCCTTTTTTCGATTTCTTCCTTTTCCACAAGAGGCTGCTCCACATAGGTTCTTAACATCCTTGCCCCCATGGCGGTTTTGGTCTTGTCAAGAACCCATAAAAGGGAGCCCCTTTTCTGTTTTTCCCGCAAAGTTTCCACCAGTTCCAGATTTCTTCTGGTGGAACTGTCAAGCAGCATGTATTTGCTGGCTATGTAAGGATTTAAATGGGTAATATGGCTTAAGGAGCTTTTCTGGGTCTCATACAAGTATTGCAGCACCGCCCCTGCACTGATAAGCCCCGCCGGAAAATCATCAATTCCAAGAGCCGTCATGGTATTCACATGAAAATGCTTCAATAACAGCTTCTTACACGTATCGTCATCAAAATACCATGCCTCCAGATGATATACGGTAATATTCAGTCTTCCCCTTAAGTCCTCCACATCTATGCCGCTGACTAAAAAACCATCGTTGCAAACGATTTCCGTAGGCATGAATTTATTGATTTCATCCAACAGCTTCTTATTGTCTTCCACTTCCGTCACATAAAAGTCCCCGGTGGTAATGTCGATAACGGAAATGCCGATTTTATCGGAAAGATGCACCACACACATAAGATAATTGTTTTTTGTTTCCTCCAAAGCCTGCATATTCAGATTGGTGCCGGGGGTGACGATGCGCACCACATCTCTTTTTACAATTCCTTTTGCAAGCTTTGGATCTTCCAGCTGCTCGCAGATGGCTACTTTATAGCCTTTGGATACAAGCTTATTTAAATAACCGTCCACCGCATGATATGGAATGCCGCACATGGGCGCCCTTTCCTCTAATCCGCAGTTCTTTCCGGTCAATGTAATTTCCAGTTCCTTAGAAGCAGTCAGGGCGTCCTCGAAAAACATTTCATAGAAATCCCCCAGCCGGTAGAAAAGAATGCAGTCCTTATACTGCTCCTTTGTTTCCAGATACTGCTTCATCATTGGTGTTAATTCTGCCACTTATATAACTCTCCTGTTCTTATGCTTTTCTTCGTACTTCCACGATTATAGCACTTTTGAAAGAATTTTTCACCATTTGTAATAAAATTATTAAATAAAAACGCAGCAGTGCTAAGCTCGAAAATACCTCGCTAAGCGCTGGCGTTTTTATAGGGACTCCTTTAGAAATCACTTTCTGCCTGCCACCGGTTCTGATTCCTGTGGAGGAAAGCGGAGGGCTGAACTGCTACATAAAAATTTATCTATCGTCCATAGAAAGAGATGCAGAAACTGCCGGATAGAAGTCTTATGAACCTCTATAAAACAATAATCACTGCATGCGTGTTTCCACCCATGAACCCGACCATATCTTTATAGAGCGCGAGTATTGCTCATAAGACTTCTATCCGGCAGCTTCTATATTTTCCATCTTACTTTTTAATTGGAAAATTGCTGAATTGTCAAAAACCAAACAGAAATTATATCATTTCTCCTAAATAATAAAATCCTTTACATTCTTTTAACTTTACAGGAACAATTTTTCCGATAAGGGAAGAATCTCCTTTAAAATGAACCAATGTATTATTGGACAGTCTTCCTGTTACCAATGTTTCATCCTGCTCGTTGATTTCTTCCACCAGCGCTTCGGCAGTCTGTCCTGTTAACAGCCGGACTCTTTCTCTTGCTGTTTCCTGTACCACCTTTAAAAGCCTGTCAAAGTTTTCCTTTACTTCCTCTTGCGGAACCTGATTTTCCATTGCTGCCGCAGGGGTTCCTGTTCTTTTGGAATAAATGAAAGTAAAGGCATTGTCATACTGAACACGTTTTACCACGTCAATGGTTTCATCTACGTCTTCTTTGGTTTCTCCCGGAAATCCCACAATAATATCTGTAGTAATGGACAAATCAGGGATTTCCTTTCTTAATTTGCAGGCAAGCTCCAGATAGCTTTCCTTCGTATACACCCGGTTCATGGCTTTTAAAATCCTGGTAGAACCGGATTGAAGGGGGAGATGAAGATGTCGGCATATTTTTTTTGATTCCTTCATAACCTGTATCAGCTCATCCGACAAATCCTTTGGATGTGACGTCATAAAGCGGATACGTTTCAATCCGTCAATTTTTTCAATTCCCCTCAGCAATTCCGCAAAAGTCATAGGCTCTTCTAAATTTTTCCCGTAGGAATTTACATTCTGTCCAAGCAGCATAACTTCCACAACACCTTCTGCCACAAGGTCCTTGATTTCCTTTATGATATCCTTGGGATTACGGCTTCTCTCCCTACCCCTCACGTAAGGCACGATACAATAACTGCAAAAGTTATTACAGCCAAACATAATGTTAATGCCGGATTTAAAAGCATATTTCCGTTCCACCGGCAGATTTTCCACAATCTGATCCGTATCCTTCCAGATATCAATAATCATGTCTTCAGTTGTAAGCATTGCCACCAAAAGCTCCGGAAACTTGTATATATTATGGGTACCGAAAATCAAATCGACAAAAGAGTAACTTTTTTTAATCGTTTCTATTACGGATGGCTCTTGCATCATACAGCCGCAAAGAGCTATTTTTTTATGGGGGGTTTTCTTTTTCATACTATTCAGATTGCCGAGTCTTCCGTATACTCTTTGATTGGCATTGTCCCTTACGGTACAGGTATTGTAAATAACAAGATCCGCCATATCTTCTGTTGCTGCTTCATAACCCGCAAGCTCTAAAATACCTGTCAGCTTTTCTGAATCCCTTGCATTCATCTGACACCCGAAGGTGGTAACACAATAGGTAAGTTTCCGTTTCTGCTGTTTTTCAAGCTGTGCTGTAAGCTTCCTTGCCATTGCAATAAAATAGTATTGTCTGTCCGGTTCGCTTTCTGGTGGCTCTACCATTTCCTGAAATTGTTCAAGCTCTATGTTTTGTAACATCTTCTACTCCTTTTCGCACAAAGGAGCCGCCATACAAGTGTATTGTATCACAGCCCCTGTTTCTCTTAAATACCGTTACATGGTATGAAATGACCGTTCGTTGTTTCTGTGGTTCTATATAATATTCCGTATCCCTTCGCATATCTTCCCTGCCACCGCCGGATTATTCATGGTATACAGATGGATTCCATCAATATCATTCACCAGTAAATCAATAATCTGGCTTAGAGCATATGACATTCCCGCATCAAAAAGCGCTTCTTTGTTATCCTCAAACTTATGGATAATTTTTTGAAAACGCACGGGAAAAGAGGCTCCGCACATAGTTACCATCCTCTTTATCTGGGCTGCATTGATTACCGGCATGATTCCCGGAATAATGGGGACGTTGATACCGCCAATCCTGCAGTCTTCAACAAAACGATAGAAATAATCGTTATCAAAGAACAGCTGGGAAAGCAACACTTGTGCTCCTGCATCCACTTTTTTCTTTAAATTCCTGATTTCGCTGATTCGGTTTTCTGACTCCGGATGACATTCCGGATAACAGGCTCCTGCAATACAAAAATCTCCCCTTTGTTTTAGGTATTCCGTTAAATCGGAAGCATGCTTAAAATCTTCCTTTTCCTGAATATCAGGATTCTTATCCCCTCTTAGAGCAAGCACGTTTTGGATGCCTTCCTCTGTCAGGACCTTTGAAAATTCGTCTATTTCCGACTTGTCATAGCTGAGGCAGGTCAGATGCACTACCGGCTCCACCTGATATTCATATTTGATTTTCTTTGCCAGTTCTATTGTGCGGTTGCAGTTTGAACTGCCTCCGGCGCCAAATGTCACGCTGATAAAATCAGGCTTCAATTCACATAAAACTTCCAAAGTGGCATCGATATTTTTCAGCTCGCTGTCCTTTTTCGGGGGAAAAATCTCAAAGGACAGACTTCTCTTGTTTTTACTGTATATTTCTGAAATTTTCATTTCTATTTCCCTTTCTTTTGCTTCCTGAAAGAAGCAGGTGAATTTGTAACCGTTCAGACAGCAGATTTTCCTGCAGTTGTCCGGGGATCTTTTGTCAGAATATGATTTCTTAAGGAGTCCTTATAAAAACGCCAGTAGTTAGTGCACTGATACAGTACACTAGGTTTTTTCGAGCTTCGCACTGTTGCGTTTTTGTCTATGGACGCACTTGTCCGGTTCCCCGAATGGCATATTTATATGAAGTCAGCTCCTTTAACCCCATAGGCCCTCTTGCATGAAGCATCTGGGTACTGATGCCGATTTCTGCTCCAAATCCAAATTCAAAGCCATCGGTATAACGGGTAGAGGCATTTACATATACACATGCCGCATCCACGCCCTGTAAAAATTTTTCTGCATTTTCTTTATTTTCCGTAATAATGGCTTCCGAGTGCTTCGTATTGTATTTGTTGATGTGGGCAATGGCTTCCTCCACATTGTTAACGATTTTACAGGAAAGAATATAGTCTAAATATTCTTTCCCAAAATCCTCTTCCGTTGCCCTGCTGCAGTCTGTAAGAATCGTCAGGGTTTCTTCATCTCCTCTGATTTCCACATTGGATTCCGCTAAGGCTTCCTTTGCCATAGGCAGAAAGCGCTCCGCCGCATTTTTATGTACCACTAAGGATTCGCAGGCATTGCACACCCCTATCCGCTGTGTTTTGGCATTTTTCAAGATTGCCGCCGCCATGGCAGGGTCTGCGGATTCATCCACATAAATGTGACAGTTTCCCGTACCCGTTTCAATTACCGGAATGGAACTGTTTTCCGTAACAGTACGAATGAGCCCGGCGCTTCCTCTTGGTATGAGCACGTCCACATATTCCTTTAAGCCCATAAACGCTCTGGTCACTTCTCTGTCGGTTGCCTCAATGAGCTGAAGTGCATCTTCTGTAACTCCGGCTTCCTTTAAGCCTTCCCGGAGGGCTGCTGCAATTGCCATATTGGAATGAATGGCATCGGAGCCGCCTTTTAAAATCACTGCATTTCCCGCCTTAAAGCACAGCCCAAAGGCATCCGCCGTCACATTGGGTCTGGATTCATAAATGATGCCGATGACTCCAAGAGGAACCCTCCGCTTTTCAATATCCAGCCCGTTAGGACTTTGAAACCGCTCCAAAACTTCCCCCACAGGGTCCGGAAGCTCTATAATCTGCACAATCCCTTCCGCCATTGCCTGAATACGGTCTTCATTTAACCGAAGCCTGTCCAACAGCCCCGGATGCATTCCTTTGTCTTTTCCTGTCTGAATGTCCTCTTCATTTGCTTTTAAAATGTCCTCTTTTTTTTCCAGAAGCTTATCTGCCGAAAGCTTTAAAGCCTTATTTTTCTCCTCTGCGGAAAGAAGCTGAAGCTGATATTTTGCCGAAACCGCAGCTTGTCCCATTTTTTCTAAATTTACCATAGTCTCTCCTTTATATTTTTTATTATTATCTGATTATTTCTGCTATTTGTTCTATCCGGACTTTATGAAATAGCCATTATAATCGTTCAGACATCAGCTCCCCCACAGGAACCGGAACAGGGATTTGACAGAACATGATTTCTTAAGGAGTCCTTATAAAAACGCCAGCGCTTAGCGAGGTTCTTTCGAGCTTAGCACTGTTGCGTTTTTATCAGAGCGGAAGCGTGACGACGTAGAAACATGTTCTGTCAAATCCCTGTTCCGGTTCCTGTGGGGGAGCTGATGTCTGAACGGCTGCCAGCCGTCCTTACAGGCAGTCAATAATTTCCTGTTCCGTAATAATCACAGCCGCCTTCTTATCATGCCCCTCAAAAGGAATTTCCTCCTTTACCTGCATTCCATATGCAAGCGCCGCCCTTGTTCCGGGAAAGTCCCCTGTCTTTTCTAAAAAACGGTCATAAAAGCCCTTTCCATACCCGATTCTATGACCCTGCCGGTCAAAAACGGCTCCCGGCATTAAAAGCAAGGGAGTTTTATCCGAAGGCTTCCATTGCCTTTCCTGAATATTTTCCGGCTCGAAAATTCCCTTATAGCCTTCTTTTAAATCCCCTATGGAAAAAATCCGGAAAAACTCCATTTCCCCCTCAGCCAGCACCTTTGGACAATATACCTTTTTCCCAAGCATAAAAGCATATTCTATAATTCCCTTTGTATTTACCTCACTTTTATAATTGACATAAACAAGTATTTCCTCCGCCTGCAAAAATTCATAGTGCGCTACCGTCTTTTCCATAATGGCGTGACTATTGTCAAGCTGCTCTTCCACGGACATTTCGTCTCTTTTTTTCAATATATCCTGTCTGAGGCTCTGTTTTTCTTCCAGCATATTCAAACACCTGCTTTCTCTCTTTTTAATGCAGATTCTTCTTCCCGTATTTTTCTCCTAAGTCGGTAATGGTTCCGTCTGCATTCTGAATGGAGATATTGTTTAACTGCCCTCTTAAATTTGCCCGCACATTGGCAATGTATTCTTCTCTTAAAAGAGCCTGTTCCTTTTTTTCTTCTTCTGTAAGCCCTTCGGCTTTGGATTTTTTGTAGAGTTCATTGATGCGGTTGATTTTTTCCTGGTTCATTTGGTTCCTTTCCGTTACTGGTGAAGCTTTTCCACAAAATTCTGCAAGTCGAAATCTTCATTTTTATTTGCCTTAAATATGGTTCCCACATTTTTTCCGTCTATGATTCTATGTATAATGCTGATATCCTCACTGTTGGCAATTACCATATCCGCGCCGGAACAGGTAGCAATCTTGGCTGCGGTCATTTTGGTATTCATGCCTCCGGTTCCCACATTGCTTCCGGTAGATGCCTTTCCCATCTGTATATATTCTTCTGTCAGCTCTTCCACCTCTTCTATGAATACAGCATCCGGGTTTTTTCTCGGGTCATCGGTATAGAGCCCGTCAATATCCGAAAGCAGAAGAAGCAAATCCGCATCCACCAAGGCTGTGATAATGGCGGATAAGGTATCGTTATCTCCTATGAGCACGTCATTGTCGTCCACCTGGATCTCATAGGTGGCAATGGTATCATTTTCATTTACCACAGGAATAACGCCCAGCTTCAAAAGCTCGGAAAAAGTATTGTGGGCATTGTAGCGGTTCAGATTGTCCAGAATCGTATTTTTCGTCAGTAAAATCTGAGCCATGGTCTGATTATATTCTGCAAACAGCTTTTGATAAACCATCATAAGCTTTGCCTGCCCAATTGCTGCACATGCCTGTTTTACTGCCAGGGGCCTGTGTCCGGTAGTATCCGCTAACCGTATAGCCCTCTTTCCTACCGCAATGGCGCCTGATGATACTAAAATAACATCTTTTCCCTGATTGCGCAAATTGGAAATCTCTCTTACCAGCACTTCCAGCTTTACATAATCAAGACCGCCGGTTTCCTTATGGGTTAATGAGGAAGAGCCTATTTTAATTACAATTCGCTTTTTATCCTTTAATGTTTCTCTGATATTCACAATGTTTCCTCCTGACTGCCGCCCTGCATGGCTGTGCAGTATTTTGAAAATGACGCATAGGTACGGACATAGCCACAAACCTCGGTCGAATTGTCCGTAGTCTGTAAATCTTTAAAATGGCGCATAGGTACGGACAATGGCTTCAGCCGTCTTTAAGCCGTCAATGGCTGCGGAAGTAATTCCCCCTGCATAGCCGGCGCCTTCCCCGCATGGATAGATTCCCTTTATGGCAGACTCCATATTTTCATCCCGCAAAATGCGAACAGGAGAAGATGTCCTTGCTTCTATCCCCGAAACGGGCACGTCCTCATTGGCAAAGCCCGGAATCTTTTTCTGAAAAGCCTCCATTCCTTCTATAAAAGCCTGATTCAGCTCTTCCGGCAGAATCCCTCTTATATCTGCAAAGGAATATTCGCCCTTTATCTGGGGCTGAATGCCGCCTAACCGTTCCGTCGTCCTGCCGGATTTAAAATCACCGTAAAGCTGTATGGGAATCTTTCCGCCTCCAAGCTCATATGCCTTTTTTTCCAGTATTTTTTGAAATTTTACTCCTCCAAGGGGGGTATTGTCGGGAAAATCAGCCGGAGTCACCGACACGATAACTGCGCTGTTGGCATTTTCCCCGTCGCGGCTGCTGTAGCTCATACCGTTTACCGTTAAGCCCCCTTCTTCCGAGGAGGCATTTATCACATAGCCTCCGGGGCACATGCAGAATGAATAAACGCCCCTGTTTCCGGAGGTTTTTGCGGTCAGCTTATAATCAGCGGCTTTTATATTGCTTCCTTCCAGATTTTCCATTGCCAACTGGTTTAAATTTATCATAGACTGTGGATGTTCCACGCGAAAACCGACTGCAAAGGACTTGGCTTCCATTGGCACATGGCAGTCATAAAGCATGGAAAAGGTATCTCTGGAGCTGTGTCCGATTGCAAGCACCAGCTGCCCGCAGGGCAGGACTTCTTCCTTTGATGAGGATTCCTTTAAGCTTCTTATCCGGATTGCCTTTAACTGCTCCCCTTCCAGAACAAGTTCTTCCAGCCTTGTACAAAACCGTATCTGACCGCCATAGGACAAAATGGCATTCCGCAGGTTTTTCACAACCTCCCGTAAAACATCTGTTCCCACATGGGGCTTCTGCTTGTATAAAATTTCCGGACCGGCTCCCATTTCCACAAAAACCTTTAAGATTTCATGGCTTCTATGTGCCTTATCCTTAATAGAGGTATTTAATTTCCCGTCTGAAAAGGTTCCGGCTCCCCCTTCTCCAAACTGCACATTGGAATAGGGGTTCAATATTCCATCCTTCCAGAAAGCTTCCACCGTCCCTGTGCGTTTTTCCACAGGCTCTCCCTGTTCGATAAGAAGCGGCTTATAGCCTGCCTTTGCCAGATAATAACCGCAAAACAGTCCGGCAGGACCTGTTCCCACAATCACAGGCGGATTTAAAAGTCTCCCGGCTCCGGCTTTTGGAAACTGATAGGTCTCGTCGGAAATTTTTACAATGTCTATATGCTTTTTCTTCCTGCAAAATTCCAACAGGGCTTCCTCATTTTCCACCTGAATGTCCACAATCAGATTGTAAAATAAATCCGGCTTCTTTCTGGCGTCCAGGGATTCCCTGACAATATTTGTCCCCAGCAATTGCCCCGGCTTTAAAAACAGCATTTTATTCAGTTTCTTTTTTATCCCTTCCTCCGTATAATGAAAAGGAACCTTTAACTGGTTTACTCGAAGCATTTTTCTTTTCCTTTTAACGCGTTTTACTGTTCCTTGGCAGCGCTGACTGCCGCCACATAGGCGGAAGACCATGCCCATTGCAGATTGTAGCCTCCGCATCTGCCGTCAATGTCTATGATTTCTCCTGCAAAATACAGGCCCTTATGTATTTTGGACTCCAGATTTTCCGTTAATTCTTCCGTATTCACCCCGCCCTGGCAGACCTGGCCCTGTTCAAAGGACTGATAGCCCTTTAAGGGAATTTTCCAGTTTTTTATAAGCCGGCATAAGCTTTTCAACTGTTTTTCCGAAATTTCGGCTGCTTTTGCCAAAACCGGAATGCCGCCTTCCTTTAAAATCATGAGATTCAGCTTTTTATTCAACAGTCCGAGAAGCAAATCTTCCGAATTTCCAGAATTTAAAAGCCTTTGTTTCTTTTTGCATAAATAGTCATATAAAACCTCTGGTTCCATTTCCGGTAAAAAATCACACAGCACAAAAACCTTTTTCTTTTCCCGTAAAGCTTTTACCGCAAACCGGCTGAATTGGAATACCGGAATGCCGGATATGCCATAATCCGTAAACTGCACCTCTCCAAACTCTTCCGCCAATGGCTGTTTCTTCGTTCCTTTTCCGCCGGCAGCGGTATTTTGCCGCCCGCCATGTCCGTTTTCCGGCTTTTCTTCTATGTACAGGCCAAGTCTGCAGTCCGAACGGACTCCTGCAATCATTTTAAAATAATTCCCTTCCGCCTTTAGCTGTACCAATGCGGGAAGAGGTTCCACAATGGAATGTCCAAGCTTTTTTGCCAGCCAGTAGCCGGAGCCATCGGAACCGGTTTTGGGCGCCGCCTTGCTTCCGCATGACAAAATCACGCTGTCAGCAGTATATTCCCCATTGCTTGTCCTCAGAAGGAAACCCTTTTTTGCAATATGCCCTTTCGTTCTCCTGTCTAAACTCGCAGAAGAGGCAGGCAGGATATCTTCCACCCTGACTTCTGTCAGCACTCTTACCTGAATCCTTTCAAGCTCTGCCCTCAACAGGTCCAGTACCGTGGAAGCCTGATTGCTGTAAGGGTAGACCATACCGTTTCGCTCTTTCCACACCAGTCCCATTTCTTCAAACAGTTCAAGAGTCTGTCTTTGTGTGAATTGCCTGAAAACAGGAGTCACAAAAGACGGGTGATTTCCACGATAATCACCCGGCTCCATGGTTAAATTCGTTAAGTTGCATTTCCCGTTTCCTGTAGCTGACAGCTTTTTCCCAATCCTGCCTGTATGCTCTAATAAAAGCACATCCGCCCCGGCTCTCTTTGCACAAATGGCTCCAAACATCCCGGATGCGCCGCCGCCTATAATTATAACCTTTTTCATATGCAATATCATATCACTAACTGGAATAAGACTCAAGAAAATTATAAAGTTCTTCTTCCGATTCAATATATTTTTTATTTAAAATATCCTGCTGAATATCCTCAGGCAAATCTGACAGCAAAATATCCGTATACAAATATACCGTCTTTAAATCGCTGTAATATACATTAATATACTCATTTTCAACTAACAGATAAAAATTTTCATTTTCCAAATCCGTATAATAATTTTTAGTCACTACCAGACGGTTTGGCGAAAAGGATTTCAATTCCATGCTGGCAAATCCCTTTTCTAAATCTGACAAAGAAGGAGCATCCGAATATGCGGCTACAATATCTTCCAGTTCTTCCCTTGTTTTCCCAATATACTGGTCGGGAATCGTCTCTTCCTTTTCCGACACCTCATCCGTTCCATGGTCATAGCTCTCTACCACATAAACGGTATCTGCAGTGGTGGTGGCTTTCTGGCTGGAAACCGGAATTTCCTGCTTTGATATGTCTTTTTTTGTCTGAACATCAGCTTCTGCTTTTTGGGGTAAATCAGTCTCCGCCTCTTCCACCATGGTAATATTCTGGATAATGGGCGCCTGTTCTTCTTTTACGGATTCATGATAGAAAAGGCTTTTTCCATAATTATACACTGCAAAAAGCAGAAAACCTGCATTTAAAAATAAGCTGATTCTATATAAATGTTTCATAAGGCCACTCCTTTTTATATAGTATCAGCTTATTTTTTTATTTTATTCCTGACATTTCTTTAAAAATAACAGATTTCCAACAAAAATAACAAGTGGAAATACAATATTTGCAATTACCACACTATAAATTCCAAGCTCCGTCACTTCCAACAGAATTTTCAGCAAAATTCCCTGTATGAGAAGCCCTGTCAGAATGGAAATGCAGGAAAGCCAGATTTTACCGTGTCCCTGCAATGCCGCAATGGTCAAAAGCGCAATACCGTAAAACACAATGGCAATGCTGCCCATGCGCAGCATTTTAATTGCCATAACCGAATCCCCTTTATATAAAAGCTCAACAAGAGGACCTGCTAAAATCATAAGCAACAATGTGGCAGCGCCGGAAACTGCCAGTATTTCTTTCAGGCTGTCTACAAAAAGCCTTCTGGCATGATTATAATTGTCTCTTACAATCAGCCGGCTGTAAATATTAAAAAAATTCCCTGCCATCACAGTAAGAATTGCAATGGGTATTCCGGTAAGAATATGATATTTGCCATAATAGATACCGAATTCCGTTGCCAGAACCGTCTGCTCTTTTGCTGCCAGTCCGTGATTGTATATTATCTGGTTCAAAAGCACATTGCAATGGAGCAAAAGGCTGTTTACCAGATAGGGAAGCATTGTTATCCCCAAAAGGGAAAAAAGCTGGGGAAAGCTTTCCTGATTTTTCGTAGTGTCTCTTAACATTTGCTTTTTAAAGGTTCCTCTGTTATAGGCACTATAAAGCAGGAAAAGAAAGGCAAGGGCAAATAACTCTCCCGATGCGATTCCAAGACATACGCCGGCGGCTCCAAAAGCCGGACCGTAAGAAGGTTCATTTAATACAACTGCCGCTTTCTGTCCATAAGAAAATACCATATAGCCCACAGCAAGACACGTAACAAACTGAATGACTGTCGCCAGCAGTCTGGAAGCGCTGGTAGGCATCATCGTGCCCATTCCCTGAAAGTATCCCCTAAAAGCGCTTGCCAGCAAAATAAGAATAAGGGCAGGGGCAAGACACTGCAGTGCAAGCCCGCTTAATGGCAGTGATAAAATCTGACCTGCAATACCGTTATGAAAAAGTAACAGAATACCGCTTAATACAATGCCTGCAATAAGACACAGCAAAACCCCTGCCTTAAAAAGCTGGTTTGCATTTTTATACTGCCCTCTGTTTATACGCACCCCAATGAGTTTGCCAAGGGCATCCGGCAGGCTGTAGGCAGTAAGGAACAAAAGAACCATATAAAGCTCATAAGCCCCGCAATAATAGCCGTTTCCTTCATCGCCAATCATATTGGTAACGGGAATCTGCCTGATGAGTGCAAGCAATGCAATCCCGATGGAAAATACCGAAATCAAACCTCCCTGTGTAATTAACGTACCGTTCCTTTTTCTTTTTTCTCCCATACTTTTTTCCCTTATCCTAATGGAATGTTACATTGCTGTTCATCTGCCCGTTAGTACGGTCTTCCACTACACAGACCATGGTCTTTCCCTGATTTAATGTAATCTCATTTTCAAGTCCCAAATCATAGTAGCGGATAACTCCATCGTCCTGATTTCCTTCCCGAATCCAGTGGGCTTCCGTACAGGTGCCGTTTGTAAAAATCAGAGCATACCCCTCACCGTGGCAGTCAAATGCCAGATAGCCTTTTTCGTCTCTTTTTTCCCAATCCGCATACTGGATAATCACATTGGTGAATGCAAGCTGCTCTCCTGTCATTTCATCAATATGCTTATCTTCATACTGGAATCGGTAATACAATTTATCCGTTTCATTATACTCAAACCATGGTTTATTCACATAGTAGCCCGGCGCAATATAAGAAGCCCTGCTTTCCTGCCCGTCAGCCCCCGTTAAGGAAACCGTCTCTCCATCCTTTGCAAATTTAAATTTGCCGCCGTAAGTATTCCGGTAATCGGTCCGATACTTGAGCTTTTTAATGCCTTCTTTGATTCCCTTTGCACTGGCATAGGCATTGTGGGGAGATGGCCTGTCATCGGTGCGGTAAAATACGGTGCTTCCAATGGAGCCAAGGCCCGATAAATTATCCGTATAATCCCTTTCCAGATATTCCACTGCATAGGAGGACTGTCCGTAATGGGCATAAACTGCATCGAATTCCAGCGCCCAGAACAAAAAGTATTCCCGGCAGCTTCTGACAGAGCCTATTTTTTCCAAATCGTCATAGTCTTCAAAAACGCCCATCAAACGAGTGATTTCCCCTTCCACGGGAGCTTCGAACACTACATCCGCCTTACTGACGCCGCACATGGGATTGGCTGCTTCTATGTTGCTTAACATAACTGCTACCGGACGCCTTTCACCTATGGAAGCATCCACCCATTTTCCGGTGAGAAAGCTTCGCACCTGCCCGTCGGCATTATATTCCCTTTCATATATCTTTGCCTCTTCGCCGTCCTCTTCGGCTTCTGTCTCCTGACCATCCGCCTCTTTTTCCACATCCGCTTTTTTCCCGCAGCCAAAAAGGGAAGCGGTAACTGCCAGTGCAACAGCTAACATTGCTATTTTTCTTTTCATGTGACTCCTTCGCCTATGTATCAGTTTCTGGTGATACCAAGCTTATCTAATATTTTTTCCTGTTTCTCTATCATGATTTTTTCTTCTGCTTCTTCCATATGGTCGTACCCTAGTAAGTGTAACATACTATGGGCTATAAGAAAAGACAATTCTCTAAGTTCGCTGTGTCCGTATTCCTGTGCCTGAGAAGAAATGCGCTCCCTGCAAAGGATAATATCACCCAGATAAATCTCCCCTGTATCCGGGTCCGCATATGCCATTTCATTTTTTTCCACAAGGGAAAAATCCCCCGGTCTCTCATAATCCACATTAGGGAAAGACAATACGTCCGTTTCCTTATCTATGCTCCGGTACTGCCTGTTATATTCCCGGATGCCTTCCTTATCTGTAAGAAGCACATTTACCTGAACCTCATAGGGGCATTTCTCCCATTCCAAAACTCCTGCTATCACCTGCCCCACAGCTTCATCCAGCACAAAGGGAAAAACGGCCTCCACTTCATTTTCAACGCAAAAAGTCATAATACAGCTTTTCCTCCACAAGTAATTTTCTCATGACAGTCAGTTCTTTCATGGTTATATTGCACATATAAAGCAGATTTCCATCCAGTTTCTTTTGAAACACTATATCAACCACCTGTTTATAATCAAGGACAGCTTTCTTATCCTTTTCCAAAAGATAAGAAATGGAAGAAACCACTCCATCCACCAAAAGCACGATGGCGGTTTCTTTTTTGGTAATAGTCCTGTTTTTATCCCCGTATTCTTCTAACAGCTCCACCAGTTCAGGAGGAAATTTGTATTTATGCGCAAGCTCAAGAGTCTTGCCTTGAGTATCTCCTTTTCCTTCCGAACGCCCTATCTTATGGTAATAGCCTCCGGCTTTTGCCAGATAATGGTCCGCTCCAATCTTCCTTGCTATTTTATCACAAAAATAGGCGGTATGGATGGCATGGAAATAGGCTTCCGTGGACTCCTCCTTCAGCTTTACGAGAAGTTCAAAATCAGGGTCGTTGATTTCCTGATACCTGTCCCTGTATTTATGCACTACTGATGTGCTGTAGCTTCGCAGAAAAAGAAGAAGGGTAAGAAAACTGATGAACACATTTATCATAGGCAGCACAAATGTATCTAATGTCATCTTCTGCCCTTCGAACAGTATCAAAAATGCCGTCTCACCTACAAACAACAAAACAAGAGAAGCAAACAGCGCTCCGTTCACCAGATATTCCTGGTCTAAATTCTGGAACAGGGCAATGCCCGCCATTCCTACAAATGCGCACATGAAAAAGCCGTGGGAGCTCATATCCGTAAAAAATTCCATCATGAATAAAAAAGTAAGGTATGATAAGCTTCCTGTAATGGTATTGCTTGTAAGGGAAAGAAATACCGCTAAAACCAGAACCGGCAGCACCTTTAAAGGAAAGAAAACAGCGCATACCGAAAAAACAAGTCCCAGCAGAAAGCTGAAAAAGAACCTGCTTAAATGTTCATAATTGTTAAAAAATAAGGTCTTCTTTTCTCCTGACGCCATTAAGGACAGCACAATCAAAAGGCAACAGACGATTACCACCACCATATTGCGGATGATTTCGTCCATGGGCTTTTCCAGCAGATAACAGCCCCCAAAGGAAACGGCAGGACCAAGAAGTATGATTGCAGTATATATGAGAAAATTTTTAAGTCCGCTTTGCTTTTGCTCTTCCACGATTGGCTCCTCTGTCCTTTTCCTTTTGTCTGTTTTCGTAGCTTTCATACGCCTTAACGATTTTTTGTACAAGGGGATGTCTTACCACATCCTTGCTGGACAACCGGCAGAATCCGATATCCTCCACTTTATTTAATACCTTAATGGCAACATCCAGCCCGGAGCTTGTCCCTTTGGGCAAGTCCTTCTGGGAGGTGTCCCCGGTAACTACCACCTTGGAACCGAAACCGATACGGGTCAAAAACATCTTCATCTGGGATTCGGTTGTATTTTGCGCCTCGTCCAGTATAATGTAGGCATTGTCTAAAGTCCTTCCGCGCATATAGGCAAGGGGCGCCACCTCGATAAGTCCCTTTTCCATATTTTTGTTGAAGCTTTCCGCACCCATAATCTGGTACAAGGCATCATATAAGGGTCTTAAATAAGGGTCAATCTTGCTTTGCAAATCTCCCGGCAGAAAGCCCAGCTTTTCTCCCGCTTCAATGGCAGGCCTGGTAAGGATAATCCTGCCTACCTCGTCATTTTTAAAGGCAGTGATTGCCATTGCCATGGCAAGATAGGTCTTCCCGGTGCCGGCAGGCCCAAGGCCGAATACAATCATCTTTTCCTTCATGGCGTCCACGTACTGCTTCTGTCCTAAAGTCTTTGGCTTGATGGGCTTGCCGTTAATGCTGTGGCAGATAACCTCTGAGTCCATTTGGAGCAGTCCGTCTTCTTTATTTTCCAGACTCATTTCAATGGCATAATTTACATTTTGTTCTTCTATCATAGTTCCTCGCATGGACATTTGCAAAAATTCCTCCAGCAGCTTATAAGCCTTTTCCACATTTTCTTTTTCGCCCCGGATGCGCACGGCTCCGTCCCTGTCCACAATGGTAACGGAAAAATCCCGTTCCATTTTCTTAAGGAACAAATCCTGCTGTCCGAAAATATTCTGCATATGCTCCATGGTAAGCTCCAGCGCTTTTGAATATTCACTCATGTATTTTTTCATTTCCTTCCTATTGCTCTGCTTCTTCAGAGACAGGGGGGATTTCCTGCTTTTCCACAGGCGCTTTTTTAACGGCCTTTTCGATTACCTGCAAAGTGCCCATCATGCGCATTTCCTTTTTTCCCTGTTCTATTTTAACATTTTTTTCTATTATTTGAACCCCTTTTTCTTCCAAAGTTTGACAAAATTTATTTAAATTTTCCTTAAGTATTTCCTGACTCATTTGCCTGGAATAGGTTTTTTCGTATAATTCATATGCCTTATACTGATTGGTTCCATAATAAATGGGAAGATAGAAATCATCCATAAGTTTCACCTGATTGGACGTTTTATATACTGTATAAGAGCCATTTTCCGGTTTTCCGAACAATTGCAGCGTCATGTGGAACAAGGATAAATAATAGGTATTTTTCTCTTCTCCCGTATAATGCTTTTCTTCGTAAGCATAGGCTATCTTATCGGAATAAGGATAGCTGTGGGAAATGTAAACATCCCCGTCCGCTCCCACATAATGATAATTCTTAGCCAGCCCGTCGTCGCCCATAATGGGAATGGTGCCGGAAATGAGTATATCGCCGGCTTTCACCTCGCTTCCCTTTGTCACAAGGGGCACGCCCTGTCTGGTAACGATGCTTTCCACCACTCCGTCTGTCTTTGCCACATAATCCCATGCTTCCTCTTGAAATTCTTCTTTCAGATTTTCCCTGTCATAATCGATATAGGCAGAATTTTCTTTTACAGCTACAACCAGCTTAGTCCCTTCAATCCTTGCAGATGTCCATGTAATAAAGTTATATTCATTCCGAAGCGCCTTTTCAAAGCTGTCAATGTCCACATCCTTTCTGAGCATTCCCTGCTCAATATGGTTTTTTACAAGGAAATCGGAAAACATGTCTTCCGTCAGCATCTGATTGCCGTTTAATTCAATTGCCCATACAAATCTGGATAATATGACAAGGGAAACCATACACGCCAAAAGCCCCAGAAGAAACACCTTTCTTTTCTTCCATTTTGCCCATACAAAAGGAAACCCTGCCCTTTTTTTCACCTGGACCCTTGTTCCCGTTTTTTTTACAATAGGCTTCAGCCGGTAAAAACCGGAAAGGCTGATATACATTTCATAATAATCTTTTCCGGGAGTGATGTTCCAGAGCATGATTCCGTGGTTGCTGCATAAATTCATGAACCGTTCCGTGGAAAAACCGGACACCCGTATCCATAAGTAGCCTTTTAGGAAACGAAAAAAAGAAAGCATACTTCCTCCTTAATCAAAAAAACTGATCTGTCTGATTTTTCCTGAAATCTTCATTTCCTCATTGGTATAATAATCTACGGATAAATTGCAGCCTGTAAAATTCATGCGGCAGTTTTTCGTCTGCACGATAACGGAACATGGATTGCATTCGATTATCCCCTTATAATTTTCAATAAATGCCTCCTCACAGCCGGTAATGGACAGCATGGAAACGCCCATAACCAAATCCTTTGGCAGCTTTAAGGAATCCACCATTTGCTCTTTTGCAGTTTTTATTACGCGGTTTTTATTTTTACTCATACTGTATTGTATGAAGGGCATGCTGCCTTTATGCCCCCACCACGCCCTTTATCATCAGGGGCTTTTCCACTTTATGTACTGAAAAGGAATATGCCTTTAAGAACCGTTCCTTTGCCGCCAGCATTTTTGCCTTGTCATTGCCGTACATGGTGGCAAGGCTTTCTCCTTTCTTTACCGGGTCGCCTGTTTTTTTGTGGAGAACAAGCCCAACGGATAAATCAATGACGCTTTCCTTCGTTTCCCGTCCGCCGCCTAACATAAGGGAGCACATGCCGATTTCATTACAGATAATCCGGGACACATAGCCTTCCTCCACAGAAAGAATTTCCTCCTTGTATTCCGCCTTTTTTAAATGGGAGGTATCATATACCCATTCCCGGCTGCCTCCCTGGGCTTCAATGAATTCCGCCAATTTTTCCAAAGCCCTTCCGCAAGAAATTGCCTCTTTCAACATTTCTTCCGCTTCTTTCAGAGTTTCCGCCTTTCCTCCCTTTACAACCATATGGGAGCCAAGGGTCAGGCAAAGGGTAAGAAAGTCTTTTGGACCATTTCCCTTTAAGGTTTCAATTGCCTCTATGACCTCTAATGAATTTCCAACCGCATAGCCCAGGGGCTCATCCATATTCGTAATGATTCCAACGGTTTTCCTTCCGGCGCCCTTTCCGATTGCAACCATTTCTTCCGCCAGGGCAAATGCATCCGCCTCTTTTTTCATAAATGCCCCGCTTCCTGTTTTCACGTCCAAAACAATAGCATCCGCCCCGGCAGCCAGCTTCTTGCTCATAATGGAGCTGGCAATCAAAGACATATTATCCACTGTTGCCGTCACATCCCTTAAAGCATAAAGCAGCTTATCCGCCGGCGCCAATGAAGCCGTCTGCCCCATAATAGCAATTCCAATCCGGTTCACCTGCTCCTTAAACTGTTTTGTATCCATGGCAGTGCAGAACCCTTCAAAGCTTTCCAGCTTATCAATGGTTCCTCCCGTATGTCCAAGTCCCCTGCCGCTCATCTTTGCCACCGGAATCCCGCATGAAGCCACCATAGGCGCCAGCGCCAGCGAAGTCTTATCCCCCACTCCACCGGTACTGTGCTTATCCACCTTAATCCCGTGAATCCCGGACAAATCCAGCAGTTCCCCGCTATGAGCCATCTCCATGGTAAGGGCAAGAGTCTCCTCCTTACTCATCCCCTGAAAATAAACCGCCATCATCATGGCGGACATCTGATAATCCGGAATCTCCCCCGCCACATATCCCTTCACCATAAAGCGAATCTCATCTCCCGAAAGCTCTCCACCGTTTCTTTTCTTTAAAATCAAGTCATACATCCTCATAGCTTCCCATCATCCTCCTTTCCTGACACAAATCCCCCTACATAAAAGCAGAATATAATTATAGATATAATTCACACTTTTTTAAAATATATGTCTCTTTATTCTGAAATATCCGCCATACAAATCAAGAATCTCCAAACTGCTGAAGCTGTTAATAAAAAAGTAACATCCACTTTCGCTGTATAAGTAACATTTGGCAGGATACTTGGATGTGCTTGTCTTCTGAAGGACCTTGGCGTACACGTCGGCACTTAGCTTGCGTTCTTTACAAGCTTAGTACCGCTACGTGTTAAGCAGAGCGAAAGCGTGTCCATCAGAAGACAAGCACATCCAAGTATCCCTCACAACCTGACTTATTACTTCAAAATAACCATATTACTATTCTTCGTATCATCCACCGTAATCTTCAAAAACGAAACACTCTTAATAAACTTCTTAAACTGCGAAAACCCATACTTTTTCACATTGAAAGTCGGGTCAGCCTCTTTCAGCTTCTGTCCCAGCGTACCTAAATCAATCCCATTTGCCCCCGCCTGTTTCACGATTTCCTCAAGAAGCTTTAAAGTCTCCTCTTCATCTTTATTTGCCAGAGAAATCAAAATGCTCTTATCGGTTTTATAAAGCTTAATGGATTTCAGACCTTCGCAGAAGGTGGAAAACTTGGTGTACCCGTAGTTACGCACATCAAAATCCGGATACATTTTTACAAGCCTGCTTCCAACCTCGCCAATATCGGTTTTGGTCTTTCCGTCTATACTTTCTTTTTCGTCTAAAATGGTCAAAATCGCATTTTCTATTTCTCCCACTTTCCTTGTATGCTTCTTTTCCTTCTTGCTGTTGCCTTCCAGCTCATCTTCGCCGCTTATATTTCCAAGATAGGTAAATTTGTCACAAGCAGAAATAAAAGCCTCCGGCGTCTTGCTTTCTCCCATGCCCACTACCATTTTTCCGGCCTCTCTCAGCCTTGCCGCCAGCCTTGTAAAGTCGCTGTCGCTTGTTACCAGACAAAAGCCCTCCACCGTATTGGAATATAAAATATCCATGGCATCGATAATCATAAAGGAATCGGTGGCGTTTTTCCCTTTTGTATAGGCAAACTGCTGCATGGGCTGAATGGAATGCTTTAATAATACATCCTTCCATGAGCTTGTCTCTGTTTTCGTCCAGTCCCCGTAAATTCTTTTATTGGTCACTACTCCGTATTTTGTTAATTCATCCAGAATATTTTTTACATACTTTGCTGAAATGTTATCTGAATCAATCAGCAGTGCAAATCTTTTTTCTTCCATTCTTTTCTCCTTTTTCTTTTCTGTTTTTAACAGATTATTGCGAAAATATCCTGCCACCCCAATTGCCTGGCTGTTATTTCCGGGGCACTGTCTGTTTTGCACAATAAATTGCGGCAGCATTTTCACAATTGGCTATCTGTTATTTTCCGGTTATATCCCATTATAGGAAGTCATACAAAGAAAGATTTTCAACTATTGTATATCTATCTTTTTATATATCTTTCATACGGCTTTTTGCTTCCTTCAGCCGCTCCTGAAACTGCACATAAAAATCCTCATTTTTATCATAAGGCTTTCTGTAAAAATGATTCAGTATATAAAGATTCATGGATTTTATGACATCCTCTTTTTCCAAACCGGCAATAAGCTGTTCGGTGTCATTTAAAAAGAAATGCCATTCCGCCACAAAGCCTTCATATGCTTTGATATCGGGGGTGTCCACCCATTTTCGCACTTTAATTTTGACTCTGTTTTGATTTTTACATTCGTGAATCTGCAGGAAATATTGGAATGAGTTGTTTTCATAGTATCTTCCCAAAGGAAAAATCCGGCAGATGCCGGGACGAAAGGAATGAATGCTACATCTGCCTTCCTGATTTAAAAACACACAGCTTTTTGCCGAACCTGCCATCTTTAAATTAGGAAGGATAATGCCATCCACCACATTTAATTCAATCTTTGCCGGTTCTTCCGTCAACATCTGGTCAAAAGCAAGCCCCAGATTCCCGGTAATCCTGTGAATATCCAGAGGGTCTAAAATAATAGAACTTCCCATGTCCCTACAGCAGGAAGAACAACCTTTACAATCGCTGCAGCCTGCTTTCACCATATCATTTAATCCATAAAGCCTTCCATCGGATATATCCTTTAAATCAATATTTCGTTTCATATGTGTTTCTCCCGTTGCAGCAGCCGTTGAATTGCTATTTTTGAATATTGTAACATGTCGGAAAAAAAAATGCCACACAATTGCGTATAAACAATTGTGCGGCAGTTGCTGTTCAGTCCTCCGTTTTTCCATCCAGGAATCGGGAGAGGCTGCAGGCAGAAAATGTTTCTGCGTCGCCACGCTCCCGCTCTGATAAAAACGCAGCAGTACTAAGCTCGAAAGAACCTCGCTAAGTGCTGGCGTTTTTATAAGGGCTCCTTCAGAAATCATTTTCTGCCTGCAGCCTCTCCCGATTCCTGGATGGAAAAACGGAGGACTGAACGGTTACATGAGGTACAGCATGCAACCTTGTATGAATATATCTATCAAAGCATGGAAGCCCGAAGCTCTGCTCCATCCTTTGCGCTTAAATATGCAGGTGCGATATCGAACACTGTCTTGCAGCCTGTCTGTCCTTCTGTGTAGAGACGATAAGCGGCTCTTGCATAAGCAACAATGACACAGGATGTAAATTCCGGATTGGAATCCAGCTTAATACTGTATTCAATCAGATGGCTGTTTTCTTCCTGCCAGCCGGTTTTGCCGCTTCTAAGCACAAAGCCTCCATGGGGGATGCCGCTGTGGTTTTTCTGCAGTTCCTCTTCAGTGATAAAATGCACGGTAGTATCGTAGTCTGCAAAATAATTCGGCATAGTCTTGATTTCATTTTCTACCCTGGCTGCATCCGCCCCCTCTTCCAACACCACAAAGCATTCTCTTGTATGCTTCTGGCGGGTGGTAAGCTCCGGATTTTCTCCCTTTCTCACTGCCTCTAATGCAGATTCTACCGGAATGGTGTACTGCTTTGCATTTTTCACCCCTGCAATCCGGCGGATGGCATCAGAATGTCCCTGACTGACACCTTTACCCCAAAAAGTATAATCCTTTCCTTCCGGCAGGATGGCATTAGCGTACATTCTGTTTAAAGAAAACATGCCGGGGTCCCAGCCCACTGAAATAATACCTACCCTGCCCCCTTGCTTTGCCGCTTCATCCACATTGGCAAAGTGCTCCGGAATATTTGCATGGGTATCAAAGCTGTCCACGATATTGAACATTTTTGCAAATTCCGGCGACTGCTTCGGCAAATCTGTTGCGCTTCCGCCGCATAAAATCATTACATCAATTTTATCCTTCCATTCTGCCGCTTCCTCCGCATGACAGACTTTTGCGGTCTTTGTCAGGATAGACACTTCTTTTGGATTTCTCCGGGTAAATACTGCGGCTAACTCCATATCCGGATTTTGCCTGATAGCGCATTCCACGCCCCTTCCCAAATTGCCGTAGCCTAAAATTCCAATTTTTATGCTCATTTTATTTCTCCTTTATATTTAATAGTTTTTTCTCGCAAAGATATTATTTAATAGACATGGTTTTCTTAAATCCGGTTTTAGACTTAAATAATTTTTTGTAAGCATTCCTCTTCTTTTTCGGACAGTATATTTTTGCCTTTTTATATATATTTTTGATTGCATTGGCCCCGATTGTTTTTATTTTGGTAGATTTAATTGTAATTGTTTTTAACTTTCGGCAGCCGCTGAATGCTTCCTTACCGATTTTCGTAACGTTTGCACCGATTACTGCTTTTGTCACCTTTGTTTTTCCTTTCAGCGCCCTTGGTGCTATAGAAGTAACCTTATAGGTAATGCCATCTACAGTGACAGTGGCAGGAATGGTAATTGTCTTTGAAGCAGAAGTTGTTTTTACAAATTCCACTGTTCCGTTTCGGGGGCCTTTTCCGGTGACCTTATAGCTCATTTTGCCATGGGACAAACGTGCTCCCTTTTCCGGTATTTTATTTACGGGAGTATCCTCGGATTCCTTATCAGATGGTTTATCAGACGGATTCTGTTCCTCTTTTGTATTGTTATCTTCATTGCCAAGGGGCGCCACATCCTCTGTTTTTACTGCATGGCACAGCAGGCAGGTAAACAGCCTGGTTCCTTTTTCTGTAGCGGTTGGTTCTTTTGTTATTTTTCCTGCATCCCAGTTATGGGCATTTACTGCTATAATCTCACTTCCTGTTTCAATCTTTTGTCCACAATCCTTGCAGTATATGTCTCCGGTATACCCTTTTGAAATACAGGTTGCTTCCTTCTGCCCCCTTACTTCCGCATTTTGATGTCCCGTAGCTTCTATAACTTCTGTCTTTGTTTCACCACATATGGTACAAGTATAGAAAATGCTTCCTTTCTCTGTACAGTCCGCCTTCTTTATTTCTACTCCGTCATCCCATACGTGAGCAATACACTCTATTATTACCGTGGCTTCTATGCCGTCAATCGTCTCATACAATTCACTGTCCGGACAATACGTTACCGGATAGGCCTTCTGTCCGAGACTTGATAAAACAGTCTGCGGATGCTGCCATGCATAGCCGTCCGGCAACACAAGCTCTGACAAGGTACTGCCATATGCCCCTTTGACCAATACCGGCTCCGCAGGCGGTTTGGGAATCGCCTTTTGAATTATACCTGCCTCTTTTGTTACTTCTCCGATATAATTCTCATGCATAACTTGTACTGTAATGGTCCTGCCTATATCTTTCCCTGTCAGCCTGTATGTATTTTCATCTCCGTTTAATACCAAAATCCCGTCCCGATACCAGCGGTAAATGACTCCGTCACTGATTCCCTCTAATGCTGCCGTGGCAGTCAGCGTATTGCCATACCGCAGTTCTCCGTTTATCTCCACAGTTCCGCGCAACTGATTTGGCAGAGTGGTTGATTTTATATAACTGCTTTGCGAAGTGGAAAGGTTGGGCGTTGAATGAATGGCATAATGCATAGTAGTCCCTTCCAGTTTAAATCCATAAATATTGTCTTTATCTGACAGGATTTCCTCCGGTTCATATAAAACAGCCACATTTTCTGTGGAAAACGGCATGCTGTATATTTGTTTCGGACCGTTAAAAATCAGTTTATTCTGATAAATCTGAGGATAGGAAAATGCCCTTGTATAATAGCTGCTCCCCCCTGCCGACCATTTGTCAAATGTATATAATTCCTTTTTGCTGCCTCTTAAAATATCTTCTGTTTTATAAAGCTTAAATGTATCTTCATCCACATAATACCAGAAGCCGCCGTTATATATTATGCTGCCGGATGACTGTGCCCACAATGCATTCTTATAAGAATCATCCTCTGCCTTCAGGGTGCTGTCCCATCCGGTATGTTCCGTTTCCTTAATTCCGGCATCGCTTCGCAGAAAATTTGTATGCTTTACCCTTCCAATCTGATCCCATACCGGGTCGTCCCATGTAACATCAACATGATAATACTGCCCGTTAATAAAAATAATATTCCATGCATGATTTATTTCGCTGCTGCTTGTAAGGTAACAGGGAATGCCCAGCTTGTTCTGCATAATATACTGAAACGCCTTTGAATAACCATCACATACGGCTAACTGCTTTGTCAGAGCGCCGTATGCCGTATGGGATTCGGCTGGAATGGAATTTGACAAATATCTTTCATAATCATATTCGCAGTATACCGCAAGCCAGTCATGAACAAGCAGGGCTTTTTCATAATCGGTCATATCTTCTGTAATATTTGCTGTAGCTTTTGCTGCCGCTGCATTCATCTGCCCTGTAATTATTTTTGTTTCCTGTTCATCCATGGCGTAGACAGGCAAAATAGAAATAACTTCTCCATCATCCTTTTGCATATAACGGAATCTGGATGCCACAAAGAAAAATTCCGGATAATTATTTAAAATCTGATAATAGCAGGTACTGATATCGTTGGCATGCAGTTGAAAGTCCTGTACATCTATGCTTTCTTTCCTCTGCCGCAAGCCGTTTATAATTTCGTTTTCCAAAGTATGTGCTGTGCCAGCCATACTGTTTAACTGACGTTGTTCAGTTTTTGTATGGAGCGGCTGATAATATTTGGAATCATATTGCTCTTTTTCTGTAAGTTCCGATATTTTCATGGTTGTTCCGGCAAAAACCTCTGCTGTGAAGCTGCCGTTCAACAGTATGAAGAAAACAAACAAAAATAGAAACTTACAACATTCTTTCATTTTCCCTTCCTCCTCGCTCCCTGTCAGCATTTCTTTTTTATTATAAGCTTTGGAAGGATTTTCTGCAAGATGGTCACTTTTTAAACTGCACATTTTTTATATCATCAATTCTTATGAGTTTTTCCACCTCCCCTTTTTCCTCTTTCACTAAAATCCACTCTTCATCCACATCTTCAACCAGACTGTACCTGTCC
Source organism: uncultured Lachnospiraceae bacterium (assembly GCA_910585715.1). Lineage (GTDB taxonomy): Bacteria > Bacillota > Clostridia > Lachnospirales > Lachnospiraceae > RGIG3040. The sequence continues at coordinate 73,715 of CAJUEX010000012.1, forward strand.
ACGATTTCCATGCTGTTTTCAAAATCAAGCTTTACGGATTTTCCTTTGCTCTTTTCCAAAATTCCCTTCAAGGAGCTTTTTTCCTTTGTACCGATTCCCGCCGCCTTTAGTTTTCTTTCCAGCTTATGTACTCTTTCTGAAAGGCTGCAGCACCAGAGAAAGGCAATAAATGCTGCCATATATGCCAATGTATCCATATCCTACTTTCCCTCCTTTACATATTGAACGGACATAAGGGAAGATATGGGAATCAGCTTTTGTTTTTGTTTCTTTCCTTTATTATACTCCACGCTCATCCACTGACCGTCAAAATCCGTAATGACACAGGTTTCGTTCAAAAGCTCTGCGTCTGAATCATCATAAAAATTAAGCTTCACCTTTTTTCCCTTTGCTGCATATAACAGGCGTGTCACCGGATTTGAGCTTTCTGTTTTTGTATCTGCGGTTTCCTGCTCCTCCCTTAATAAGTAGTCACAGCTTACTCCTAATGCTTCTGCCAGAAAGCCTATCTTATCCATTTCCGGATAGGACTGTTCCGATTCCCATCTGGATACAGACTGTCTTGTAACATTCATTATTTCCGCTAACTGTTCCTGGGTCAGGTTTTTTGCTTTTCTTGCGCTTGCAATTTTACTTCCTATTGCCATAGGGCACCTCCTGTTTTTTCTTCATCCTAATTTTTTTTCGGTAAACCTTCTACCAATTTTGAATTTCCATATGTAACATTTCAGTTGCATTGCATGTTACATTGCCTGTTTTCGGGGTGTTTAGTATGCTTTCACTCCTGCCAGCTTCCCATTTCCGTCATAGACCGTTTGAACCATTATAGTCCCCCCGTCCGAGGATTCAAAACTGAAAGAACCGTCCTGATTATTATCTATAAATTTTTTCACTAATTTACCGTTAAAATATACATTTCTTATGGAATGGGAATCGTCTGCCCGCTCTTCATAAGTAATACCATACTTTTCGTAAGAAGCAAATATTTCCTGAAAGGTAGTTCCGCCCGCTGTAGCTTCACCGTCTGCGTATGCCATATGGCTTGTAGCTTCCATTTCCAAGGGTTCTTCCACAAATATGGCTTCCTCCTTTTTTCCGTTAGCGGCAGCTTCCGTAGTGGCAGCAGTATCTGTTACAGCCTCTAAAGACGGCTCATTAGAAAATACTCTTGCTTGAAATTCTTCTTTAGAATATGGTTCTATACTTATTATATCTCCAAATAATGTAGTGCTTCCATCTTCGTTTTGGGTATTTGGATAGATAGTATGGACATCAACGGTTCCTTTTTCATTATGATACTGATACCTGCTTACTACGCCGCCGTCCCCAAATTCATATCCATCCAGAAAATACCGAACCGGTTCATCCTTATAATACATAGTGCCGTGTTTCATTACAATGTCATATTTTTCATATTCCTTCAGTAACTGCTCCAGCGTGCCTGATTCTTCTCCTCCGCCAAAATCAGCTTTTGATGTGGCAAATAAGGCTGCAATACAGATAGTCAGCATAATTGCGGCAACAGACGTAAAGATAGTAGCTTTTTTTATCTTCATAATAGACTCAATCCTTTCTTGAATAGCATGTTTGCTGAAATTATTGCAAAGAGGAGCCAGGCCGCTTTTTGTTTCTTCCATCCGGATTAAAGAAAGGGCATAGGCTGCTTTTGCCCCTTCTCCAAAACGCTGTACCACTGTTTCATCACAGACCAGCTCCATATCCCGGTTAAACAGAAAAAACAAAAGCCATACAAGGGGATTGAACCAATGGATGCATAAGGCTCCAATCAGGATAAGCTTTGTAAGCCCATCCCATCTTTGTATATGTACAAATTCATGTTCAAGCATATACTTCAATTGCTTTGTATCGTCCCAGTCTGTTGTTTTCGGCATTAAAATCACCGGATGGAAAATTCCATAAGTAAGAGGCGACATAATGCCGTTTAACTGCCGGACGGATATGGAACGGGTTATTGGATGTTCCTTTATCCACTGTCCTGCATTTTTATGCTCTGCCGGCAGCGCCGTTCTGAATTCTCTTATACACCTTATATAAAAAAAGAGAAAACTGACTGCGCACAGAAAAACTCCTGCCATCCAGATTGCCCATAGGGGGGATAGTTCCAAATGCTTCCAAATTGGTGTTACAGCCGGGTCTGCCATTTCCATTACATAGTCAGAGGCTGCAGCCGGGTCTGCTATTTCCATCTCATGGTCAGATACTGCAGACAATACATTTTTTGCCAGTGCATTTGGAGACAATTCAAACTGAAATAATATCCGGGACAAAATAGAATATATGCTGAATGAAGCCGGAATACTGTAAGGAATCAACAGGCGCACCAATACAAGTTCCCATAAAACAGGAAATGTCTTTTTAGGAAGCCTGTTTAAGCCCAATACTCTTATGATACAAACCACAAAAATCATAACGCCGCCCGAAATACTCATTTGCAGCAGACTCATATCCATCACCTCCTGTCTCACTCTAAATTCCCGACAATCTGTTTCAGCTTTTCAATTTGCTCCGGTGAAAGCTTTTTTCTATTAAGAAGGGATGCAAACAGCTTATCGGCAGAGCCGTCAAAGATTTTGTTGATGAGTTCGTTTGTTTCAGCCTCCTGCACCTCTTCCTTCGGAATAAGGGCATGACACATGAAATTTGGCTCATAGCGCCTGACAGCTCCTTTTTTTATGCACCTTTTAATCAGCGTATAGGTGGTGTTCATATTCCAGCCCACCTCTTCTTTTAACACGTCTGAAATATGCTTTGCCGTTGTATCTCCCTCCCGCCATATCACATCCATAACTTTTAGCTCCGAATCAAATAATTTTATATCCATAGCAATCGCTCCTCTCATAAGACTGCAGTAGTTTATCCGATTACACACTACCACAGTCTTATAGGAATGTCAACACACTACTGCAGTCTTTTCATTGATTTTCTTTGGGATTTTGTTTACAATTCAGTCAACAGGTCCACCACAGGCGGAAACACATAAAAAAAGCAATATGAGTCATACTATTAACAGCTTGTTTTATATCAGCCCACAAAATATCATTTTATTAAAAAGGACAAAAGGAACATGAAAGAAAATAAATCTAAAATTTTATTGCAGCTGTTTTGGGCCACATTTACATTAAGCGCTTTTACATTTGGCGGTGGCTTCGTTATTGTTTCCCTTATGAAAAAGAAGTTCGTGGAAGAGCTGAAATGGCTGGATGAAAATGAAATGCTGGATATTACGGCTATTGCACAGTCCTCTCCCGGTCCCATCCCCATTAATGCCTCGGTAATCCTTGGCTACCGCATGGCCGGGATTATGGGAACGATAGTGGCAATTCTTGGAACTGCCATACCCCCGATGGTGATTATTTCCCTGATTTCTGTTTTCTACAGCCAGTTTCGGGAAAATCAGATAATTGCAACTGCATTACAGGTCATGAGGGTTGGAGTTGCCGCCGTTATTTTTGATGTAGTCTTAAATCTTGCTAAAAACGTCTGGAAAACCAAAAAATCCTTTTACATTGGAATGATGGTAATAGCATTTTTGGCTGCTGCAATTTTTGACATAAGTGCAATGCTGATTATTCTTATTTGTCTTGGAATCGGCATAGCGAATGTGTTGATTTCGCTGACACGGAAAAAAGGGAAAAAGGAGACCGGTAAATTATGATATGGAGATTGTTCTTTAGTTTTATTAAGGTGGGGCTGTTCAGCGTAGGAGGCGGATATGCTGCTATTCCCCTGATTCAGAATCAGATTGTGGAAACTCATAAGTTACTGTCTTTAGAAGAATTTACTGATTTGATTACTATTGCGGAAATGACGCCGGGCCCCATATCCATAAACTCGGCAACCTTTGTGGGAACAAGGCTTGCCGGTATTCCGGGCGCTCTGATTTGTACTCTGGGCTGTATTCTGCCTTCTTTTTTTATCTGCCTTGTGCTTGCCCACTTTTATTATAAATACCGGCAGTTAGATGAAGTACAAAAGGTGTTGTCAGCGCTGCGGCCTGCAGTTGTAGCCTTAATTGCCTCTGCCGGATTATCCATTCTTCTTTTGGGGATTTTCGGGGATGCTCCGGCTGCTTTTGGAAATCTTCGGCCTGTGGAATGTGTGTTATTTCTGGCAGGCTTTTTTCTGATTCGGAAATATCATTTAAATGCCATTCAGGTTATTTTCGGCACCGGGGTGGTGGGGACGTTGATATATGCTGTATTGTAGACTTTGAAATATGCTATATTATAAATTTTTATTGATATGAATTTCAAATCAGATTATCTCTATATAATTAAATTTTCAGAATCAGGATTTTCCATGTGAACTAATGGTTATTGATACTCTATCATGCAAGGATATGCATATCCCTGAGAATAATCAAGCTCCAAAAGATATGCGGGAGTATCTTCCTTTGCTTCATAAATATAATAATCTTCCAAATGTCCATGAGTAGTATATCCTCTCTCATAGATTACGCATTCTTTTTCATCATAATAACTGTCGAGAACGCAGAGTGTTGTGCCAAACACTTTTGGATTGTGATTATAACTCCTATAAAATAAAGTTCCATCATCCCGATATACGTATTTTATTTCTTTTAATTTTTCAGGCTCACTGTTTTCGGAAGCTTCTTCCAACAGCCCCTGTGACAAAAAATAATCCGGCTTACCTGCTGGTGTATATTCCATGATTTCATTATAGTCTTTTACTAAATCTTGCTCATCCGGCTTCCCTTCATATATTTTGGAATAGGCATCCTCTCCTTTCCACTTTTCTTTTAAAACGGTATTCCCGGCAAATCCATACAGCTTCGCACATTTTTCCTTTTGGCTGTTAACATAATATTCATAAGCAATACCGCAAAACTGTCCTGATGGTCCGTTCTGATATAATTCTAACTGGAGATTATTGTGCCTGTCATAATATTGATATACAGGAGCACTATTTTCAAATCCAAACTCCGCTAACAATGCCTCCCGGCTTTTATACTCTGCCGTACGGGTCTTATCTTCTGTTCCCTCTTCCACAATCCATACAGGCAAAAAAGGTGGCTCTTCAAAATCCCGTATTTCAAGTCCATCCATGTCAGAAATAAAGGCTGAATTTTTTCTCAATTCAATAGATACAATCTCCGGTCTGTTAAACACCCTGACGGGAATAACGCTATTGCCAAGCCCGCGGCTGATGAACATTACAGTATCTGACATTTCATGCCGCCCGGAAGTGTACTTGGGAAAAAATCCCTGATCCGGAGCTATAAGCCCGCCCACAAAGGGAATGCGAAACTGTCCTCCATGAGCATGTCCTGTAAGAACCAAATCCACCTTTTCCCTGCTGTATCGTTCCAGATATTGAGGTTCATGAGCCAATAAAAGGACAAATTCCTTGTTTGTTTCCTCAAGCAGATTGTGCAGGGTGTCATCACCCAGATTTTCATCTGCAAGCCCTGCTATCAGAAAGCTTTCTGTTCCACAGGATATTTCTTTTGTTTCGTTTTCCAATATAATGATTCCTTTTTCCGAAAGACTTTTCATTAGTTTCTGCTTCTCATCATCAGTCATCCAGTTCTCGTGATTACCGGTCACATAATAAACCGGTGCGATTTTAGCGGCGCCTTCCATAAAATCCATTGCATGGTCAGTATGTCCGGGCTCTGCCAAGTCTCCCGTTACCACAATGATATCCGGATTTTCCTTTGATACGGCTTTTAAAAGCCGGGTCTGGTTTTTCCCAAAGCGCTTATTGTGCAGGTCTGAAATCTGTACAATTTTATAACCGTCCATTTCTGTTGTGATTTTTTCCGATGAGTAGGTGTATTTTGTTGTTGTCAGGTCGTTGTTCTGCCAAAAGCTGAAAACCAGAAACAGGATAAGCAGGATTAATAGTATTTTATGGCGTTTTTTCAAAAATTGTTTTTTCATAAGTTGCTTTTTCATAAATTTGTTTTCTCCAATGTGCTGTATATTAAGCTGAAAATTTTATTATTTTAATTGCCAGAGTGAATTTCTTAGCCTGATAATAAACGGGAGGCACAAGTAATGTATCATCATAAATGGTAAAAAAACGGAATATACCTGCTTTATTTCATTAGCCCATATTATTATAATATGAAAGATTATAATTACAAATACAAAAAGCGCTAAAATAGTTTTCCCGGAACAGGAGGCTCCGTCTTCTTCATTATACCAATTGCATTTTCCATATCTTACGGCAGTATTGTTTTTTCCTACTGCCAGAATAATTTTCCCGTCAACACAATCATCCAGACTGCGGGATATTTTCACGGTATGTTCTTTATCATTATCATGATACTTGACTATCGTATAAAATTCTCTCATTGCCCTTGATCTGTAAAAAATCCTGGAGCTGCCAAATTCCTGGATAATGCCTGTTTTTAAATGTTTTTTAAAGAAAGGATGTCTGGCTGTGAGGAATTCTTCGAAATATGTGAGCATGGCATAATAAAATACTATTAATGTTAGTGTCAATATAGCTTTTAAACTCATGATTTTCTCCTATTGTAAAGATTTTGGAAATGTTTTATACACACATTTAAAAACAACCTCTTTGTCTATTCCCGTAACCGATTTTTTTCGGACTGAATTTACAGTTACATAAATTTCTTATAAACTCTTTCAGATAAAAAAACAGAATATCCAGACAATATATTCAACCGCTAATACCATCAATAGCGTTTTGCTTAAATTTGGATTCCCATATATGGCCTTATTCTTATCTTCTGATAATATTTCAATTTCGTCCATCATAATAAAATATTCATTCTCTTTGAAAGGATTTACCAAAACATTAATGTACTCTTCTTTCTTCAAAATTTCTTCAAGAGACCCCGGAAACAAAGTCTCCGAAATTCTACTAATATTCAAGTTTTTTACCTGATAAAATACCAGACGCACTTCATCTTCACAAATATAATAACTTTGAATTCGGAAAGACCTGGTTCTTGCAGGCCAAATCTCACCACTTACATTTTTATCTATTGTTGTTTTTAGTAAAATTCCATTTTGTACCAGCCTGTTAAATTTGCGCTCATCCCCCCTTAATAAATGGAATAGGATAAATATTATTATCAACTCGCTTGCAATTGCAGTCAATTTAAAACCCAAGTGTGTCATATTCATTAATTCAAAACGATGTTCCTCTATCGTAAAGAACATAATACACATAAATAATAGATTATTTAAAATGATTGCAATTAAAACTCCTTGAAAAATTCTACTTTGAATCAAAGATATTCTTTTATAAAATTTACTTGCTCTATTTTCTATTTTTTCTTTTTCTAAAAACATATATTATCTGTAATCCGTTTCTTTTTGTTTCATCAGCTATCCCATATGCTATTTCTCAGTTAAATACTACAAGGTATATGTTTTTCTCCACCGTGCCGTCTGGACAGGTGTCTTTGCCAGCCGTCCATACTTATAAATTGTAATCCCGCCTTATATCTGTTACAAATAATTCATAACAAAACCACTTACAAAACATAAATATCAGCTAATCCTCAATTTGATTTAACACCTCATATTTACTCTCATCTTCCAATTCCAGCCTGACTTCCACAAAGTCTCCAATTTTTTCCCGGAAGTTAATATACTGTATTTTTTGGTATTGTATTACCTCCTGGTCATTCTTTGCTTGGCATATAAGCTTTTTGGTTTCGTGGGTGTTATCTACGAAAATTACTTCTGCTAAAACAATCCTGCTATCCGGGATGGAAATCTCTTCTTTTTCCTCCAGCCCTTTTGCCAAGAACGCGACAACAATAATAGTTGAAATAATGCCTACCATGCAGATGCATATACTGCTCACATTACTATGTGCCATTATTATGAAATACAAAAACAAGCCATATATCAATGACGATATGGCAAAGAAAGCAATTAGTCCCTTTCGCCATTCGTTTTCATCTATCTTCATCCCTCCTGTGTCCTTCTTCCACATGAAATTTCTCATCTCAATTATCTGTTTTAAAAACACATAAGAAAGTACGGCAACCAAAATATAAATCAAATACATCTTTGCCCACCTGAAATCATGTTGGATGCATCCTGCCATAAGACTAATCAGCGCTATTACCTGTAAGATTGCATAAATGAAAATGCAATAATTGCATAAAGAAGTCCCACTTTCATTTATTCCGTTACATTGCCTCTGCCCAATGTACCAATTGCATTTTTCATATCTGGCGGCCACCTTTCCATTTACTGCTAACACTATTTTCTTATCCAGCTGGTCGTCCATACTTCTGGATATTTTTCCTGTATACTTCTGATTTCCTATGAAATAACTGACTATTGTATAATGTTCAAGAGCAGCTCTTGAACCAAATGCAAATTGGCATTTTCCAAACCCTTCTATACGAGCTGTTCTGATTACACCTCTAAACCATGGCTGTCTTGCAAACAGAAATTCCTGATAATATGTCAAAATCACAAAATGCATCACATATATATAAATAATAAGTAGATAACTATAATTATCCATATCATTCTCCTTGATTATCTTATCTGCTGTATCATCTCTTTTTTGATAATAATAGTGACATTTCATCTATGAAATAAATCCAAAAATTTAATCATAATAATACATCCGTCTTTTAAGCCTGATTTCCATAAGCACCGTTTTAATTCACCTGATTATTTCTCATAATTTTTTTCAAAGTAAAATCTACTTATGGCATCAAGCCCTTCCTTATCCTCTACTCTGACTATTACAACATTATAAGTCTCCTCTGTGGTAACAACACGATATGTACATTGAACATATGTTTTGGTGTTAAAATTCTTGCTATTTACATTGACATTTTTTCCAGTCATTTCATAGCTTTCCAGACTCCCTTTCCAGTTTTCCATGACATCATTGGTGGCTTCATCCCAATCTGTTTCGCTGCTTTCCATAATTTCTTTCCAAAATAATCCTTGAAAGGTTTCCTTATCTTTCCCTGCAATTGCCTCAATGGATTGCTCCAAATATGCATCACATTTTTCATCTTTTAATAGATTTGCCCCACAACCGCTTAAAGCGCCAATCATGATAATAATTATAGTAAGCGACATAAATATTTTCTATTTACTTTTCGGATATCCCTTAGTA
>CAJUEX010000013.1 GCA_910585715.1 uncultured Lachnospiraceae bacterium
TTGTAATGCAATTAAGGGAATGGATACCCTCTACTATTCTTTTTCAACCTTATTCTCCTTTTTTTCCTTTATACAGCCTGCATTTTTATAAAAGATTTCGCAGCCATTTCCAAAAACCCGAGTTGAAAGTTTCCATTACATATAAACTAAAACTCATAATATCTACCTTCCTTTTCTTCAACTTATCAGATATATACTCTATTTTCAATGATAAGTTCGTGAACGCAAGGATAAGTTCGTGAACGTTCAATTACAAGATTTATTCAGGGGCAGAATGACCGAAACCCTGAAACTCCCTTCACTCCATGCACAATCAAAACAGCCCTTATTTTTCTCAATTGTCTCCTTTACATTTCTCAATCCGATTCCATGATTTTCCCCGTCCTTCTTGGTGGTTTTAGGAAGCCCTGTTTTTTTCTGAAACTCCTTTTTCCCCGAGGAATTCCATATTTCTATTTTTACATACTCTTTTTTTGATATGCAGATACTTTTAAATACTTGTCCGCTAAATCTGGTTTTTTCAGTTCTTCTACTGCATTTTGAAGTAAATTAGAAAAAATGATACATAGTACAATAGAATCTATCGCCAGATTATCTCCACAGGCTCCACGTACAATCACATTTATATCTTCTAGTTCCTGAACCCAATGGTTTATTATAATATCAATAATTTGATTTCCCACGCTATAACAACTATTTTGTATTCCTTCGTAATAGTTTTGCATTTGTTTAATATATTCTATAACTTTGGAATTTTCTCCTCTTTTTGCAAGCTCACTTAAGCATACAAGATGATTTGCCATATCGTGCCGATATCTTCTTGTTTTTTCTTCTTTTTGCAGTAATGATTCATAATAATTTTTCTGTGTTTCTTTTAACATCCGTTCATATTCAAGATAATGTTCCATCCTAATATTCATATCATATACATATAAAATAATTAATATAATCATAATCAGTCCTATAAATAAAATAAATATTAGTTGTCTTACAGTATTAATTAACTGCTCATCTTTCATATATTCTACTATCTCTTCCAGTGTAACTATTGCCATTGGCATAGAAATTCCTATAAAAACTAAAAAAATGCATGTTATAACATTTAAATTCTTTCTTTTCATATAGCTTCTGCTTGATTTATAGAAACAAATAAAAATTAAAACCATCAAAACAATCAGATTGGATAATAGATAGGCATATTGTTCCTGTCCTAATATGACATATTTTGAAAATACAATCTCTATCATACGTGATAATATTTCATCTACAAAAGTTACCAGTAAAAATGTCATTGAAAAAAATATTAGTTTTTTTATCTTGCTTCCCTTACTTATAAATGAAAGAATGATAGGTGACAATACCATAATAATAATTTTATATGCTTCTAAAACCACAGATATTTTAGACAATACCGCTATGCAGACAGAAAATATGATTGTAACTCTCCAAAAGCCGTACATGGAAAAGCCGAAGACTTTTTCCATAAATAACCGGAATTTTAACATTTCACTAAAAGCCAGTATTCCTAATCCACATCCAAAAACAATATTATGTATATTCCATATCATAAATTATCTTCCTCTTCTCAAATTCTGTTTTCCTTCGTAAAGAAACCTTTATGCTATTTTCTCCTATATGTATCTGACCTTTTTTATAAAGTCCTATCCGCCCTAAATTAACAATACATTGTCGATTTACTCTGCAGAACAATTCCGGTTCTAATTGTTCTTCCAATTTGTTCAACGATAACTCACTTCTAAATATTTCTTCCTTTACATAAATTTCCACATAACTATCCACTGACATAATGTATGAAATATCCTTTTCCAAAATCTCATATCTGACTCGTTTTTTATATACTTCCAGTTTCTTTATTCCCAACATAGTTTTTACCACATCGTTTAATGCTTCTTTTATTTCCTCTTTCTGAAATGGCTTTGTAATAAACCGAAATGCATTGATTTTAAAAGCCTCTTTAAATCTTTCTGTCTTACTGGTCGACATAATAATTTTGCATTCCCCATGTTGTTCAATAAATCTTTTCCCAGTCTCAATCCCGTCCATTTCCGGCATTTCTATATCCAAAAACAATATATCAAGAATCACATTTCCCTTTAGAAGCTTTTCTCCCGAATGATACAAATAAATCTGAATGTCCTGTTTGCACTCACACATAATTTCTGTTATTATTCTGCTTAAAGATACTAGTATTTCCTCCTCATCATCACAAATTCCTATATTCATTTTTCCTCCATTTTATGTAATATATTTATCTTTTTCTATTATTATAAATTAAATTTCATAATATGACAATAAGTTTTTACACATTATAAAAAAGCAATCCGAAAAGATGCCTTTCCAAATTGCTTTTTATTCCTTTTCAATATAATTTCTACACTTCTTATTTATTCCATTCCCAAAAACTTCTTAACAACCGCCTTCATCTCATCCTTTTCGCATACTGTATCATGCAGAACCGGCGCGGTTCTGATTTCCTCTATCGCCTTTGGAACAGTTACCCCTGAAAGCCTGCAAAGCTCATCCACCAGTTCAAAATCCGTCATGGAGTCATACTTTGAGTCAATGGCATTCATAACGCTTCTCGTAAACTTATAAGGGCTTGCAGTAGAAGCAACTATCGTCTTTGTATTATCTTTGCTTTCTTTCCGGTATTTCTCACAAACAACTCCTGCTACTGCCGTGTGGGTATCTATCACATAACCGCAATCCTCATACAGCTCCTTGATAAATGCAAAGGCTTCCTCCTCTGTAGCATAACCTCCCCGGAAATCAGCCAGCTCCTTTTTCATTTCTTCCGTAATTTCATAGGAGCCGTTCCGGCTTAAGGAATCCATCCGCTCTGCATTGGCGGCAGAATCCTCACCTGCTATTTTATAAATCAGTCTTTCCAAATTGCTGGAAATCAGAATATCCATGGATGGAGATGATGTTAAAATGAATTCTCTGTTCCTGTCATAGGTTCCTGTCCTGAAGAAATCATATAATACTTTATTGTCATTGGAAGCACACACTAACTTGTCAATGGGCACTCCCATATTTTTAGCATAATATGCTGCCAGAATATTACCAAAGTTACCGGTAGGCACTACCACGTTCATCTTCTCGCCTTCGGACAGCTTTCCGTTTGCCAAAAGCCGTGTGTAGGCATATACATAATAAACTACCTGTGGCACTAAACGTCCGATGTTAATAGAGTTTGCAGAGGAAAACTGAAATCCCTTTTCATTCATTTCTTTTGCAAGCGCCTCATCCGCAAACAGCTTTTTTACTCCGGTCTGGGCATCGTCAAAGTTTCCATGGATTCCTACCACATGGGTATTGGCTCCCTTTTGTGTTACCATCTGCTTTTCCTGAATAGGGCTTACTCCGTTCTTTGGGTAGAACACGATAATCTTCGTTCCCGGAACATCTGCAAAGCCTGCTAAAGCTGCTTTTCCGGTATCCCCGGAGGTAGCTGTCAGAATCACGATATCATTTTTTACATTATTTTTCTTTGCTGATGTAGTAAGCAGATGGGGCAGAATAGAAAGCGCCATATCCTTAAACGCAATGGTGGCGCCGTGAAACAGTTCCAGATAATACACACCTTTTGCTTCTGCCAAAGGCGCAATTTCTTCTACATCAAATTTGGAGTCATATGCGCTGTTAATGCAATGCTTCAGCTCTTCTTCCGTAAAATCTGTCAAAAACAGCTTCATGACCTCATAGGCTGTTTCCTGATAATTCATTTTGGAAAGTTCTTCCATGGACAGGGAAAGCTTTGGCAGGCTGGTTGGAACAAACAGCCCTCCGTCTTTTGCCAGTCCTTTTAAAATTGCTTCGGAAGCCTTTACAGGTTCACTGTTGCTGCGTGTACTTTTGTATAAAATTTCCATAGTATGTATCCCTCACATTTTATTGATATCACTTATAAATTTGTGCACTGTTTTGGGCCAGCTTAAAACCTCTTGTATCCATCATATACCAACCCACAAGCTTACATCTTTCTTTACACAGTGCCTATTTTATCATATCAACATACCACTTGCAAGAAATACACGTAAAAAGAGTGAAAAAATACTATGGATTCTTATCTGTAAAAATCATGCCCCCCATAGGAACATACTTTTTGAAGCTTTCTCTGGAACCACCCGACCTTATCCCGGGATGCCTTGCTTACTGCTACGAAATAAAGGGCTCCTCCTGATATATCCTCTCCGTAAATTGCCCTGTCAACGGCTCTTACCGTCTCCGCTGTTACTCTTACGGAATAAAACCTTCCGTCCCTGGTAGGCGCAAACTGCGTTTTGCCTCCACTGCTTTGAAATACTACTTCTGTTACCGTATTGGGAAACTTTCTGCTGTTCACCCGGTTCAACACTACATTTGCAACAAGGAGCTTTCCCTCTTCTCCTTCCCCGGATGCCTCTGCCTCTACGATTCTAAGTAGATTGTTATAATCTGTATCATTTAAGTCGTATAATTTTTTTCTTTCTAAAATTTCTTCGTCTATTATTCTGGGGTTAGACACCGCTTCCTCTAATTGTTTTTCATAAATGCTGCTTATCAATCTGTACTTATCCTCTTCCACTTCTTCCTCTTGTAATGGATTTTGGAAAATCAGCAACAGGATTAAGATGCATTCCACACCAATTACTGTCTTCCCAATTGTTTTTTTCATTTTGCCTCCTTAAGCAGGAAAATTAAAATGGTTTGAAAACTTCCTGCAATGAAACAGAAATAAATCTGCTTTTTTTGTTACAAGACGTAATACTTTCGTAACATCTCAATGATTATTCTATACAGCCACTTGGTAAAATATACTTGATTTGAGTATTTTTTTTGAAAATGATATACTAAGAAATAATAAGATATGACAATAAGGAAAAGTTTGTGAGTGATTTCGACCTATGAAACAGTTTTCAGGTGTATTTTCTGCAAGAAAAAAAAATGGAGAACTTTATTATCGCTCCTCCATCACATATCAAAAAAAACATATCAGCCTTGGCAGCTTTTTAAAAGAAACAGAAGCTCACAAGGCTTATTTGGAAGCCGGTCAGATATTAAAAAATACACAGTTGACCGTAGACCATTATCAGCCTTGCGTCCTTTCTTTTGAAAAGGCGGTAATTTTATTTAATTTTCGTGACAACGGCATGTATATCGGCACTCCTGTTTATATCCGAAACCGCTTTTTTCAATATTATCTTTCCAAAGAGCTTGTGCTTACCTTTGATATTGACGATTTATTTTATTATTCTGTCCATAAAATCATGAAACGGGGAGGACACTTTTTTGTTGCCGATTACGGCATGCAGGTAAACATCCTGAACCGGTATGGAATCCGGAATTTTGGAGTAAAAAACCGGGACTATCTTTTTAAAAACGGGGATGATACAGACTTTCGCTATGAAAACATTCAAATTATCAATCGTTTTCACGGAGTTTTTCAGATAAAGAAAAAAGAAGAAATATTTTATAAGGTGAAAATACACATAAACGGCGATTATGTGGTGGGAACGTATTCGGACGAAATCACAGCTGCTATTGCTTTTAACAAGGCAGCCGATATCGTTAAGCAAAAAGGGATTCAAAAAAATTTCCCGGTAAATTTTATTGAGAATTTACTGCCTTCCCAATATGCGGATATTTATTCACAAATAAAAATTTCTGACAGGATTTTAAAAATAAATCAGGTATTATGAATCTCCATAATACCTGATTTATTTTTCTATGCTTTCCTGCCATCACCGCATATCATAATTCACAAAAGAAATATTCAGATTGGCCTCTCCTTCAATCCCGGCAATTTTCCCATGCTGAGTATACTGCCACATGGAAAAGGTATATGGATAGTCCGGAATGTCCTCTGACTGTGAAAGCCATATTGCGTACTTTCCGAGCTTTGTTAAATCCACCTTCCGAAGAAGCCAGTATTTATTTCCATATATCATGGAATTATATCCTGCTTTTTCTATCCGGTCACAAAAGGCGGCAGCTATCTCCGTAAGCTGCATTTTACTAAGGTTATCGGTTCTTGCTTTATCATTGGAAATCATATCCATATGAAACACTACCGGATATGTAATACTATATCCTTCCAGATTAGCTATCACTAACTCTGCTTCCTCTATTGCCTCTTCCGCTGTCACAGCCTGAGAATAAAAAGTAACCCCAACGCTCAGTCCTGCCTTTTTTGCATTGTCCATATTGGCAATAAAGTTTTCATCCACCGAAAGCTCCCCTGTACTATATCCTCTGGAGCCAACCCGTATCATTGCATATTCAATCCCGGCATTTTTCAACTGGCTGAAATTAACTGTTCCTGTGGATTTACTTACATCCACCCCCATATAAGATATTTTCTGTCCGTTTTCATAATACTTCATAAGCGGTTCCTGACTGACCAGCCCTACATAGTCATATTTATTTCTGGCTATATAGGAATTTATCATTATCCACTGTTCACTTCCGTCCGGAAAGGTTACTTTGGTCTTTGTTCCCCCTTCCGACAAATCCTCTTCTTTTTTCAAATCTCCCTCTTTTTCCAAAAGCTCCTGTGCCTTTTTCCCATAGTCATTTTCCGAAAGGGTTTTGTTTTCCCCTAAATTGTCGGAATCTTCCTTATACATATCCCAAAAGTCCAGCTGGTCAGAGGTAAGCGTGGATTCTCCCAGCTCTAACTCCGAAGCATTTTCTTCCTCAAGCAAAGCTTCCTGTTGTTCTTTCTCCGCAGCCGCCCTTGCCCTTTCGCTGTAGCGTTCTTCTCTGTTTGACACAAGCACCACACATAAAATAAGAAGGATAAAGCTGATTACCCCTACAGACATATAAATAACCGGCAGTCCGGTCTTGTTATCATCACTGTTAAAATCATCTGTTAAACCCATATAACCTCCATATCGCTGTTGCCTTTTCATGCTTTCATTGTTTACTCTTGCTCTTATGCTTGTTCTAGTTTACCACAAATTGCTTTTTAGGGGAATATGGGATTTTCAGGAGAAGGAACGAAAGCTTTTGGATATTTTTTAATATCTATCGACTTACTCTGTTAAATGCCATATAATGAATTCATGCAGTCATCAAAAACAATAACTTACATAAGAGAATGCAAAAGCATGGGGAACTGGTTAAGATTAAAAGAGACTCTCTCTTAGTAAATATAAACAATGTAAGGAGAAAACTAATATGATTTCAAAAACAGACCAAAAACCATTAAATGAAACACTAAACACTGAAAATTCCCAAAATCCGGAAACTGAAAATAAGACCGTGAAACGCATAATTATGTATCTTGCCGTTACTTTTCTCATAACCTATCTTTATGAAATCGGTATCGTCTGGCCTGCCCTAAAAAGTGCAAACCCTCTGATGGCCGCACTTTCTCAGATTTTAATAGGCGTTGTCATGTTCTTTCCTTCCCTTGGGGTATTGATTACCAGATTTGTTACAAAAGAGGGCTTTCACAAAGCCATGCTCCGGCCCAATCTGAAAGGACATATCATCTACTATATCATGGCATGGTTTGGTCCAAGTATATTGATTGCAATCGGTGCCCTTGTTTATTTCCTTCTTTATCCGGACGCCTTTGACCCTTCCATGTCCAATATGCTGAATCTTTTAAGAGAACAGGCTGCTGCTTCAGGTGCAGAAGCTTCCGCTCTTTCCGCTATATCTCCTGTCGTGCTTTATGCACAGCTTGTCTTTGGAGTACTGTTTGCTCCGGTTTTAAATTTCTTTACCTGCTTTGGAGAAGAATGGGGCTGGAGAGGCTATCTGCTCCCTAAAATGAAGGAAAAACTGTCCCTGTTCCCCATGCTTTTAATAAATGGCATTATCTGGGGGCTGTGGCATGCTCCTCTAACCGCAATCGGCCATAACTACGGTCTGGATTATCCCGGATTTCCTTATATGGGAATTTTGGCAATGTGCCTGTTTTGTACGGTTATGGGGATTCTTTTCTCTTATGTGACCTTAAAAACCGGAAGCTGTCTGCCTGCCGTACTGGCCCACGGCGCATTAAACGGTTTTGCCAGCGCTCCTGCCCTTTTTACAAAGGCCGGATTTGGAAATCCCTTTGTGGGTCCGCTTTCCACCGGGATTATAGGAGGGATTGGATTTATTTTGGCTGCAGGGATTGCGCTTGTTTTACTTTTTAAGAAGGATGAAGAATAATTTTTTAGAGGATTTGGAGAATCCGGTTATTACAGGCGCTCCCCTGCGATGTTTTTAAATCCTTCTCCAAAAATCTCACTGGCGCTGGAAACAATGGTAAAGGCATTTTTATCGATTTCCTTTACAGCCTCTTCAAGCTTGGCTGCATGGTGTTTTTTTACGACGCATAAAAGAATCTTCTTTTTATCCCTGCTGTAAGCTCCTGCTCCTTCCAGATAGGTGACGCCCACTTCCAGTTCTTCTATCAGGGCGGCGCTTAGGAGCTCCGGCTCTTTGCTGATGATAAAGAACATTTTGGCTTCGTCCCTTCCGTATAAAACCAGATCCATTACAGATGCAGTTACCACTACGCTGATTCCCGCATATAATGCGGTTTCCAGATTTTTAAATAAAATTCCCGACAGAGCCACAACCGCAGTATCGATAACCAGAAACAGGGTTCCTGTTTTTAAATGCTTATATTTCAGCCTGAGGATTTTTATGATGATGTCGATGCCGCCGGTGGTGGCTTTATGCTTGAAAATAATTCCAACGGAGCCTCCTACTAAAACTGCTCCCGTAATGGCGGCTAACAGCTTGTCCTGGGTCGGTGAAGGATAAAGGGACCATAGATTGGTAAAGAAGGAAACAAGCACGATGGAATACAAGGTAGACAAAATAAACCGGAAACCGAATTTCCATATACCCAGAATTAAAATGGGGATGTTCAGCAGAAAAATCAAGGTTCCTGTTTCTATGGGGACAAATCTGCTTATAATAATGGAAATGCCGGTAATGCCTCCCGGAGCCAGATTATTAGGGTCTAAAAACAGGGCAATTCCTGCCGCATATGCAATTGTTGCAAAAAATATTACTGTATAATTTAAAATATGCTTTCTCATATGGTTAGCATATGAAAAAGCATATTTTTTATTCACTTATTTTTTTACAGAAATGCTGGCACATTGGTATTTTGCAAAACTATGAGGATACCTGAATGTCAATATATTTGTACGTTTTTGTACGTTAAATATTTGTTTGAAAATATTTCTACGCTAAATATTGGTACGGACAATTTTGGGCTGATAGCCTCCTGTGTATAATGCATCGATAATCTGGTTCTTATGGTCGGTTCCAAATGCCTCCATGGTAATTCGAAGCTCCACAGCCGCATTCCGGTTGGTGGAAACAAACTGATTGTGCTCTAGCTTGATCACATTGCCGCTTTCCTTTGCAATTACATCCGCCACCTTGGAGAGCTCTCCCGGCTTATCGGGAAGCAGTACGGAAACGGTAAAAATACGGTCCCTGAAAATCAGCCCCTGCTGCACTACCGAGGACATGGTAATCACATCCATATTTCCGCCGCTTAAGATTGCCACTACCTTTTTATCATTTACATCCAGTTTTTTCAATGCGGCTACCGTTAGCAGGCCGGAATTTTCCACTACCATCTTATGGTTTTCCACCATATCAAGGAAAGCCACAACTAACTCTGCATCCTCTACTGTAATAATATCATCCAGATTTTTCTTTATATATGGGAAGATATTGGTTCCCGGAGTCTTTACGGCGGTGCCGTCCGCTATTGTATTTACAGTGGGAAGGGTCACTACCTCTCCCGCTTTCAAAGAGGCCTCCATGCAGTTTGCTCCTGCCGGCTCCACGCCGATTACCTGAATCTTCGGATTCAACAGCTTTGCCAGGGTGGAAACTCCTGTTGCAAGCCCGCCTCCTCCGATTGGTACTAAAATATAATCCACTAACGGAAGCTCCTTGATGATTTCCATGGCAATGGTTCCCTGACCGGTAGCAACTGCCGGGTCGTCAAAGGGATGGATAAACGTATAGCCGTGTTCATCCGCCAGCTCATAGGCTTTTGCGCAGGCTTCATCATACACGTCTCCGTAAAGAACCACCTCAGCTCCGTAGCTTTTTGTCCTGTTCACCTTCATTAATGGGGTTGTGGTGGGCATGACGATAACTGCCTTTGTGCCATATTTTTTTGCCGCATAGGCAACACCCTGGGCATGGTTGCCTGCAGAGGCTGTAATAATGCCCTTTGAACGTTCTTCTGCTGTAAGGGTGCTCATTTTGTAGTAAGCGCCCCTTACCTTGTAAGCCCCTGTAAACTGCATGTTTTCCGGCTTTAAATATACCTTGTTGCCGGTCTGGGCGCTGAGATATTCACTGTAGACTAACTCCGTAGGCTGGGTAACCTCCTTTACCTTTTCGGAAGCTTCTTCAAACTGCTTTAATGTAAGCATTTCCTGTTCCATATAATACCTTCTTTCTTTTATTTCCTGTTATTTTCCACCGCAGGCACATAAGGGATTTCCTCCCTTATGTGCCACGGTATATGTTTCTGTTTCAGTGCTTTTCACTTCAGACATATTACCATCAAAATGTATTTTCACCTGCAAACACATTTTCAAAATATATCGTCACTCTTCGCCCGTATTCACATCAAACAACGCATTTACAAATGCATCCGAATCAAACTTCTGCAAATCATCAATGGATTCGCCGATTCCAATGTATTTTACAGGCACCTTCAGCTCTGACTGGATGGCAACTGCAATGCCGCCCTTTGCCGTTCCGTCCATCTTTGTCAAAATGATTCCGGTAATTTCCGCCGCCTCGCAAAATTCTCTTGCCTGCACAAGGGCATTCTGGCCGGTTGTGGCATCCAGTACAATCAGATTTTCCCTGTGGACTCCCGGAAACTCCCTGTCAATGATACGGTTTATTTTTTTCAGCTCTTCCATCAGGTTTTTCTTATTGTGGAGCCTTCCTGCCGTATCGCACAAAAGCACATCCGTCTTTCTTGCCTTTGCCGCATTGACTCCGTCAAAAATCACGCTTGCCGGGTCAGCCCCTTCCACCCCGGAAACAATTTCCACGCCTGCCCTGTGGGACCATTCGTTTAACTGCTCCACTGCCGCTGCCCGGAAGGTATCTGCCGCAACCATCAAAACCTTTCTGCCCCGCTCTTTTAATTTTCCTGCAAGCTTTCCTACGGTAGTGGTCTTTCCCACTCCGTTTACACCAATTACAAGCACAACGGACTGCTTTGTTTCAAACTCATAGGCGGCTTCCCCTACCTGCATCTGCTCCTTGATGTTTTCAATCAGAAGCTCCTTGCATTCAGCCGGCTCCTTGATATGCTTTTCCTTTACCTGAGCCTTCAGGTTGTCCAGAATAGACATGGTGGCATTGACGCCAATGTCCCCCATAATGAGAATTTCCTCAAGCTCTTCATAAAACTCCTCATCTATAGAGGAAAATCCATGAAATACCGCATCGATTCCGTTTACAAAGCTGTCTCTTGTTTTTGTAAGTCCCGCCTTTAAGCGGCTGAAAAATCCTTTTTTTTCTTCCATCAATCCATCAAATCCTTATCAATTAAATTTACGCTTACTAACGCCGATACACCCTTTTCCTGCATGGTAATACCATATAGCCTGTCCGCCTTTTCCATGGTTCCCCGCCTGTGGGTAATGACGATGAACTGGGTATGCTTTGTGAGCTTATGTAAATATTTTGCAAAGCGGCTGACATTGGTCTCATCTAATGCCGCTTCAATTTCGTCCAACAGACAAAATGGCGAGGGCTTTAAGTTCTGAATGGCAAACAGCAGGGAAATGGCAGCCAACGCCTTTTCTCCGCCGGATAACTGCATCATGTTCTGCAGCTTCTTTCCCGGAGGCTGTGCAATAATCTTAATGCCCGCTTCCAGAATATCCTCATCCTCCATCAGCTCCAGAGTGCCTTTTCCGCCTCCGAACAGCTCCTTAAATACTTTGTCAAACTCTTTTGTAATTTCTTCAAATTTCTCTGCAAACTGTTTCCGCATGGCAGCATCCAGCTCATCAATAATGCCAAGGAGAGTCTGCTCCGCCTGTACCAAATCGTCATGCTGGTTCTTTAAAAATTCATAGCGCTCCATTAAGTTCTTATAATCCTCAATGGCATTTACGTTAACATCCCCTAACTTCTTAATGGCGTCCTTTAATGCAAAAATTTCCTTTTTCATGGCAGGCAGGTCTGTCAGCTCTTCATTTTTCATGGACGCCGCATCGCTTAAGGTTATCTCATATTCATTCCACATATAATTTATCTGGGATTCTATGGATTCCTCCAGACGTTCCTTCTGGCTTCCCAGACGATAGACTTCTTTATCTAAGGAGGTCATCTGCTCCGCCATCTTTTCTCTTTCCGTAAAGAAGTTCTTCTGCTTTTCGGAAAGCTCTTCTTTTCTGGCAATGTCCTGATTAAGCTTTTCTTCCGACTCGCCCTTCATGGTATAGGAAGCGGCAATGGTCTTTTCAATTTCTCCGATATTGCCTTCTTTCTGCTCTGCTTCCAGTAAAAGCTTCTCCAGATTTTCGTTAATCTCCGCTAACTCGCTTTGGTATCTGCCTATTTCCCCTAAAATACGGTCAATATTTTCCTGCTCGAATTCCTGCTTCTGTATAAGCTTTTCCGCTTCCATATCCAGCTCGGAAACCTTTGCGGACTGGCTGCTTTCCTGTTCTCTTTCTTCCTCTAAGACAGTCTGGAACTCACTAATCTGCTTTTCAATGTTCTTTTCCATTTCTTCGGAAGCCTTCAGTTCATTTAAAATTGCCTGCTTTTCTTCTGTCAGCTCTTTAGCCTGGAATTCCAGCTGGTTCTGTTCTTCCTTCAGCTCTTCAAAGCCTTTTCCAACCTCGCTTTTCTTTTCCTCCGCCTTCATCACGTTGAGCCGCTTGGTATTCTGCTCGATAAAGCGCTTTTGAAGCTGTTCCTTTCCTTCCTCGATTTCCTTGCGAATTTTATTTCTTTCCGCTTTTGTCTGCTCAATTGCATCTAACAGCGCATCAATTTCCTTTAAATGCCCTGCCACCTGCTCCTTTAGCTGCTCCATTTCCCTTCTGCGCCCCAAAAGGTTGCTGGAATTTTTAAAGGCACCGCCGGAAATGGCGCCTCCGGGCACCAGCAGCTCTCCCTCTAAGGTCACCATCCTTACCCCATAATCGAACTTTCTGGCAATCTTTACCGCATGGTCCACGTTATCGACGACGACAATTCTTCCCAGCATGGCCTTTGCCACATTTTCATATTTTTTCTCTACCTTTACCAGCTCATTTGCCATGCCGATGGCGCCCTGCTCCTTCAGCACTTCGGGAGTTTTAAACTCCTGAGGATGCAAAATGCTGGTAAGGGGAAGGAAGGTAGCCCTGCCGTATTTATTTTTCTTTAAAAAGCCAATCATCTTTTTGGCGGTCTCTTCATCATTTGTAACGATATTCTGAATATTGCCTCCAAGGGCGGTTTCAATTGCGGTTTCATATTTTGGCTCCACCTTGATGATATCCGCCACAACGCCGATGATTCCCGGATTTTTTTCTTTTTCCTCCATGACCCTCCGGATGCTGTTTCCATAGCCTTCATACCGCTCTGTCAGGTTGGTAATGGACTCCAGCTTTGACTTCTCCTGATGATACAAAACCTGGGTATCCCGAAGCTTTTTATCTGTTTCCGCCAGCTTGTCCGTTGCCTCATGGTTCTTTTCTTCCAGAAAGCTCTGCTGTTCATTGAGCTTTTCAATACAGTCCGTCACTTCCTGAAATTCCGCTTCTAACTGCTTAATGACCTCAAGCTGCTCCGCTTCATCGGATTTTGCCCGCAAAATACGGGAATTCAGCTCTGACTTGCGGATGGAAATCTGCTCTAACATCGTATCGAAACGGCCGATTTTGGATTTTATGGTAGCCCTTTCATTTAAGGCATTGATAATAGTATTTTTTCCTGCCTCAATGCTTTCATTCAGCTCCTCCATATGCTTCTGCATGGAAAGAAGCTGCTCCTTTGCTTCCTTTCTCACAAGCTCCAGATTGGCAAGCTGATCATCAAACTGCTTCTTTTCTTCCATGATTTCCTGCTTGTCCGCTTCTCTTTTGGCAATATCCCCTTTAATGTTTTTCTGTCTGGTAAGGAAGTGCTCTTCATTTGCCTTTGCGGACTTAATCTGCTCCTTTAAGACATTGATTTCTCCCTCCAGCTTTCCTCGAAGCACACTGGAATTGGACAGCATTTCCCTTGCGGAAACAATTGCCTTGTCCAGCTCTTCAATTTCATTCTGCACAGCCTCGTATTCATTTTTGATATTCTCGTATTTGGAAGAGGTGGACTCTAAGTCATCTTTTGCAATCCGGTATTTTTGCTCCAGCTGGTTCAGTTCTTCCTTTAACCGGCTGTTTTCCAAAAGGAATACGTTCACATCCAGCGTCTTTAACTCTTCCTTTTTCTTTAAATACACCTTTGCTGTTTCCGACTGCTTTTCCAAAGGCCCGGTCTGCTTTTCCAACTCTGACAAAATATCGTTAACACGGACTAAGTTCTGTTTTTCATCCTCCAGCTTTTTCTGGGCGGTAGTCTTTCTTCTTTTAAACTTTACGATTCCTGCCGCCTCATCAAAAAGCTCCCTGCGCTCTTCCGGCTTGCCGCTTAAGATTTTATCAATCTGTCCCTGCCCGATAATGGAGTAGCCTTCTTTTCCGATACCCGTATCATAAAAAAGCTCGTTCACATCCTTTAGGCGGCATGCCGTGCCGTTAATGAGATATTCGCTTTCACCGGAACGGTAAATCCGCCTTGCCACCGTCACCTCTTCATAGTCAATGGCAAGGGAATGGTCGCTGTTATCTAACGTGATTGCCACATACGCATAGCCAAGGGGTTTCCTGTTTTCCGTACCGGAAAAAATAACGTCCTGCATGGAAGCTCCTCTTAACTGTTTGATACGCTGCTCTCCCAAAACCCACCGCACCGCATCGGCAACATTGCTCTTGCCGCTTCCGTTAGGCCCTACGATACCTGTGATTCCGTTATGAAATTGAAAGTTGATTTTATTGGCAAAGGATTTGAATCCGTGCACCTCAATACTTTTTAAATACATACAACACCTGCTTATTTCTTCATTTTCAACAAGGCTTCATAGGCCGCCTGCTGTTCCGCATTTTTCTTGTTCCTGCCGGCGCCCGTGCCAATCTGTTTATTTTGAAGCATTGCAGCCACATGAAACAGCTTATTGTGTTCCGGGCCCTCTTCCTTTAAAAGGACGTAGGTAAGCTCTCCCGCCTTCTTTTCCTGAACAAGCTCCTGAAGGATGGATTTGGCATCATAAAATAATTTTTTATGCTCTAAATCGTTTAAGACAAATCTTTTGATAAATTCTTTGGCACATTCCATGCCTCCGTCCAGATAAATAGCGCCAATCACCGCTTCTACCGAGTCTGCAATAATGGATTCCCGCTCTCTGCCTCCGGTTGCTTCTTCGCCCTTTCCGAACAGCATATATTTTCCAAGCTCTAATTCCCTGCCTGTAATGGCAAGAGCCTGTTCGCAGACAATGCTTGCCCTTGTTTTAGTCAGGTCACCCTCCGACATTTCCGGGTCTGCAAAATAAAGAAATTCACTGCTGACTAACTCTAATACTGCATCCCCTAAAAACTCTATCCGTTCATAATGAGCCTGCTGGTTGATTTTCTGCTCATTAGTAAAGGAGCTGTGAGTCATAGCCTGCTTTAAAAACCTTTTATCCTGAAAGGTATATCCTATTTTTTCTTCTAACCTGCTTAATGAATATTCTTCCATTTTACTTCATTCCCCGTTTTTCTTTGGGTAGTTACCTCCTTATTACTTCTGGATTTTATATGTTCTGTGAAATCCATATCCCGATTCCTGTGGGAGAAACTGTCTGAACTGTTATTTAAAATTCGCACATAACATACAATAGGGTGCCGCAATGCGGCACCTCTAATTCATTTTTTCCTCAATCAGCCTTACTGCCTCTTCTACTGTTTTGATTTTTTCTACCTCTTCCGGCAGGACATCAATAGAAAGCTCTTCTTCCACCCCTGTCATAATCTGAAACATATCTAAAGAATCCGCTCCAAAATCATCTGCAAAAGAATTTTTCAGGGAAATCTCGCTTTCATCCACATTCAGCACATCAACCATAACCCTTTTTAATACTTCAAATCCCATGGGTTTTTCCCCCTATTCATCCTTCAGTAATATCTTCTCTTTGATTTTTTCGTTAATTTCCTGTTCCTTAAAGGTAATGCACTGTAAAATGGAATTTTTGATTTCTATGGATTTTGAACTTCCATGGGTCTTCACCACCAGACCGTTCAGCCCAAGCAAGGGCGCTCCTCCATACTGCTCTAAATCAAAATCCTTTAAGGTTTCCTTTAATGCCGGCTTTACCAAAAGCGCTCCTATCTTGCTGCGTAAGGAAGTCATCATGCCTGCCTTCACCTTTTTGATAAGAGTGCCTCCCACCCCTTCATACAGCTTCAAAATCACATTTCCCACAAATGCCTCGCATACGATTACATCGGCAAGCCCTGCAGGAATATCCCTTGCTTCAATGCTTCCGATAAAGTTGATTTCGGGACAGTTTTTCAACATGGGGAAGGTTTCCTTAACAAGGGCATTTCCCTTTTCCTCCTCTGCACCAATGTTCACAATGGCAACCTTTGGATTCTTTACGTTCATCACATGCTCCATATACACAGAACCCATTTTGGCAAACTGGAGAAGGTGGGAGGGCCTTGCATCCACATTGGCTCCGCAGTCAATCAAAAGGGAAGCTCCTTTTTCCGTTGGAATAAGGGGGGCCAAAGGCGCTCTTTCAATTCCTTTAATCCTGCCTACCAGTACCTGTCCGCCCACTAAATTGGCGCCGGTGCTTCCTGCCGACACATAGGCATCGCAGGTGCCCGCCTTTACCATTCCCATTGCTCTTACAATAGAAGAATCCTTTTTCTTCCGGATTGCATTTACGGGAGGCTCGGCAGTTTCAATAATCTCTGTGGCATTTACGATTTCAAGCCTGTCTTTATCGTAAGTAAATTCAGCCAGATGCTTTTTTAACAGTTCTTCCTGCCCCACTAAAAACACCTTTACTCTTTCATTTTCATTCAGGGCTTCCACAGCCCCTTTTATTATCTCAGCAGGCGCATTATCCCCGCCCATTGCATCCACTGCAACATTTACTAATCCTGACATATGTGTATTCTCCTGTTTTCTGTAAAAAGACCTTCATTTAAATATACTAAAACAGGCGGAAAAAATCAAGGTGTTTCCTGCGGAAATCCATTTTCATGAAATTCTTTAGACAGATAATGCCTGAATCTATTTGTGACTACTTCCTCAAAAGTCTCATAAGACATCATAAAATTTTTCCTCCTTCCGGGCATAAGAAAAAGCTGAGGATTTCTCCTCGGCTTTCCATGTGTCCTGTTTTTATTTTATGCAATTCCATATTTCCTGAAAATAAGGTTGAGTTCCTCCCTGCTGATTTTCCCTGGAAGGTAATATGCTTTCACGCTTGCCTCCACTGCCTCAAACAGCAGGTCAAACTGAATCCAGTCCTCCGCATCGTAATACTCCTGCAGCTCCTTAAAATCACTCTGCAAGCCAGCCGGAAGGCTGTCGGGCAGGGCGATTGTTTTATCATTATACATGCTGTCTGCCCCTTTCTTTTCGTTCCTGTATTTCCCCGGCTTCACCAGCTTTCTTTCATCAGACAGAACCTCCAGCATCTTTTCCTCGTCCCATTTGCAATTCAGGCAGTTGCCGTTGTCATAGACAGGGGCAATACGCTTGCTGCCGTCCATGCCTAAAACAATCCCCCAGTTACTATTGTTTCTGTCCGGGTTTCCAAGCAGGGCATCCACCACGAACATATCCCAGAAGTGCTCCCTGATACCCTGCACATCAGTTAAGAACGGATGCTCCTGTATCGTCATCAGGATTTCGTACAGGTCAACACCTATGCCGTTTGTCTCATTCCCATCAGAATCCAGAAAATACGGCTCAAATGTTACCTTAATTTTGTCAAACTCATACAGCTTCTCTCCGTCCTCTAAAAAATCTCCACAAGCAACAACGATTTTTCCTTTCTTTCACCAAGCATGGTTTCATGCACCTGAAAACCGAGCATTCGGTAAACTTGCGAACCGATGTATTCACATACCGGACTGTTGTAGTAACTGAGCCGGATATTTTTCATTCCCTGTTCCCTTAGATTTCCCGGAAATTTCAGTATATAATCCCTTCCGTTATAGGAAATGCCCATTTTTCTTCCGGCAGTTCCCCCATACATTCTCTGGTACTGTTCATATCCGTTAAAGTCTGCCATTTTTTTCTCTTTCTATCTGAAATCTTTCTAAAAGAAATTTCATATCCTTTAAAATCAACCTTCTATATGAAATATTCTTTCCGTATTTTTCCTTGCATTTTCCATCAATACATCCTCTGATACTTTCATATATTTTGCCAGTTCCCTCACAACATACTTAATATTCTGCGGCACATTGGTCCTGTCAAGCCCCGGAACGTTCTTAGGCGTTAAATACGGCGCATCCGTCTCCACCAGAATCCGGTCCAGAGGAATGATATGCACCGCCTCCCGCAATTCCTTCCCCCGGCGGTCGTCACAAATCCATCCGGTAATTCCTATGGAAAATCCCATGGAAAGATATTTGTCCAGATTTTTCATATCTCCTGTGAAACAATGCACAACCGAGTTCCTGCATAAATCCGGATGCTTTTTGAATCTTTTTATAAAATCATCGGCTGCGCTACGCTCATGAAGGAACAACGGCATATTCAGTTTCTCGGCAAGCACAATATGTTTTTCCAGACATCTTATCTGATTTTCCTTCGCGGAAAACATCCTGTCATAATCCAGCCCACATTCCCCTATGGCAACTATTTTCTTATTTTCCGATACAATCTGCTCTATAAGCTTAAAATCCTCCTGCTTTGCACGGTCCGCATTATGAGGATGGATTCCTGCTGTGCCAAAAGCCTCATGGGTCTTTACAAAATCATTGATTCTCTTATTCTCCTTCATATCTGTTCCGGTGAGAATACAGCATACTCCATCATCACCTGCCTCACTGATAATCCTTTCAGGCTCCGGAAACTGTTTACAAAAAAGATTCAAACCTATATCATAATATTTTACCTGCATATCATTTTTCTCCTGTTTCTTAATACACAATACTAAAATCAAGTCTTAATATACATTCCATATTACACGATTACAATACATACCTCATGAATGATTATTCTTTTATCCTTTTTCCTTATTACATCCATTATGGTTTTTCTAATCTGGTTACAAACCATATCTTCCTCATTGTGATAAAACCTGTTATGTACATAGCTCTCATACTCCAAAAGCTCTAATCCGAAACTGTAACTATCGTATTTTTTTCTTGATGTCATATGGACTTCAACAAATACCGTCTTCAATTCAACAGGTCTGTCTATATAGTTAAAATAAGAAGGACTGAATATCATATATGACTTAGAACTAACCATGCATAAATCCATTCTCTCCGAAATCGCATTTCGTAACTCGTCTCTGGTTAAATATGCAATATCCTTTATGGAATACTTTAAAAGCTTATCCAGCGGAGTATTGTCCAGTTTCCCCGACCTCGCCTTGTATAAAATCTTTTCCCGCTCTTCGTCTTTTTCTTTTTCTATATTCACCTTTTGCTTTTTATAAAAATACTGAGGGTATACCCTGCCCTTATAAACATATACATTGCACAGTTGCTGCGCATTGACATACTCAAAAGGACATTTTCCATAATCACCGAATTCTGCAAAATATGCTTTCCTGTCGATATGATAACATACCTTTATTCTATATACTATTTTAGAAGAATATGGTCCGCATACCTTTTTTTCCTTTGTATATATGGATACTACCTTTCCTTTATATTCTTTCCCTCTGGCTATAGCCTTTTTCCTCTTATGCTCCTTCGGATACCATATACAGAAAACAATTGCTTCCAACATACAAAAACCGGCAAAGCTATATGCTATATTGTCTAAAAAAGCCTTATTAATCCCATAAACATATATACAGGTTAATAGAATCCATATTTCCAATACTGCAATCACAACATGCAGATATCTTATCTCTTCAAATCTATTATATAGTCTTTTCATATAGTCCCCTGATTCATAATCCCCTAATTTATAAGACTACTATACCTTTTATCCCACCATTACTCTTTTTTCCTGCTAATCCAGACTCCCAGCCCGAGAAAAGCTGCTCCCACAACAACCATCCCCGCAAATACCAACACCTGTGAACCCCCAAAATTCAGATTCATCAAGGCAGGGAATCTATCCTCAAGCTGTTCCTGATACTTACTGACAAATAGAGAAACAAAATTATTTGCAAAATGCATAAGCATAGCCGGAAAGATACTGCCGGTCCGATATACTAAAACAGCCAGCAGACATCCCAAAAAGGCGGTAGGAATCAGCTTTACAAGGCTGAAATGATAGCATCCGAAAATAAACCCTGTCATAAGCACTGCTGCAGCCGGCTTTGTTTTCACTTTCATAATGCCAAATGTAAAGCCCCGGAACATAAGCTCCTCCCCAATGGCAGGCAATACCGCCATAACAATCACCACAGCCGGGAACGGCGCCTGCAAAAGAACATCGAACTGCTTCTGAAGGCTTTCACTGCTGTCCTTTAAAAACATGGATAACACACTGCTCAACACCAGGTTCAGACAGAAGCCCCCCACAAAAAAGCAAAGCGCGGACAACACCCCCTTCACCCCGGGAGCCTTTAAAGAAAACAGCTTTTTAAAATCCGTTTTCACATACCAGCCATAGCCAACCGGAAGAAGCAATATCAACAACTGTTGTACGAAAACCCCTGCAAAGCCCAGCTTTACGGTGGCAAAAGAACCTACATAAAATATTCCCAGAATTAAAATACACAAAAGCAGCAGCAAATCCCCGTAGCCCGGCAGCTGTCCCTGTTTCATCTCGCTTCTTTTATGGAAAATCTTCACACTTGTAAAGCCTTCTGCAAATAGAACGGATTCGCTGTTATAAATTCTGCCAAGCACCATAACGGTAAGCAGGCTGTATGCCACATTGCAGAAAAGAACCACTGCAAAAAGCCCATAGTTGTACTGAAAGCTGAACAAATCTTTAATCAGCAAAGTAACATTGATAACCGGAACCGCCGCCGTTGCAGCCGTCAGTTTTAAATCCGGCAGCATTCCCGCATAGCTGGAAAACATAAATACCAACAATACCGGCGTAATATAATTGTTTGCTTCCTTGAAGCTTTTTGCAAAAATGCAGACACACATGCAGACAGCCGTTACAAGCAGTGCAAATACAAGCATAATGACAATGGAAAATAAAGTAGCAGGCACAAAGGTTGCAAAATCAAAAGACAGATTCTGCACGCTCTCCGCAAAAAAAACAAACATAAACCCGAATGCCGCCATCATGGAAAGAATATTTAAAAAAGCCGAGGTACAGGCGATAACGGATACTGCTAAAAATTTACTCATAATCAGTTCAAAATTTGTAACAGGCAGAGTGAGAAGCGTTTCTAACGTTCCTCTTTCCCGTTCTCCTGCCGTCACATCGATTGCCGGATACATAGCTCCTAAACAAATGCTTGTAATCATCAAAAAG
Organism: uncultured Lachnospiraceae bacterium; assembly: GCA_910585715.1. Taxonomy (GTDB): domain Bacteria; phylum Bacillota; class Clostridia; order Lachnospirales; family Lachnospiraceae; genus RGIG3040. The sequence goes on from CAJUEX010000013.1 coordinate 21,685, forward strand.
GGAATGATGGAGCCAAGCATGCTGCCCATGCTTTCTTCTTTGGATGACATGTCTGTTTTTTCATAGTTAATGGGATAAAGCACTACATTCTCGTCCAGTCCCGAATCCTCTACCGCTTCCTTCCTAAGCTCCTCCCTGAAAAGCTCCAGACCGTCATAAAGCACATCTGCCGCTGTGACAGAATCCGTTTCCGCAGATAAATAATGAATGGAATAAAAAACCCTTCCTTCCTTTTCTTCTGCTGTCACATAAGCATTAAGCTCTTTTTCCACAAGGGCATTTTCAGGGTTCTCGGACTCAACTATTTTCAGCTTATAAGACAATTCCTCCTCGTGCTCCTTCAGCACATCCTGAATCCTCTCTGCCTCTTCCACCTGATAAAAGGCTGCCTTATAAATCTTTTCCTCCTGGTCTGACATCACGGCGCTTGTAATCAGAGTCATAGCCACGATAAGCAAAGGATATAGCAAAAGAGGAACAAGCACCATCATAATCAATGTTTTTTTGTCCCGGAAGATATCCGTCAGTTCCCGCTTAAAAAGCGATTTTATTCTTTTCGTACTCATGCTTCGTCCGCTCCTTCCATGATGACATGAAATGCATCCCTTAGATTTTCTGTTTTCGTCTCTTCCATAATTTTTGCAGGAGTCCCCTCCTTTAAAACCCCGCCCTTATAAATCATTAAGATGCGGTCACACAAAAACTGTGCTTCTTCTAAATAATGGGTGGAATACAATACAGTCTTTCCAAGCTTTTTCTGCTCCTTCATAAAATTTACAATAGCATCCGCTGACAAAATATCCAGTCCCAAAGTGGGCTCATCAAATATATAAATATCAGGGTCGTGAATGAGACATCTGGCAATGGAAGCACGCTGGGTCTGCCCGGTAGACAGTTTTTCAATCCGGTTATCACCAAAATCCTTCATATCAAGCACCTTAAAAATCTCTTCAATCCGCTTTTCACATTCCTCTTTGGAAAGGTTATAAATATCGCCCAGCATCTTAAGCATTTCTCTTGTGCTAAGCCTGTGGTAAAGCTTTGTGTTGCCGGATAAATAGCCGATATTCTTTTTCATCTCCACCGGCTCTTCAATCAGGCCTCCCTGTGCATCCCCCATGACCACCCTTCCGTCAGTAGGCTCCATCAGTGTGCCTAACATGCGAAGCAGCGTAGTCTTTCCTGCCCCATTTGGTCCTAAAATACCTAAAATCTCTCCTGAGCCCACTTCTAAAGAAATATCCTTTACCGCATAAAATTCTTCCTTTACCGATTTCTTTTTCAAGCCTTTTCCTTTTTTATCCTTCTCCTCTTCCAGCTTTGTCCGTATGAACACTTTGCTTAAATGCTCCGCCTTCAGCATATCCTTTCCTCCGTTTCACCTATAATTACAAGTTGTAAAATTGCCGTTTGTTCCCACCGACAGCCAGGTAGGCAGCCATGCCTGCTTTTATTCATTTTTTGCCTTCCACTTTTCATATAAATCCGGTCTTCTTTCCTTCGTGCGCTTTATTGACTGTTCCCGCCTCCAGTTTTCAATATTGGCATGGTGTCCTGAAAGCAGCACCTGCGGCACTTTTTTCCCCTGCCACTCTTCCGGCCTGGAATACTGGGGATATTCCAAAAGGTCCTCATGAAAAGACTCAAACTCTGCTGATACGTCATTATTCAAGACTTCCGGCACCAAACGGGAAATGGCATCAATCATCACCATTGCCGGAAGCTCTCCTCCGGTAAGCACATAATCGCCAATGGAAACATAATCCGTTACGATTTCCTCCAGAACCCTTTCATCTATTCCTTCATAATGCCCGCACAAAAAAATCAGGTCCTCCTCCTTTGCCAGCTCCTTTGCCATATTCTGGTTAAATACAGCCCCCTGAGGCGTCAGATAAATTACCCTTGGCTTACCAGACTTATTAGCATTGGCTAACTCATCTTCCTGTCCTTCTTGCGCTTTTTCATTGTCCGGTCCGGCAATCCTTTCCTCCACAGCCTTATAAGCGTCATAGACAGGCTGTGCCTGCATGAGCATTCCGGCACCGCCCCCATATGGATAATCATCCACCTTTTTATGCTTATTTTTCGTATAATCCCGGATATTTACCGCTTCAATCTCTATAAGCCCCTGCTCGCATGCCCTTCCCAATATGCTTGTATGAAGTCCCTGCAGGACCATTTCCGGAAATAATGTCAACACATGAAATCTCATAGCAGCCCTTCCATCATACGGACTTTAACAAAGCCCTCTTTTACATTTACTTCTAAAATGCACTGTTTAATTGCCGGAATCAACACTTCCTTTTCTTCCGCCATTTTTACCACATATACATCATTCGCCCCGGTCTCCATCACATCCTCCAACATGCCAATGGGGTTTCCTTCCTCGTCGATTACCGAAAGCCCAATCAAATCCGCAATGAAGTATTCATCCATCCCAAGCTTTACCGCATTCTCTCTGGTTACAAAAAGCTCTTTCCTTCTATATTTTTCTATTTGATTTATATCATCAATGCCCTTGAATTTCAGTATCACAAACTGCTTGAAGAATTTTACGCCTTCCACCTCAAGGTTCAATTGCTCTTTTCCCGTTTCCAAAATAAGCTGTATTCCCTTCTTAAACCGCTTCACATCATCCGTAGTGGGAAACACCTTCACTTCTCCCTTAATCCCATGAGTGGATGTAATCACGCCCACCTTAAATAAACCATCCATTTCCTTTCCTCCTGCATTTATTCATCATATCATAAACGCCTCCCATATGAAAGCTATATCATCTTTAAGTTTCTCAATTCGTAACAGTTCAAATCGCGATTTACCGTTATATTAATTTATTATACATATAATCGGAATAAGGAGCCAGCCAGCTGCTTCAAAAAATACTGCAAACCAATAAATGAACCGATGCAGTATTGCTCTGCTGCTGCAAACGGCGGAGCCTGTTACATGTCCCAATATAATCATAATGCAATTTGGCATCAGATTATGCTCTAAGTAATGTTTCTCATACATTACATAAGCGATTGGCAGGAACAGAGCTGCCACCAGCACTAAAGCCTTATATAGTTGATACATCTTTTGTTTTATTGATAAAGGTTCCTTCATAATATCAATTGCAATATCCGCTATCACAATATCTGATTTTTTTTGTGTCCTTATATGTAGAATCAATGCAGGTTTTCCCTTTGGCGGCATTGTAGAGATGATGTAACCTTTTCCCTGATGCACCAGACGGTAACTCAATTGTATGGCTGAAGTTCCAATACGATCAATTGTTTCAACTTCATAGCTTCCAGCAGGTATATGCAGAATCTGATTTGTCAACCGGTTACGCGTACAAATTATCCATATCAGAAAACAGAAACAGATAGCTGAAAGGAATCCTAATAAAATACCAAGAGATGCTTCTATCCCCCATAAAGCTATAGCTGACAGGCAGAATCCGATAGTAAGAAGCACTAACATCAAATACCTCCTGATAGGAATCAGCCGCTCTGCCTTAACTGCAATGCAGGCAAAACCCAGAACAATTAATTCATACCCGATAATTCCCATTTTTTATTCCTTTCTTATATTTCGCAATTTAATTTTCTTTGGTTTTCCTTTTTTCATACACAGTGCCAAAACTATCTCCCCAGAAAAAAAGGGTGCCCCTCAGGCACCCATCCACTTAGATGATTTCCACATCCACTTTTTGATTTTCTCCAAAAGAAGCTGCCTTTACAACAGAGCGAATCGCCTTTGCAATTCTTCCCTGCTTGCCGATAACTTTTCCCATATCAGCCTGAGCCACATGAAGCTCTAAAATCAGGGACTTTCCTTCTTTTTTCTCAGTTACCACAACTTCCTCCGGATTGTCAACAAGTGCTTTTGCAATCACCTCAACCAATTCCTTCATAGTACACCTCCAAAAGTGCAATGACAAGTTTTTAGATTCCGCAATTATTTTTCAATTCCTGCTGCTTTAAAAATCTTGCCTACTACTTCTGTCGGCTGCGCACCGTTAGCAAGCCATTTCTTTGCTAACTCTTCATTTACCTTGAAAGTACTTGGATCTGTATTTGGATCATAAGTTCCAATCTCCTCGATAAATCTTCCATCTCTTGGAGAACGGGAATCTGCTACTACGATTCTATAAAAAGGAGCCTTTTTCTGTCCCATTCTTCTTAATCTGATTTTTACTGCCATTTCTTTTCACCTCCGAAATTATTTTTCATTATATATCAGTTCAACCGAATAAATATCCGGCTTAACAGCTCACTTAAAAGGGAAATTTGAATCTACCCTTTTTACCCATGCCGCCCATCATGCCCGGCAATTGCTTCATCATTTTCTGGCTCTGCTCAAACTGCTTGATAAAACGGTTCACTACTCCAATGTCCACTCCGGCGCCTTTGGCAATCCGGTGCTTTCTGCTTGGATTTAAAAGCTTTGGGTTCTGCCTTTCTGCTACTGTCATGGATAGCACGATGGCTTCCATTCTGGCAAGCTGCTTTTCATCCACCATGGACTCGATATCTCCCATTTTGGCGCCCATACCGGGCATCATGCTTAAAATAGAGGACAATCCGCCCATATTGCGCATCTGCTTCATGCTTTCCAAGTAATCCTCAAAATCAAACTTACCCTTTTTCATTTTGGCAGCCATCTGTTTTTCTTTTTCTTCATCGATATCCAGATTGGCCTGTACCTTATCAATGAGAGTCAGCACGTCTCCCATTCCCAAAATGCGGCTTGCCATCCGGTCCGGATAAAACTGCTCCAAATCCGACAGCTTTTCACCCATACCGACAAATAAAATAGGCTTGCCGGTTACTGCCTTGACGGAAAGTGCGGAACCTCCTCTGGAGTCGCCGTCCATTTTGGAAAGGATAACTCCGTCGATTCCCACCTTTTCATCAAATTCCTTTGCCACGTTGACTGCATCCTGACCGGTCATGACGTCTACCACCAGAATGGTCTGATGGACTTCTACATTTGCCTTGATTTCCTGTAATTCTTCCATCATGGCTTCATCTATGTGAAGACGGCCTGCAGTATCTAAAATCACCACATTGTGGCCGTTTTTCTGGGCATGCTCAACAGCCGCTTTAGCAATATCCACCGGGCTGTGATTTTCTCCCATGGTGAACACATCCACCTGCTGCTTTTCACCGTTTACCTGTAACTGCTTAATGGCTGCAGGCCTGTAAATATCACAGGCTGTCAGCAGGCACTTTTTGCCTTTTAGCTTCAACTTTCCTGCTATCTTTGCCGTGGTGGTGGTCTTACCTGCACCCTGAAGGCCGCACATCATAATGACGGTAATGGACTTTCCGGGCTGCATTTTGATTTCTGTGGTCTCGGAACCCATCAATGCCGTCATTTCCTCGTTTACGATTTTAATGACCATCTGTCCCGGATTCAAACCGTTCATCACGTCTGCGCCAATGGCACGTTCCTCTACGGATTTAATAAACTGCTTTACCACCTTGAAGTTTACATCGGCTTCTAACAATGCCATCTTTACTTCTTTTAAAGCAGCTTTTACATCTTCCTCCGTAAGCCTGCCTTTGCTCTTTAATTTTTTAAATACATTTTGTAGTTTATCTGTTAAACTTTCAAATGCCATAAATTATAATTCCTCTAATATCTCATTGATGAGAGCCTCTAAACTCCGGCTCAAGGTCTTATCTTCCAATTTGTCCAGCACTTCCTTTAATGCATGAACCTTTTCCTTTGTCCTTGTAAACTTTTCCACCAGATGCAGCCTGCTTTCATACTCTGAAAGACTCTTATCGCACCGTTTTATCAGGTCATGAACCCCCTGCCTGGAAATCCCGTGCTCATCGGCAATTTCCGAAAGGGACATGTCATGATACACTGCATCCTCGTATATGCGCTTCTGGTGTTCTGTCAAAAGCTCGCCGTAAAAATCGTACAGCAGACCCTGTTCTACAATCTTTTCCATCGTATCACCTGTTTTTTTCTGATACCTTTGCTATCATACACTAAGGTTATGATGGTGTCAAGTATTTTTTCTTGACAGATAGATGATCGGTAACAGTTCAGCCCTCCGCTTTCCACCACAGGAATCAGAACCGGCGGCAGGCAGAAAGTGATTTCTAAAGGAGTCCTTATAAAAGCGCCAGCGCTTAGCGAGGTATTTTCGAGCTTAGCACTGTTGCGTTTTTATCAGAGCGAGAGCGGGACGACGTAGAAACACTTTCTGCCTGCCGCCGGTTCTGATTCCTGTGGTGGAAAGCGGAGGGCTGAACTGTTACATCTATTACGATAAATCACTTGTATTCACCATTTATCTTCAATGCCATCTCTGCAAATTCATTATAATTACTTAATACGCGCTTGTATGCTTTAATTTCCTCTTCACTTACTTCTCCATTTGTCTCTAACGACATTTCTATTGAATATTGGTTTGATATTTTATCATAAGTGATATGTGCATCAGCAGATTTCACAACCTCTAAATCTGTAAAGGTCTCTTCAATTATCCCGGCTAAGTGCGTACCGTATATTTCTTTTTTATCAATTTTATGATTCCACATTCCAAATATACAATAGCCCAAAAACAAGCACACAAAAAGGATTAGTCCTCCTAAAAAAAAGTATTTCTTTTCTATTCGTTGTCTCATGGCGCCGTACCAAATGATAATGTGCTGTTAAATGGGTCATAGCTTGCTGCAAACAATCTTGAATAAGAAGAACCAAGATAAGTCATATCCAACCATAATGCATGATAATAATTTGTAGAGGATTTGTTATCTTCATCCCACTTACAACTCCAAAGTTTGTTTTTTATTGTATATGTACCTCTCAAATTGCTAATGTAGCCCGCTTCTCCATTTGGATACCATGTACACTCAAGCTGAACTACTATCACCAAAGTTTCAACACCCGCCATATTATGATTGATATTGTATATCTTAGTGGAAGTTTTCTTACCCGCTCTTGCTAAATCCATACTGGTTCCTACGCAGGACATAGTAATTGTTCCTCCATCTGAAGTTGTACCAAGTATTATTGATTCCCCAGTCTTCAATTCATAACATGTGTCAGGCATCTGTTCGTTTTCTTTCTCATCTATCATTTGTATATTTTCTTTTTCCGGCAGACCTGTCTCTGCAATTCCTACTGTTTTACAACTATCTGCCAGATTGGATTCTGCAGGTGTCTTAGCAGATGCAGTTTGTGGCATTGCATAGAAAAAATTCATAAAAATGAGTAAAGCAATGCCCATTTTGCATAATAGTTTCATACCCCAATTCTCCTATTGATTTTTTTTAATAATACATGATTAAACAACCATTGTCAATATCTTGTAATTTATTATCTCTTATATTTTTTATTCTGTTGTTTATATTTGAAAGAACAATTAAAAAAACACAGCCTCACCTTCCCCCAACCTGGTGCCTTGAAAATCCCCTTCCCGTAAATACCATACACAAAACTGCCGCCGCCCCATAAGCGATACAGAGCATGGAAATATAGGAAAGCACCACATTCCCTATCTGACAACTGTTATAAGTAGACAGCACTTCCTTAAAATCCGTAATGTACACAGGCCTTAAAAATAAAATCCAGTTTATCAGACGGCTGTTTTTGGAAAAAGGAATAAATATAGTTCCAAGAAGCAACAGGAAATCTACCGCAAGCACTATCAACGGATTTTTGCTGCGGGCTGACAGCAGCATGGAAAAGGCACCTATAAAGGCTGCCATCAAAAGCATTATCCCTAAATGTACTGTCACAGCTTGTAATACGGTCCAGTCGTAGGGAGAATTTTTGGAAAAAAGCTGTACCGGCAAATTGTAGCCTTCCACACCAAAAACTGCCATAAGGCTTCCTGCCGATATGACTGCGCAAAGCAGCGTATAGCCTACGGAAAAAAGGAAGACAGCAATCATCTTTGCACCTATAAGCTTTGTCTTTCCAAACTTTGCCGTAAGAATCAGGGCGTCTGTCCGATTTTGGTACTCTCCCGCAAAAACAGGTGCGATACAGATACTGATGACAAAAAGCGAATAGAACAAAGCACCTATATTATTCCAGATAAAATTCCATGTTTCTGTATTTCCAAATAAAAAAGGTGTTTTTACTGTTTGTGCTTTCTCCATCCAGAACTGCTTTTCTTTTTCCGTATAATTTCCATAAGAGTAATCCATATTCAGACCGTTTCTTATTTTTTCCAGCCGCCTTTCATAAAAGCCGATTCCATTGGTTGTGTCAATAGAAGCTAAATCCTCCCATGCCCATTGTTCATTCCATTCTGAATAGTTGCTGCAGACTATTGAAAAAAGACGTGTATTGGGTGAAATCAGCCACCAGCCGTAGCCCTCTTCTCCCGGTTCCAGTTTCTTCAGCTGCTTTTGATAATCCGTTACGATTTCTGTAAGATACTCCTCGCTTAAAACCCCTGTCTGGGCTTTATCATATTCCGCCTGCATTTTTACTGCTTTCAGTCCTTTTACGATTGGCGCCTCTTTGTTCAACCGGAAGTCCTCGCTTTTTACACTATAATAATTAACAAAAAGCAGTAAAAGCAATCCGAGAAACATGGCTGTCCTGTTTACTTTCTTTTTCCATATTTTTTTCAGTTCAAACCCGATTAAGCTTAACATTTTGTTCCCTCCTGAAAATAGTATAAATACAAATCCTCCAAAGTTCCCTTTACACTGATGCCATTTTCAAAGGGCTTTGTTTCACTAATGATGCGAAAGGTGGTTTTTCCGTCATTATGATGCATATTTGCCACGTTGAAATTTTTCACAATATGCTCTGTTTCTTTCTCATCACGGACGCATTCCCATACCTTTCCTTCCACATGCTGTTCCATTTCCCCTACGGTTCCCGTAAGCTTCAGCTGACCGTCCTTCATAAGAAGTATCCTGTCGGCAATGGCTTCCACATCCGATACGATATGGGTGGACAACAGCACGATTTTATTTTTTCCAAAATCCGCTATCAGGTTCCGAAAGCGCACTCTCTCCTTGGGGTCAAGTCCTGCGGTAGGCTCATCCAGTATAAGAATCTTCGGGTCGTTTAACATTGCCTGGGCAATTCCCAGCCTCTGCTTCATTCCTCCGGAATAGGTTTTAATCCTCTTTTTCATCACCTGCAAAAGCCCTACCTGCTCCAAAAGCTGCCTTGTTTTGTCCTTTGCCTTTCCATAGGGAAGTCCTTTTAAGGAAGCCATGTACATCATAAACTCGCAAGCGGTAAAATCCGGATAATATCCGAAATCCTGCGGCAGATATCCCAACAGGTTCCGAAACTCCTCCCCCATCTCCATATTGTTTCTGCCATCCACCTTGATTTCTCCTCCTGTAGGCGTCAGGATGCCGCAAAGCATGCGCATAAATGTGGTTTTTCCGGCTCCGTTTGCTCCTAACAGCCCATAGACGCCTTCTCCCAGCTTTATGGATATCCGGTCTACGGCAATTTTGTTTTTATATTGTTTCGTTACTCTGTCAATTGAAAGTTCCATACGTATTTCTCTCCGTTTCTGGTAATCATTATTATTTGTCTTATCAAAAGCAGCAGGAATATGCCTGCCGCAAGCAGCCAACCGCCTATATACTCCATTTCATAAATAACCGGCTTCCTATAGGCGGCTGTTCCAAAGGCAATCATCACCCCGGCGCTGATGGCAAAGCACACAAAGGAAATATCCCCTGCCTTCATATAACAGACTGTAAGCAGCGTGAGAAAGCTGGTTATCAGATAAGGTAGCAGCAGATAAATTCCCGCCTGCCAGTAAGTTACCTTATGCTCCATTGCCAGAAACGGCGCCAAAAGCAGAAATAAAAGCATATTCATCATTCCCAGAAGATTGATTCGGATAAGAAGCACATTTCCCAGAGAAAATCTGGTGGACATTTCCAGTTCTTCCATCCGGTACTGCCTGGAACGGATAAGCTCCATGGAAGCAAACAGGGCAAACATGGGGGTAAGGGCGGAAATCATGCCGATTTCCTGTCTGTTTCCAAAAAGCAGCCTGTCCTTCTGGCATAACAGGAACAACAGGAAGAAAATCCCCACGGAGCCTATCCAGGTTCTCTTTTTTATGAATTTTGCCTGTAACAGCCATAGCTGCCATTTGGGGATTCTCGGATAAGACAGTGATTTTAAAAACTCTTCCCTTCTGTCCGGAAGAGGGGCTTCAAATGCTTGTAACAGCCCGTTTTTCAGCTTTTTATTCATAGAAAATCCTCCTTTTTTAAATATTTTTTTAATTCCTGACATGCTTCTTTTGTTTTGCGGTAAACAACAAACCTCGAGCAATTTGTTATCCTGCTGATTTCTTCTACCGACACTTGGTTTACATAACGAAGCAGCAACAGCTCCTGCTTCTCTTCCGTAAGATGGTTCAGCGCCTGCTTTAGTGCAATGGCAGAATCTAAATCCATTTCCTTTCCGGCATCTGTCTTTTGCAACAGCTTTCCCTCATCCGGAAGCTCTCTTATGCTGCTTTTCTGTTTTCTGAAATAGTCCACACACAGATTCTTTGCAATAGTATATAAATATGCCAAAGGCTTTCCCCGGCTGATATAGGTGTTTTGGCTGAAGTAGCGCAGGAAGGTTTCCTGGGTCAGGTCTTCTGCCAGATGGGGGTTTTGGACTTTAAAATAGCAGTATCTGTAGATTTTGTCGTATTGTTCTTCTATTTCCAATGGCACATGGGCTTCCTCCTTTCTTTTGCGGGTGGAGTTTTTGCTGTTTTCCGCTATCTATTTTCTAATATCTATTTTCTAATATCTGTTTTCTGCTTTTTGTTTTCTGCTTTTTGTTTTCTGCTTTTTGTTTTCTGCTTTTTGTTTTCTGCTTTTTGTTATTTGTTTTTTGTTTACTGCTTTTATTTTCTGATTTTATTTTAGATTATTTTTCTTTCATTAGGTATAACGTTTTTTATGAGGATTATGTGCGGAGAATTTTTGTGACAGATTGCTTTTGAATAAAATCATTTATAATATAAGATGATTTATGTATGGAATTGAGAAATTAAAAAAGCAGGTGGGAAGTATGATGAGAGAACACAGGAGCCGCCATAACATTCTATATTCTTCCGAACACACTTATGCCCTGCGAAGACACAACAGCCCCAGCGCACCGGAATACGGTGCGTTAGGACTGGCGACTTTGCCAGGGTCCGGAAAAAATATGGAATGCTATGACGGCTCCTGCTGGGTATTGAAAAAATTTTTCTATTATCTTAATTATTCAGCAAATAAATCTGCATGTGTTCCTGTATCAATCAATGTTAGTGTCAGTACATCATCTTCTATAAGATATATTAACAGCCAGTCGGGTTGTATATGACACTCTCGATATCCTTTATAATTTCCAATCAGGGCATGATCCCTGTTTTTAGCTTCCAAAGGGATTTTATGCAACAATTTCTCTACAATATCCTGCAACAAAGAAATGTCCAGCCCTCGCTTTTTTGCAAGTTTCAATCCCTTTTTAAACTTTCCTGTAAGGATTAATTCATAATTCATATGTCCAAATCCTCCAATGCTTCTGAAAAGCTGCTATACCGTTTTGCATTGGGATCCTTGCTGAGCTGTTTTGCTTCCTCCATAGCTTCCATTACTTCTGGCTTATATCTGGGAATTTCCACGCTAAAGGGAAGTCCGCCCCGCATAATGGATTGTCTCAAAAACATATTCACAGCGCTGGACATATCAATTCCAAGCTGGTTAAAAAGTTCTACTGCCTGTTTCTTAACATCCTCTTCTATTCTTATCTGAGTTTGCACAGTGGCCATTTCATCACCTTCTTTCTTTGTTTTCATTGTAAACCAAATTGTTTACGCTGTCAATTGTTCAAGTGTAAAAAGGCTAATTCTTACTTTCTATTTTATTCAATCCTGCCTATTTTATTTTAATTTTCACTTTTGACCTTTTGTTGCTTCCGTCCGTGGACCTTGCGGTGATGGTGACGTTTTTTCCTTTTCCGGCCTTTTTGGCGGTTATCTTTCCCTTACTGTTGACAGTGGCATATTTATTGTTGGAGCTTGTCCATTTCAAGGATTTATTGGCATTCTTTCCGGTAGTCCCTACGGTTGCCTTTATGGTCATGGTCTTTCCGGTCTTTAAGGTCTTCCCGGATGCCTTCAGCTTTATACTTTTGACAGCATGCTGCATAATCTTTATCTTTATCCGGGCTTTTTTTGCACTTCCATCCTGTGCCGCTGCGATAACGGTTACCTGCTTTCCAATGCCTGCTTTCTTCAAGGTTATGGTGCCATTCTTGTCCACAACGGCATATTTTCCATTGCCGGTTTCCCATTTAACAGCATTGTTTGTGGCATTTTCCGGAGTGAGCTTCAGGGTCAGTTTTACTTTCTTTCCGGCAGCCAGCTTTCCGGAAGGTGCCTGAATGGAAAGCTTTTGCACCTTTATTTCATAAATCTTTATGGAAGTCTCTGACACATCACTTATCCGATAGCCCCTGCATACTGCTACCGCCTTAATGGTCATGTTTCGGTCTATGGTGATTTCTCCCGTGTAACGGATACTTGCCGTGGTTGGCATGGTTCCGTCCGTTGTATAGTATATGTCTGCCTCCTTAGTCCCACAGCTTAAGGCCAGCTTTGTATTTTTCACCACTGTGCTTCCTGAAGAAAGTGAGGCAGTGGGTATTGCCGCTTTTTCATCCCCTCCCACGCCACTGGTACCATCATTTGTCATAAACCAGTGGGCAGATGACAAATTGATATGCAGAGCCGGACAGATGCCTGGACCGGAAAGAATCCAAAGATTACCTTCTAATCTAACATCACCGCCAACCCTATACACATATGCTGCTGAATGACTGGGTTCTCCGCAGCCCGGAGAACCCAGCCACCAATAGCGATCTATCCCTCTGGCTTTGGAATAGTCACTGGCATCTATCCTTCTGGTCTTAGAGTTTATTTTATAATCACTGCAAAATCCATACGCTTCATTGGTCACTTCCCCTATAGACAGCAAATAGACGTTATCCTCTGTATCCTTTCCGCCTGCTGTGCCGTACTCCGGATTATCCTCATTCACTACCCTGTGGGCTACAATAGCTCTTTGTTCTTCGCTGTTAAAAGCAGCATTATAAAAATAGTCATTCAGCCAATTCCTTTTTGGGCTTTCTTCCCACTGATTTCTACTGCCATAACCGCAATCAATTGCTGTATCCGCTACTACAAACAGGGTATTCCCGTTATTTTCCAACACCTTCCATTTGATTCGTTCCCATTTAAAATAAAGGTATCCATTGTTAGCTACATCATCCTCATACTCCTCATAATCTGCCTCATATTCGCTAATCCTGCGGTACTTGCTTCCATTGACCCATACATCTTCTATTCCTGCCTCTATCTCTATTCCGCAAACAGGAATAGCCTTATCAATGGCTGCTCTCGTTGCCCCGTCTGTAACCTCGCTTTGGGGGTAACTTCCAAAGTATATAAAATCAAAGTCCGTATCATCTAAATCACCATTTTCTTTGTTGCAGTGGTGAACCGGGTTTGCCGGACCTGTTGTTGCCGCTCCCGCCTGTATTTCAGACTGACCTTGTCCTGAAACGGCAGCTTCAATAGTTTCTTCCGATTCCATTTCCTCACTTTCAGGAAATTGGTTTTCGCTGACTGTTGGAATTGCTTCTCCTGTCACTTCATTCCCGCTGACTGCCCCATTTGCAGCAAATGCTATATTCGTCTGGAACAACAGGAGGATTGACAACAGACATGTCATGACAACTCTTCCTGAACTTTTCTGTCTTTTCCTGTTCATATAATTTCTCCTTTTACAAAAAATACGATACATTTACGTTTCATGGAATATGTATGCCTATATGCTATTTACTTTTCATATTACAGATTCCTTTTTCTATTGTAACTCCGCTCATGCCTGCTAATAATAAAAATAATCCTGTAGAGGACTTTGAAAAACTCATCCAAATAAAGCTTGCTATCAGCCCGGCAATTCCCACAATAAGTAATGCATATTTTTTCATATCAGCTCTCCTATTCTATCCTAATTTTGACTTGTGCTTTTTTATTGCTGCCATCCGTGGACTTGGCGGTAATGGTAACCGTCTTTCCTTTTCCGGCCTTTTTGGCGGTTACCTTTCCCTTACTGTTGACAGTGGCATATTTCTTATTGGAGCTTGTCCATGTAAGGGACTTATTAGCGCTCTTTCCGGTAGTTTTCACCGTTGCTTTTATGGTCATGGTTTTTCCGGCTTTTAATTTTTTAGCAGGAGCCTTCAAGGTTATTTTTTTCACTGCGTGCTTCATGATTTTAAACTTACAGGAAGCTTTTACCTGACTGCCGTCTAAAGCTGATGCCGTAATGGTCACGTTCTTTCCGGCGCCTGCTTTTTTTATGGTTACTTTCCCCGTTTGGTCTACGGAAGCATATTGGGAATTGCTGCTTTGAAAGCTTACGGCTTTATTGTCAGCGTTTTCCGGAAATACCTGCAGGGTCAGGGTTACTTTTTTTCCTGCTGCAAGTTTTCCTGAGGGAGCTGTTAACGTCAGCTTCGTTACCTTTGTCTCTTTTGCTTTACCGGGATCATCTGACACCGTTGTTTCCTCTCCCCCATTTCCACTGGTACCGTCATCTGTCATGAACCAGACATCAGAAGATAAATCAATATGCAAAGCCGGGCAGACACCTTTGTCCCTAAGTTCAACCTTTTTATCGATACACCACCCTTTTATTCCAACACACTCAACAGCATCGTAATAGTAGCGAGAACGCAGCCAATAATCGCCGTTGTATCTGTAATCAGCCGAACTGCTTCTGGTTGCACCTCTGGCATTGGCATAATCACTCACTTTCGCTCTTCTGCTCATGGAATATACTGAGGTATCATCACAAAACCCATATTCCGGATTGGATACTTCTGTCTTGGATAATATATAAATATCATTACTTGTTGCCCATTCATTTTCAGTTATGACTGTCTGCATTACAATGGCACTTTGCTCCCTGTAATTAAAAGCCGAGCTGCAAAAGCTGTTGTTCAGCCAACTCCTGATTTCGCTGATCGCCCAACCCTTATAGCTGCTTTTGGTATCAAAAATTTTACAATCTATCGCCTTATCCGCTGTTACAAATAAGGTTCTCCCATTATTTTTCAGCACCTTCCACTTAATCCGTTCCCATTTAAAATAACGAAAGCCACTATGCTTCACCTCATCAAAATAAGCATCATTATTGGTGTCCGCTTTACTGATTCTCCGGTACTTGATTCCGTTTACCCATACATCAATCCCTGTCTCTGCTGCTTTGGATGTGGTGATTGCCTTTTCAATGGCAGCTATAGTGGCGCTGTCTGTTACCTCACTTTGTGGATAGCTTCCAAAATATACATAGCTAAAATCCGTATAGTCTGAGCCGTCATCTTTTTTGGTACAGTGATGAACCGGATTTGCAGGACCCGCTGCCCCTGCCTGAATCTCAGTCAGACTTTCACCTGAAACAGCTTCTTCCCCTTCTAAGGGCTGATTTTCGCTGACTGTGCCAATTGCCTCCTCTCCTGCCGGCTGATTCCCGCTGATTGTTCCAATTGCCTCCTCTCCTGCCGGCTGATTCCCGCTGATTGTTCCAGCCGTGGCAAATGCCACATTTGCCTGAAACAACAAAAGGAGAGACAACAGAAGTGCGGTTATGTTTATGCTGCGTTTCTTATTCATACTCCCTATTCCTTTGCTTATTTTATAGTAATTTTTACGGTTGCTTTTTTATTGCTTCCGTCCGTGGATATTGCAGTTATGGTCACGCTCTTTCCTTTCCCTGCCTTTTTTGCCGTTACCCTGCCCATACTGCTGACGGTTGCATATTTTTTATTGGAGCTTTTCCAGATTAAGGACTTATTTGCATTTTTTCCGGTAGTTTTCACAGCTGCCTTTATGGTCATGGACTTTCCCGCTTTCAAAGTTTTCTTTTGTGCTTTTAGTTTTATGTTCTTTACTGCATGTTTCATAATTTTAAAGCGATAAGCGGATTTCACCTTACTGTTTCCACAAGCTGATGCCGTTATGGTAACACTCTTTCCAATTCCCGCTTTTTTTACTGTGACAGTTCCATTTTTATCTACGGAAGCATATTTCTTATTGCTGCTCGTCCATTGCACTGATGCGGCAGATGCCCCTTTGGGAGTCGTCTTTAAAGTCAGCCTGACTTTTTTTCCTGCCGCCAGTTTTCCGGAAGGTCCTGTGACGGAAAGCTTCTTTAAAGCTTTTACTGTAATTGTGATGGAAGCGTTGCAGGCAGCGCCACCGGATGTATAAGACACGGTCAGGGTTTTCTTTCCGGGGGTATTCATATTGATTTCTGATGCATTCGTGATATATTTACCGGATTTCAATTCTTTTGCTGGATGTTGTTTATAAAAAGCAGTTATCTTCAGGTCATCGATAGTCAGAGCTTCTCCTGCGTAGTAGACAGTTTTTTCTTTAGAAGCCTGAAGGCTTACAGGTATCTTTTCCTCGCCCGCTTCCCCACTGGTACCATCATCTGTCATAGACCAAAGGGCAGAGGACAGATTAATTTGCAGCGCCGGGCAAATACCATAGTTCGAGGAATTAAATGCCCCAATGTCCAGCTTTCCATTAACTGCCATGACATCATTGCCATTTTGAGCGGGAGAGCGCAACAACCAGGCGCAGCCGTCTTTTCTGCTTCCTTTTGCATAGGTATAACTGCTTGGCTGAACTATCCTGCTCATAGATGCTTCATTATAACTACAGAATCCGTATTGTTCATTTGTCACTTCTCCTATGGACAAAAGCCAGACTTTATCATTTGTGTTATTTCCACCTGGCGTACCATAGTCCGGATTATTATCATTCACCACTTTCTGTGCCACAACGGCATTTTGCTCACTGTTACTAAAAGCCGTGTGATAAAAACTGTCGTTTAACCACTTCCTTAAGGTGCAGGTTTCCCATGTAACATATCGCCCTTCTTCATCGAAAGGTTTATAATCAACTGCTTTGTCTGCCACTACCAATAAAGTCTTCCCATCATTCTTAAGTACTTTCCACCGGAGTCTCTCCCATTTAAAATAGCGGTAGCCTTTATTCGTTGGTTCCCAGTCAAACCATGAATTACCAGAATCCTTTTTACTGATTCGACGGTACTTAATACCATTCACCCATACATCCTTCCCTACTTCTGCCGCTGTTCCGGATGCGATAATTGCCTTGTCAATGGCATCTATGGTTGCTTTATCCGTCACCTCACTTTGGGGATAGCTGCCAAAATAGATATAGCTAAACTCTGTGGTATGGCGACTGTGATCATGAATCGGATTTACAGGACCTGTAATGTCTCCTGCCTGTATTCCCGGCAGGCTTTGGCCGGAAATGGTAATTTCCGGTTCGTTTCCGCTGACTGCATCATTTTCCCCCAATATAAAATCAGAGGAAGAAGTGTCTGCTGCTTCCTCCCCTTCTCCTGCCCTGTTATCACTGACTGTCTGTGCAAAAGCAGGCAGTCCTCCCGTGGAAAACAATAGCACAGCCGCTAATAAAAGCGGCAAAAACCGTATGTTCTTTCTTTTCATTTGTATTCCCCCTTCTTAAAATTTTATTATTTCAAATAGTCATTTAACTCATCAATCTTCACTACCGTCATGCCATGTTCCGGATTGCCAAGCACTAACAGCTGGTCTCCCTTTTGGATATGTAATACCTTTCTTGCCTTCTGGGGAATGGGCATCAAGCCCCCTTCCCCTACTTTTACAATTCCAAACACATATTTCCCGGTCTGTGCGGCAAGCTCTCCTTCCCCTATCCGGCGTTCTCTTTCGCTTAATGTCAGTTCGTCCAGGGAGCTTTCATACAAATCCATCAGTTTTTTGCACTTTACTACATCGGGCAGGGTTTCACCCGCTTCCCATTTTGCAATGGTCTGGCGAGAAACGTCTATTCTCTCTGCCACATACTCCAATGAGAAGTTTTTTTCTTTTCTCAGCTTCTTTAGTCTTTTTCCTATCATGTCTTTTCCGTCTCCTGCCTTACTACCTAAAATTATATAAATTGCACAAAACTATTACAATAAACTTTCCTTAACATATATGTCATGAAAAGTTACAGTCATAACTATGTGCCTTCTTACCAGTAATATCCCTTAGGCAGTAAAAAGGTTGCATAGCAAATAAAAAAATTATGACAGGACCACTCACTTGGTGGAAGTTGTAAGAAAATTATTTTATCTGAATCTTCACCGCCGCCTTTTTATTGCTCCCGTCCGTGGATTTGGCGGTAATAGTAACCGTCTTTCCTTTCCCGGCTTTTTTGGCGGTTACCTTTCCCTTACTGCTGACGCTTGCATATTTTTTGTTGGAACTTGTCCATTTCAGGGATTTGTTGGCATTCTTTCCGGTGGTTTTTACAGTGGCTTTTATGGTCATGCTCTTTCCGGCTTTTAAAGTCTTCTTTGGCGCTTTCAGCTTTATGGTTTTTACGGCATGTTTCATAATTTTTATTTTTATGGACGTCTTTTTGCCGCTTCCGTCCTGGGCTGTTGCTGTTATGGTTACCGTTTTCCCTATGCCTTTCTTTTTCAGGGTTATCTTTCCGTTTTTATCCACAGCGGCATACTTTTTATTGCTGCTTTTCCATTTGACGGCTTTATTTCCGGCATTTTCCGGGGTGAACTTCAGGGTCAGTTTCACTTTCTTTCCGGCGGCAAGTTTTTTGGAAGGGGCTTTAATAGTGAGCTTTTGGACTTTCTGTCTGCTGCTGCCATTATTTTGACTGCCGTTTCCATTGTTGCTTCCATTTCCATTATTGTTTCCATTTCCGTTATTTCCTCCACTGCCGCTCTTTTTCAGCGTGTAAGTAAACTCTGCCACGTCGCTTTGACGGCAGCTCCGGCTTACCGCAATCGCCTTAACGGTCATGTTCCGGTTTATTGTAATTGTTCCCGAATAAAGAGTGCCTGCCGTGGTAGGCGTAGTTCCGTCTGTAGTATAGTATATACTGGCTCCGGGGGTGGCACAGCTTAAGCTCAGCTTTGTGTTTTTTGCAACACTGCTTCCTGTCGGAAGGGAAGCTGTGGGCATGGCTGCCTTTTCGTCCCCGCCCTCGCCGCTGGTTCCGTCATCTGCCATGTACCAAAGGGCAGATGAAACGTTTATATGCATGGCCGGACAGACGCCGCATATGTTCCCTAATACAATAGGTCCGCCAGAATATATGACGGCCCCCCATTGGACCACATACATAGCACGTTCACGGCAATCCGACGTCACACCTGGAGCGAGAGGCGAACGCAACCACCATGTGCAGGAATCCTTATCAACAGTTCCAACACTACTACTCTGACGATCATTCTCATAATGACTTACACCTCTTGTAATAGCATAGCTGCTTGCTTTCATCATACGGCTTCGGCTTCCGGCTTCCTTTTTAGTACAAAATCCATATTCTCCATCCGACACTTCTTCTGCAGACAAAAGATATATCTTATCATCCGTATCATCATTTGTATTATCATTTGTATGGTATTCGTAACTGATATTTTCTACAGTATGCATTATAACAGCGCTTTGCTCAATATTGCTAAAGGCTGTATTGTAAAAGCCGTTATTCAGCCAGTTCCTCATAGTGCTGGTTTTCCATACATTATTTCTATATTTTTCATTAAAACGTTTACAGTCAATTGCCTTATCCGCTACTACGAACAAAGTATTTCCGTCATTTTTCAGTACCCTCCACTTTATCCGTTCCCATTTAAAATAACGGTAGCCATTGTTTGGCACATCATCAAAATATCCGTCATAAGTTGTATCATCTTTGCTGATTCTCCGGTACTTAATTCCGTTTACCCATACATCCGTCCCTGCATCCGCTGGTATTCCGGATGTGCTGACGGCCTTATCAATAGCTGCTATGATGGCGCCGTCTGTCACCTCGCTCTGTGGATAGCTTCCAAAGTATATGTAGCTGAAATCCGTATAGTCTAAATTACTTCCCTCTTTTATACAGTGGTGGACCGGATTTGCCGGTCCGGTTACTGCCCCTGCCTGTATTTCCGGCAGGGTCTGCCCGGAAACGGTGTCTTCCTCTTCGTCCGGACTTTCCCCGGCTCCCGGTTCTTCATTTGTACAAGGTCCGTTTTCGCTGACTGTTATTGCCGGCTCTTCCTCCCTTGCTGTCTCATTGCTGTCGGCTATGCCACTTGAAGCAAAAGCCGTGCCTGTCTGGAACAGCAGAAGGATGGACAGCAATACTGCCAAAACTGCCTTTTCTTTTTTCCTCTGTAACCATTTTTGTTTCCTTTCCATCTCAGCTTCCCCTTTCCTCTTGCTTACTGTCTGAAATTGTGATAAATATGTAACCTTTTAATGATTCGACTACATCTTAATGCCGATTGCGGATTAAATTTTATTGTAATTGTTTATACCTAATATTATATAAATTACACTAAACGATTACAATAAACTTTCCTTAACATACCTCCAACATATATGTTACGAAAACTTACAGCCATGATTATGCAAGCTCTTATTACTAATATCCCATAGAAGCCAAAAAGGTTGCTTCCTAAAAAAACGGACAATGCTCCTTTTGCATCGTCCGTTTTCAAAAAACATTCTTATTTTATTCTGTTTATTCCGTTATTCCGCCTTCAAAAACGCCTCATACCCTCTTTTCACTTCATAAAGGTCAGCCTTGCTGGTAGCCTCATAAGGCGCATGCATATTCAATACCGGAACGCCGCAGTCAATTACATTCATTCCATACAGGGAAAGGATATAGGCAATGGTCCCGCCGCCGCCTGCGTCCACCTTTCCAAGCTCCGCCGTCTGGAACGCCACATCCGCCTCTTCCATGATTTTCCTGAGAAATCCGATGTATTCCGCATTGGCGTCATTGGAGCCTGCTTTTCCTCTTGCTCCGGTATATTTTTTCAAGATCATTCCGTGTCCTAAATATGCCACGTTATTTTTATCAAAGCTGGAAGCATAGCCCGGGTCAAAGCCGGCTCCCACATCGGAAGACAGCATTCTGGAATTGGCAAGGCACCTTCTGAGGGCAAGCTCAGAAAACTGCCCCGTAAGCTCCATGATTTCCGCCACGCAGTTTTCAAAGAACTTTGACTGCATGCCGGTTGCTCCCACGCTGCCGATTTCCTCCTTGTCCACAAGGATGCAGCAGCCGGTGCGTTTTACCTTCTTCACCTGCAGCATGGCTTCTAAAGAGCTGTAGGCGCATACTCTGTCATCCTGCCCGTAAGCTAAAATCATGCTACGGTCAAAGCCTGCCTCCTTTGCCTTTCCAGCCGGAACCACTTCCAGCTCCGCCGATATGAAATCCTCTTCCTCTATGTCGTATTCCTCTTTTAAAATCTTTAAGATTCCTGCCTTTACCTTGTCCTTTTCTTCCTTTTCCAAAGGCTTATTGCCCACGATGATATCCAGAGCTTCCCCTTCGATTACTTTATTTGCCTTTTTCTCCATCTGCTCCCCTGCCAGATGCACCAGTAAATCCGAAATAAAAAATACCGGGTCGTCCTCATCCTCGCCTATATTTATGAGAATGGAAGAACCGTCTTTTTTTACAACCACTCCGTGAATGGCAAGGGGAATGGTTACCCACTGGTACTTTTTGATACCACCGTAATAGTGGGTGTCCAAATAGGCAAAGTCCCCTTCCTCATACAAAGGATTCTGCTTGATATCCAGCCTTGGGGAATCAATATGGGCGCCTAAAATATTCATGCCCTCTTCCAAATCCTTTGAACCCATATGGAACAGAATCACATTTTTATCCATATTGACCGCATAAACCTTATCTCCGGCCTTCAGCTTTTTCTTTTCCCTGCGGATACGCTCTAACTCCACATAGCCTTCCTCTTCAATCCGGTTTACGATTTGGGATACGCATTCCCTCTCTGTTTTTCCTTCATCCAGAAAATTACGGTAATTTTTACTAAGTGTTTCCAGTTCCTTTAACTGTTCTTTTGTATACTTGTTCCAAATGCTTTCTCTTTTCATTCTGTCTCTGCTCCTTCCTGTTTAGACTGTTTCTTTCTATTCAGCATTTCCTGTCTGCTGCTTTTCTATGTCTTATTTTCCGTAACAATTCAGACAGCGGCTTTTCTATTATCATAAACTATTTACAGGCTTACAATACTTTTCTTTGGACATTTTTTCTCACATGCGCCGCAGCCCACACATTTTTCCTGGTCAATGGAGGCATGGAAATCAGATACGGTTACGGCTTCGTGCTCACACTGCTTTACACAAATGCCGCAGCCGATACAGCCTGCCTGACAGTCCTTCATGGTAACAGGCCCCTTTTCTTTAGAGGAACATGCCACCGCATACCGGCTCTTGTAAGGAATCAGCTCAATTAAATGCTTGGGACATACCTCCACGCATTTCCCGCAAGCTTTACATGCCTCTTTGTCCACTACCGCCACTCCGTTTACCACATGAATGGCGTCAAAAGGACAAACCTTTACACAGGAGCCAAATCCCAGACAGCCGTCATTACAGCTTTTGGGACCGCCGTTAGGCACAAAAGCAAGCATCCGGCAGTCCTCCACTCCGGTATAGTCATAATCCAGCCTTGCCTTGTCACAGTCACCGGCACACTTTACGAAAGCTATCATTTTTTCTCCTGCCTCCGCTTCCACACCCATAATTTCCGCAATCTTTTCTCCTACCGGCTCGCCGCCAACCGGACAGGCATTTACGGCTGCCTCTCCTTTTGCAATGGCTGCAGCCAGTCCGGAACAGCCTGCAAACCCGCAGCCGCCGCAGTTATTTCCGGGAAGCGCCGCCAAAACGGCTTCTTCCTTTTCATCCACTTCCACCTTGAACTTGATGCCTGCCGCTCCTAAAAACAGCCCGATGAGCAGGCCTGTCACGCTGATGACTCCTGCCGCAATGAAAATTCCAACAATATTCATAGTCTCACCCTCCTATAACAGGCCGGAAAAGCCGCAAAAGGCAATTGCCATAAGCCCTGCCGTCACTAAGACGATTGGCATTCCCCGAAAGGGCGCCGGCACGTCATTGTGCTCCATCTTTTCCCGGATTCCCGCAAGAATAATAATGGAAATGGTAAATCCAAGAGCGGTAGAAAAACCGTTTACCACACTTTTTAAAATTCCATAGGTTTTCTGCACATTGGTAAGGGCAACTCCCAGCACTGCACAGTTGGTTGTAATCAAAGGAAGATACACGCCTAAGGATTCATAAAGAGGCGGCATATACTTTTTCAAAAACATTTCCACAAACTGTACCAGCGCCGCAATCAGCAAAATAAACACAATGGTCTGCAAATATGTTATGTTTAAAGGCTGCAGCAAAAACTGGTAAATAACGCTACACACAAGGGAAGCCAGCGTTATTACAAAGATAACTGCCGTTCCCATGCCTGCTGCCGTTTCCACCTTTTTGGAAACCCCAAGGAAGGGGCAGAGTCCCAGAAACTGGCTAAGCACCACATTGCTTACAAGTGCGGAACCGATGGCTATGATAATCAACTCACTCATTGTTTTGTTCCTCCCTTTCCTTTTTTTCCTCTTTATTTTCTTCTATATTTCCCTTTTGGGAATCCTTCTGTTTCTCCTCTTTCTTCTGTTGCCCGGCTTCTTTCTGTTTCTCTTCTTTATTCCGCAGCCCGGCTTCCTTTTGATTTTCTTCTTTCTTTCCTACAGATCCTTCTCCTGCCTCGGTATCATAAAACTTTCTCCTGCCACAGCCCTTTTCCCCGCAGTTCATACAGTCTTCGCTGCAGCCGGAACCGATTTTGCTCATATCCTTTCCTTTTTTCTCACCTTCCAGCTTTACTTTATTCTGGATGGCAGTCAGGCAGGCAAGTACAAAGAATGCTCCCGGCGCCAGAACAAAAATGCTGGCCGGAGTAAAAAATGCAATTTCCTTTCCTCCAAGCAGCCATGGATGGTCAGCAGTAGGCATAACATGAAATCCAAACAAATCCCCTGCTCCCAACAGCTCCCTTACTGCGCCAATACAGGTTAAGGCAATGGAAAATCCAAGACCCATTCCAAGACCGTCAAAAAAGGATGGAATCACCGGATTTTTAGAGGCATAAGCTTCTGCTCTTCCTAAAATGATGCAGTTTACCACGATTAAAGGAATGTAAATTCCAAGGGCTCCATATAAAGAAGGAAGAAAGCCTTCCAAAAGCAGCTCCAGCGTGGTTACAAAGGAAGCAATAATAACGATAAAAGCCGGAATCCTTACTTTATCCGGAATAATATTTCTAAGAAGCGCTATAAAAACATTGCTTAAGGCGAGCACCACCGTAGTGGTCAGTCCCATGCCAAGGCCGTTGATGGCAGATGTGGTAACTGCCAGGGTGGGACACATGCCTAACATAAGCACAAAGGTTGGATTTTCCTTCACAATGCCGTTTATCAGTCTTTCTTTTCCACTATTCATTGCTGCCGCCTCCCTTCAGGATTTCTTCATATTTCTCATGAAAATAAGCCAGCCCGCCATTGACTCCGTTAGTCACCGCATTAGTAGTAATGGTGGCTCCGCTTATGGCATCAATCTCGCTTTCGGACATGGAGCCCGATTTGGTGTAAGAAAACTGCTCCACCTTTTTATTGGCAAACTGGGGCTTTAACACTTCCTCCGCCCTCATTCCAAGTCCCGGAGTTTCTCCAATTGCCAGAATGGAAATGCCGTTTAAAGTGCCGTCCGCCTGAATGCCCATCATAAACTGAATATCTCCCCCGTAGCCCTCATGGTCGGTTACGGTAAGCACAAGTCCTATGGGGTTATGGCTTCCGTCTTTTGCAAGCATCACATTGTCTATGGAAACCTGTTCAAATCCAAGCTCCTTTAAGATTTCCCCGTTTTCCGCCTCTTCCATGGTTTCTGTTTCCTCAAACTCCACTGCTGAGGGAAATACCTCCTGACAGGCTTCCTGCTTCGTCTTAAGCTCCTGATTCTCAATAGGCGCTTTTGTCACCTCATAAACAAGCCCCAGGGCACAACCGGCAATCAGGGTAATCAAAAACAGAATCAGCGTATCTCTTAACATACTTTTCATGCCTTTTCCCCTCCTTTGCCAAAGCTTTTTGGAAGTGTCACTCTTTCAATCAGGGGCACTAGCAGATTGCCTAAAATAATCGCATAGGAAACCCCTTCCGCACTAGCCCCGTAAATACGGAAAATCCCTGTGAGAATGCCAAGGATAATACCGTATACATACTGGCCTCTTTTTGTAATAGGTCTGGTGACATAATCCGTCGCCATAAAAAAGGCGCCTAGCATCAATCCGCCGCCTGCAAGCTGGGCGCTTATGTAAGCCGGGCTGAAACCATGTCCGGAAAATAAAACAAGGAATACCACAAAGGAACCAAGATAGCTGAAAGGAATCTTTAAATCAATTGCCCCCGCAAAAAGAAGGATGCAGGCTCCAATTAAAATGGCTATCATGGAGGTCTCGCCTATGGTTCCTGCCGTCTTACCGATTATCATGGACATGGTGTCTACGTTTTCCCCTGCCTTTAATGCCGCTAAAGGAGTTGCTCCTGTATAACCGTCACACTCAAAGTCGGTCATAATGGAGGTAAAGGAAATCAGCAGAAAACATCTGGCTCCCAATGCGGGATTCATGAAATTCTGTCCAAGACCCCCAAAGAGCATTTTCACTACGATAATGGCAAAAGCCCCTCCGATGACTCCAATCCACCAGGGTGCCCGGGGCGGCAGGTTCAATGCCAGCAAAAGTCCCGTCACTACTGCGGATAGGTCGCTGATGGTATTTTTCTTTTTACATATTTTGTTAAAGATGGTTTCTGATAATACGGCAGAGGCAACTGTAACCAGAATCAGAACCAGTGCGGGGATTCCAAAATTATAGATTCCAAAAATAGTTGCAGGTAATAATGCCAGTATGACGCAAAGCATAATATTGCCGGTAGTCACCTTAGACCGGATATGGGGATTTGATGAAACCTTCATTAAATCGCTCAAGTTTGTTCCCTCCTATTTTTTCTTTTTTCCCAGTATGATTTTTCTCATGGACTTTATGGACTGGGTCAAAGGCCGTTTTGCAGGACAGATAAAGCTGCAGCAGCCGCATTCACAGCATTCCATGCCGTTGTACTTCAAAAACTTTTCTTCTTCATAATGCTCTGCAAAGTCCGCAAGCCTGCTTGGCAGTACCCGTCCGGGACAGACCTCCACACACCTGCCGCAATTGATGCAGGGTCCCGGCTCCATGGCAGACACATCATCCCTGGTGAGGCAAAGCAGTGCCGATGCCGTTTTGGTGGTGGGCACATCCAGGTCAAAAATGCCAAAGCCCATCATGGGCCCTCCGGAAATAATCTTTACCGGTTCTTCCTTAAAGCCCCCTGCTTCTTCAATCAGCTCATGATAATTAGTGCCGATTCGCACCCGGAAATTCCGCGGGTTATTTATGGCATCTCCCGTAACGGTTACAATCCGGTACATAAGGGGCTTCCCTTCCCTGACCGCCCGGTTGATGGCTACGATGGTATCCACATTGTTCACCACACATCCTGCATCTGCCGGAAGCTTCGTGGAATCAATGGCACGTCCGGTTGCCGCATAAATCAGCTGCCTTTCCGCTCCCTGGGGGTACTTGGTCTTCAAAGGCTTCACCTGAATATCCGGTTCATCCTTTGTAAGCTCTTTTAATATGTGAATGCAATCAGGCTTATTATCCTCCACTGCCAGAATTCCCTTTGCATTGGGAAACAGGGCAAGGGAAACCTTCAGCCCCTCAACGAGCTTTTCCGGCTCCTCCAGCATCCTTCTGTAATCGGAAGTCAGATAAGGCTCGCATTCCGCACAGTTTGCAATCACATAGTCAATTTTATCCGGCTCCTTTGGAGACAGCTTTACATGGGTTGGAAATCCGGCTCCGCCCATTCCTACGATTCCCGCCTCTTTTATCTTTTCTATAATCTCTTCCCTTGTCATTTCCGAAAGGGGCTTTACCGGCGCATATTCCACCTCTTCATACTTTCCGTCATTTTCTACCACAATGGACATAACGCTGTCCCCTACCACTACACGCCTTGGCTCAATTGCCTTCACCGTGCCGGAAACCGTGGCATAAATCGGCGCCGAAACGTAACCTGCCGCCTCGGCAATTTTCTGGCCTGCCAGCACCTTATCCCCTTTTGCCACAACAGGCACCGCCGGCGCTCCGATATGCTGTGATAAAGGGTACACTAAATCTCCTTTTGGGTTTACATCTAAAATGGGTTTGTCCTTGCTTAAATCTTTTCCGTCATAGGGATGAATCCCTCCATGAAATGTTAATCTTCCTCCCATGCCCTGCCCTTCCTTCTTTTCGGTTTTGTCTTTTTATCCAAATATGTCTGATTCTCTTTTATCTTATTCTGTAAGTCATGTGCCAAGCACTAAAACAGCTTACCTTTCCATTCTACTATTTTTCCTGACAAAATACTACAGAAAAAGCTATTTTATTTTTGAATACTTCTCATCCAGATACCCAATATACTCTTTTCTTTGAACTTCCCCTTTATTGTCGGCATACCACTTATAGCTTTCCGCCAGACCGTCAGCCAAACTTGTCTGCTCTTCCTTAAAATACTTATTTTGCAGCGATACATCCAGCCGGTACTCATAATCATAAAAGCAAAAATAATCCCTCTGATTCTTTTCCTCATAAAGATTTACAAAATCCACTTCTGTTTCACCAACTGCCTGATAGCAGGTTTCAACCCACTGTTTAATTGTGACAGTCTCTGAATTTCCAACATTAAATATATGTTCTTCCACTTCTCCGTCCATTAATATCTCAATAAATTTACACAAATCCCCCACATAAAAAAACTGTAGCTTCATTTCCCCTTCCCCCGGCAGGTAAAACTTTCTTTTCCTTTCTGCGCATTCAAACACAAATGCTGCCCGGTAAAGATTTTCCATGGGGCCATATAAATATGGCGGCCTTAAAATATAGGCTTCGGGAACCCTGGAAAGCAAATATTCCTCCGCTTCCCTTTTATTGGTTCCGTATTCCTTCCATATCGGATTATATTCACACTGTTCCTGCTCGCTAACCGATTCTTTATGTATTCCGTACACTGCGCTTGAGCTTATAAATATGTACTTTTTAAAACCGTTGACAGCATCCAGCAGTTTTTTTATATCCTCCCTTGTGTATGCATTCACATCAATTATAGTGTCAAATTCATAATTCCTTAATTTATTTCCTATATAATTTCGGTCACACTCTATTAAATGCACTCCGGCAACCTGCCGCCTTGTATTTCTATTCAAAACAAACACTTCATAGCCTTTTTGCAAAAAATAAGAGGCAATAAAACGGCTCACAAAAACCGTCCCGCCGGTTACAAGTATTTTTTTCATTCACCCATCCTCCATTTTATTTATCCATAAAAATTATCATATCTGGCAGCAAAAATGTCAATATTGAAACCAACTTTTCACAAGTCAAAGTTGAAAAATCCTCCCCAAATATGCTATGATATTTCAAAAGCAGTTTCAAGCTATAGCAATTATTTTTACCATTTTTACAGATGGGACAACAAATACAGGAGGCATTATGAAAACGATAAGAACAGCAATAGACTTTCCAAATCCATCCTATCCGTTAGAGCATATAGACGAACTTTCCAAAATTTTATTCGTTGATATTGAAACAACAGGTTTTGCAGCAAAATCCTCTTATTTATATTTAATCGGCTGCCTGTGTTATGAGGAAGGAGGCTGGCAGTTAATACAGTTCTTGGCAGAGGACTACATTGAAGAGCCTTTTATCTTACAGGAATTTTTAGTTCTTTGTAAGGAATACCACACTTTAATTCATTATAACGGCAACAATTTTGACCTGCCTTATTTAAGGCAGAAATGCGAACAATTCGGGCTAAAGCCTCCCTTTGACCAGATAAATACGGATAATATGGATAATCCGGAAAATACAGAACGCACAGCCATGAACGGGATTGACATTTACAAGCGTATTTCCGGCTTTAAAAATATTCTTCATCTGGAAAACTGCAAACAGAAAACGCTGGAAAACTTCCTTGGAATTTCCAGAGAAGACAAATACAACGGAGGAGAACTGATTTCCATTTATCACGATTATGCTAAAACAAAAAAACCTGAATTATTGGAGCTTCTTCTGCTTCATAACAAGGAGGACATGCAGGGTATGTTCGCATTGCTTCCCATATTATCCTATATGGACATACTGCTTGTTCCTTTCCGGGTGGTAAAGGTTCAGGCAAATCATTACGACAATATATCCGGCACCCGCTCCTATGAGGTGTTAATGAAAATAAAATTCCACACCGCCTTCCCAAAACCAATAGCCATCCACAAAAACGGCTGTCATTTCAGCGGTCAGGGCAAAGAAGGCTATTTAAAGGTTCCCTGCCTGAAAGAAGAACTGAAATTCTTTTATTCAAACTACAAGGATTACTACTACCTTCCCATGGAAGATACGGCACTGCACAAATCCGTAGCCGCCTATGTAGACAAAGACTTCCGCAAACAGGCAACCGCAGCTAACTGCTACACAAAAAAACAAGGCACCTACCTCCCGGAATGGTCTCCCCTCTTTACCCCCATCTTCAAAAAAAGCTATCAGGATAACGACCTGTTCTTTGAACTGACCGAAGAAATGAAACGCAGCCCGGAAGAATTTACAAAATACGCCCTCCACATCATGGATATGCTGATTCATGAAGGAAAAAAATAATAACGGTTCAGACAGCATCTCACCCACAGGAATCGGAATACAGATTTGACAAAATCTATAGCCAGAATACGGATTTGACAAAATCTATAGCCTTTCGATACACAGTAGGAACCGGCAGATGATAGAGAAGTCTTGGAGGCCTTAATGAAAACGCCGGTACTAACGCACCGTATTTTGGTGCGTTAGTACCGCTGCGTTTTCATAGAGCGAGAGCGTGCCCCCAAGACTTCTCTATCATCTGCCGGTTCCTACGTCCTCCCCACCAAAGCCCCCCATACCTAAAGAAAAGCGCCCCCAGAGCCTAATTCCAAGCCCCAAAGCCGCTTTTTCCCAACCTTCCATTATCAAAACCGCTCATAAAAAAACGAATTCTTCCTTCTGTAATTCATTTCCTTATAATTAATAATCTGTTCCGTACTGCCAATAAACAGGGAGCCCCCCTTTTTCAGAGAGTCATAAAACTTCCGGAATATCTCCTCTTTTGCTTCCTCCGTAAAATAAATCAACACATTCCTGCACACTATCAAATCACAATTTTTTTCATAAGTGTCTTTTAACAAATTGTGCTGCCGAAACTCCACCCTTGCCTTAATCTCCTTGGAAATCTGGTAAGAAGGACCGATTTTCGTGAAATATTTTTCTTTTAAATCCCTTGGCACGGAAAGAACGCTTTTTTCCGAATACAAGCCGGTCTTCGCCTTGGCAATTACCTGCTTATCAATATCCGTGGCAATAATCTTTATCTGGGAAAGAGGCAAGTGTCTGGACAATGCCATAACTAATGAATATGGCTCATCTCCTGTAGAACAGGCAGCGCTCCATATCTTCAAGTTCCTTCCAAACCTGTTTATCAACTCCGGAAAAATTTCTTTATCCAACAGTTCCCATTGTTCCGGATTCCGGTAGAACTCCGATACGTTAATGGTAAGGTAATTTACGAATTCATCGAATTTTTCCCGGTTCTCTTTTAAAAGCTGAATATATTTTTCATAGCCGGTAATACCATTTTTCCCAATTAACGTATCGATACGGCGCTTCATCTGCTTTTCCTTGTAGGCATTCAAATCTATCTGGGTCAATGCAAAAACTGCACCTTTAAAATATTCATAATCATAAGCCGGCATGTTGTACCTACCTTATTTTTTATTCTTCCGATTCTGCTTCTGCTGCAATGACAGCTTCAATATCTACAGAAACAACATCTGCATCCTCTTCCGGTGTATCCTCTTTCTCTTCTGCCGGTTCCGGTGCAAGCAAAGCTTTTATGCTCAGGCTGATTTTCTTATCCGCCTCATTAAAGTCAACAATCTTAGCTGTCACTTCCTGCCCGATGCTCAGCACGTCAGCAGGCTTTTCAATATGCTCTTTAGAAATCTGGGACACATGTAAAAGCGCATCTACACCTTCTTCCAGCTCCACAAATGCACCGAAGTCTGTCATTCTTGCCACTTTGCCGGTTACAGTATCTCCCACTGCATATTTCTTTTCTGCATCCTTCCAAGGATTCAATTCATCAAACTTTAAGCTGAGGGCAATCTTGGTTCCTTCAATTTCCTTGATAAGAACTTTCAGTTCCTGTCCTACCTTAAAGGTCTTCTTTGGATTCTCTACCCGGCCCCAGGACATTTCTGAAATATGAAGAAGTCCGTCAGCACCGCCCAAATCAATAAATGCGCCGAAGTCTGTCACGTTCTTGACAGTACCTTCCACTACATCCCCTTCTTTGATTCTTGCAAATAATTCCTTCTGCATTTCTTCTTTCTTTGCAACTAAAAGCTGCTTGCGGTCACCAATATATCTTCTTCTCTTTGGATTATATTCACTGATGACGAATTCTATTTCTTTTCCTGCATAGACAGACAAATCCTTTTCATATACATTCGATACAAGGCTTGCCGGAATGAAGATTCTCACTTCATCCAGTACCACGCTTAAGCCGCCGTCCAATACCTGCGCCACCTTGGCAGTAAGCACTTCTTTGTTTTCAAAGGCTTCCTGAATTCTCTTATTGCCTTTTTCAGCAGCAAGGCGCTTGTAGGAAAGAATAACCTGTCCCTCTCCGTCGTTTACTTTGACTACTTTCACTTCCATAGTGTCTCCGACTTTTAAGATAGTCGTTAAATCTGCATTTGGCTCGTTTGTGTATTCATTTCGTGTAAGAATACCGTCTGATTTATATCCAATATTCAGGATGGCTTCGTCTTCTTTTACAGCAATGACTTTTCCCTCGACTACCTCTCCGTTTCTGATTGTTTTAAATGATTGGTCTAACATTTGTTCAAAAGTTAATTCTGACATAATTTTGAACCTCCTCAATAATATTATTTGGGGTGGATGCCCCTGCGGTAATTCCCACCGAACAAGCGGGCCCAATCTGTTCCCTTTTTAAATCGCTCAGTGTCTGTATGAAATAAGTGTTCTCACATTCTTCCCTGCAAATCTCGTAAAGCTTGCGGGTATTGGAGCTGTGAGTACCGCCTATCACTATCATTACATCAACTTCCCTTGCAATTTCTCTTGCCTGGGTCTGCCTCTCCTCAGTTGCGTTACATATAGTATTCACAACAATACCATCATAACCTTTTTTCTCAAAAATTTCAACCAATTCTTGAAATTTATTGTAATTAAATGTCGTTTGGGAAACGATACAGGCTTTTTCGCCCTCTTTCAAGGTGAAATTCTCCATTTCTTCCCTTGTGGCAATGACCGTTGCGCTGCCTCCCACCCAGCCTGTAATTCCTTCTACCTCCGGATGGCGGGAGCTTCCGATAATGATAATGTGCCTTCCCTTCCCGCTTTCCTCCTCCACGATTTTATGAATCTTCTTTACAAAGGGACAGGTTGCATCAATTAAGGAAAATCCCATTTTTTCAATTGCTTCGTAAACCTTTTTTTCCACTCCATGGGAACGAATGATAACAGTGCCCTTTTCCTGTTCCTTAAGCTCCTCTACATCATTCAGTACCCGGACACCTTTTTCCTCCAAATCCTTTACCACCTGGTCATTATGAATGATGGGGCCTAATGTATAAATATTTCCGCCCGCTTCAATCTGTTTATAAACCTGGTCCACTGCCCGTTTCACTCCAAAACAAAAGCCTGCGGTTTTTGCAGTTTTTACTTCCACATTTTTTCCTCCTGCCCGGTTTTTTCCCGGCTTTTTTATAATAAATTAGTATGAACTTTCTGTATTTTTCTGCCGGATTCGTCCATATATGTGCATATGTTATGCACAAACGTTAATCCTGTATCCAGTGTACTGTACCATTAACATTCAGGCAAATCTGCTTGTCTATTTGCCCGTCTGCTACGTTGGATTTTCTAGATGCAGACCCGCTACACCGTTGAAAATCCACCTTGCATACGAACAAATATCCTGCGCAGATTTACCTGAAATCAATGGTACAGCACACTAGCGGCACATGGCAAGTATAGTCTCCACCACCTGGTCCACATCCATATCCGAGCTGTCTAATAAAACCGCATCTTCCGCCTGTCTGAGCGGAGACATTTCCCGGGTCATATCCCGCTTGTCCCTTTCAATGATATCCGCTTCTATCACATCCAAATCACAGCTTTCTCCCTTAGTTTTCAATTCCTCATATCTGCGCTTTGCCCGGACTCTTGAGCTGGCCGTCAGATACACCTTTACATCTGCATCCGGCAACACGCATGTGCCGATATCCCTGCCATCCATGACTACCTGATTTGTTTTAGCTAACTTTTGCTGAAGCTCCACCAGCTTTATGCGCACATCCTTATTAACAGAGCTTGCCGAAGCCATGTTACCCACCTCTTCTGTTCTGAGATATGGATTTACATTTTCTCCGTTCAGCCATACTATCTGTTCTCCATTCTCATAGGATATGGTAATATCCGCCTCCCTGCATGCTTCACTGATTTTCTCTGTTTCGGAAGGCTTTATTCCCTTCTGTATGAGGTAAAAAGCCATTGCCCGGTACATAGCCCCCGTATCCACATATATAAAGCCTTTTTCCTTTGCTATTCTTTTTGCAATAGTACTTTTTCCCGCTCCTGCCGGTCCGTCGATGGCAATACTATAACTCATATCCTGTTCTTCCTTTCTCCTGTTTCTACCTGATTCTTGCTTTTGAAGCTTTTTCTATCGCTCCCTGTCTGCCGTCTTATTTATTCTGTCATTTCCATTACCTTATCTTTATTCTTTCATTCTGCCATCGCCATGCCTGCTGCATATCCGGTAGACCATGCTATCTGAAGATTAAAGCCTCCGGTCACGGCATCTAAATCCAACAGTTCCCCGGCAAAATACAATCCCTTTACTTTTTTTGATTCCATAGTGGAAGGATTTACTTCCTTTATGGAAACCCCTCCCTGGGTAATAATAGCTTCTTCAAACCCTCTTGTGCCTGATATTGTCATAGTCATATGCTTTACCAGATTTAAAAAAGCCGTTCTTTCTTCTTTGGAAATCTCATTGCATTTCTTATCCGGAGCAATCGGGGACAATTGAACCATCACCGGAACCAGCTTTGCCGGGAAAAGACTTCCGAGAATATTTTTAAACTGCTTGTTATGGTTTGCTTCAAACTCCCTGAGCAGCCGGCTGTCCAGCTGCTTTTCAGAAAGAGCCGGCTTTAAATCCAGCATAAGAACCGCCGGTTCTTCCAGCTTTTTAGTCAGATAGCTGCTTGCCGTAAGCATCAAAGGACCGCTGACTCCAAAATGGGTAAACAGCATTTCTCCAAACCCTTCATAAAGCATCTTTTTCCCCTGCTTTATTTTTACAGATAC
Organism: uncultured Lachnospiraceae bacterium; assembly: GCA_910585715.1. Lineage (GTDB taxonomy): Bacteria > Bacillota > Clostridia > Lachnospirales > Lachnospiraceae > RGIG3040. The sequence goes on from CAJUEX010000013.1 coordinate 56,165, forward strand.
ATTTTTTAATGACAGCCCCTGAAGCTTCCGGCACCAGCTTTCCTCTACAACAAAAGGCACTAATGCCGGATAAAGTCTGGTCACTTTATGCCCTGCTTTCTTTGCCATGCCATGTCCGTCGCCGGTGGAACCGGTGGATGGATAGGAAACCCCTCCGGTTGCAAGCAGTACCATGTCTGCTTCTATTATGGTTCCGTCCTCTAACAGCACTCCTTTGACCGCAGGCTTTTGGTCCTTTGAAGCGCAGGACTCCTCTCCTGCCTCAGACAAAAAACCTTCTTCAAAAAAGAGCAGTTCCTTTACCTTTGTATTCAGCCGTACTTCCACCCCCAGCCTTCTAAGCTCATACTGCAATGCCCGTATAATATCCGAAGAATGGTCTGATACAGGAAATACCCGACTTCCCCTTTCTATCTTTAAAGGAACTCCTAATTCCTCAAAAAAGCTCATTACCATACGGTTGTCAAATCCATAAAAGCTGCTGTACATAAACTTTTCATTGGTAACCATATTGGCAAATAACTCTTCCACCTGACAGGCATTTGTTACGTTGCATCTGCCTTTTCCGGTAATAAAAAGCTTTTTCCCCAATTTTTCATTTTGCTCTATAAGCGTTACCCTGCTGCCTGCCCTTGCTGCAAAAATGCCTGCAATCATTCCAGCCGGGCCGCCGCCTGCAATACAAATCTTATTCATTCTTTTTTTCTTCCTTCATTAGAGGATAATTCAGCATAGGCTCTTCATCAATAAAATTAATCTCATCGTTTAAGTATACCTGATAGTTAGCCCAGGCTTCCTCCAAAGCCTCCAGATTCGTCTTTACATCCTGAGGGCATTTTAAACAAAGAGCCACTACCAAAGCATTAATCACACTAAGGGGCGCTACAAGAGAATCCACAATGGAAACCATATCGCTTCTTGCTAACAGATTACAGGAAGAATACAGATTCATGGGTGAATGAACCGTATCTGTTATGGTAATGACTTTTGCATTTCTGTCTCTTGCAAATTCCATTGCTTTTAAAGTCCTCATGGAATATCTTGGAAAGCTTATACCAATAACTACATCCTCTTCATTTACGCGAATCATCTGTTCAAAAGTCTCACTGACTGAGGTTGTCCTGATCAGACATACATCTCCCCGAATCATAGTCAGATAAAAGCTTAAAAAATCAGCTAAAGGCTCGCAGCTTCTGATTCCTACAATATAGACATGCTTTGCTGCCAATATAGTGTCCACTGCCGTCTCAAAAGCAATGGGGTCTAAATTTTCTATAGTATCGGCAATTTTGTTCATGTCAGACGTCAATACGGAGGTCAGTATTTCTGACTGGGTGCTCCTGCCATACTTGGCATCTATTCTCTGTACCGAATTCAACTTATTCTTTACCCAGTCCTCCAGCGCCTTTTGGAATTCCGGATATCCGTCATAACCGATTCCCGAAGCAAAACGCACTACTGTTGACTCACTGATGCCAAGAGTCTCTCCAAGCTTTGCTGCCGTCATAAAAACCGCCTGGTCATAATGATCCGTAATATAAGCGGCAATCGCTTTATGACTTTTGCTCATAGTGCTGAATTTTTCGTTGATTCTGGTAATAATGTCATTCTGATTGTCCATTTTATCCCCCCGTTATGACTGAAAATATGCCTGATAAGAAGCCTTTAGCAAATCCATTGTCTCTGCTTCTTCCAAATCATAATCACCTGTAACTACCATGCAGGCAGCTCCATGAATGAAAATCCACATTTTCATAAACAGTTCACTGGGATTTTGAGCCCCGGCGGTTTTTGCCTTGTTGATTTCTTTTACCAAAGCTCCTTCCCTGCCGTTTAACAGCTCATACAGACTTTTGCCATATCTGTTTTTAGACAAAAACAGCACTTCAAACAAATGAGGCTCCACCTGGGCAAATTTAATATAGGCAAGTCCCAGATTGATAAAAGGAGTATCGTCCATTTTGGGGAAGCCTTTATAAAATTCCGAGAAATATCGAATCACTTCATCATAAACCTGAGAATAAAGTTCATCCATATTTTTATACACCCGGAAGATTGGCTGGGTGGAACATCCGATTTTTCCTGCCAGCCTTCTGGCCGTCAGCATTCCATGCCCCTCTTCCTTTGTAAGCTCAAAGGCCGCTTTAATGATATCTGCTCTTGTGGTTGTTTCTTTTCTTGCCATATTCTGCTTTGCCCTTTCCATGGTTCTTCTTTGTCCTGCTGTACTATTAGCATTTCGGGACAATATGATGTTATTTTCAGGTACAAAAATAACATATGTTATCACACATACTTTATTTTAGTATAAAATAAATATTATGTCAACTGTTTTTTTCTGTGTAACCTAACAGCAAAAATGCAAAAAAAAAGCGCTTTATAAAAGGAGTATCACAGAATAATTTGTGATACTCCTTCCTTGGTCACCTATTTAATTTTAATCTTCACCTTCGCCTTTTTATTACTTCCATCTGTAGAAGTTGCTGTAATGGTAACCGTTTTTCCTTTTCCTGCTTTCTTTGCTGTTACCTTTCCTTTCTTATTTACGGTAGCATATTTGGTATTGGAGCTTTGCCATTTCAATGTCTTATTCACGCTCTTTCCGGTAGTCTTCACCGTCGCCTTGATGCTCATGCTCTTTCCTGCTTTTAAGGACTTTGCAGAAGCCTTCAGCTTAATGCTCTTTACCGCATGCTTCATGATTTTTATTTTTATGGAAGCCTTCTTGCCGCTTCCATCCTTTGCCTCTGCCGTGATAGTTACGGACTTGCCGGCTCCTGCTTTTTTCAGAGTGACTTTTCCGTTTTTGTCTACAGTCGCATATTTTTCGTTGCTGGTCTTCCATGTCACTGCTTTGTTAGAAGCGTTTTCCGGAGTTACGTCTAAAGTGAGTTTCACTTTCTTTCCTGCGGCAAGCTTCTTGGACGGAGCATGGATTTCTATACCCTGTACTCCTTTAACCTCTTCCTTGCTGTTTTCTTGAATCTTATAAGAGAATTGTGCCACCCCGCTAGCTTTATAGCCCTCACATACAGCAATTGCCTTAATTGTTACATCATGTTCAAGAATAATTGCTCCTGCATAAACCATACTGTCTGTAGTAGGTTCTGTTCCATCAATTGTATAGTATATGTTAGCTCCGCTAGTTGCACAAGTTAAAAAAAGTTTTGTATTTTTTACCACACTGCTTCCTGAAGGAATTGTAGCTTCAGGCCTAGCTGCTTCTTTTTTGTCAGTATCATCCTCTGCTAAAGACCAGCTATCGTATATTTGATTTATGTTCAAAACCGGACATACTCCAAGTTCACCGGCTTCAACAAAAGTTCCCCCGTATGCTACATACCCATTTTTGTCCACAAAAGCAGCATAATCGCTATGAGCGCCGGAAGAACGCAACCACCACATTTCATTACTATCAAATCCCATACGCGCACCTCTGGCACAGGCATAATCAGTATTTTTTATTATCCGACTCAGGGAATAAGTATTGAAATTGCTGCAAAATCCATATCTATCATTAACTATCTCATGCAAGGATAACATATAAACCTTATCATAAGTAGCATATCCACCTTCCGTCTCATAACGGGGGTTATCTTCATTTGCTATTCTTTTTTCTACAATTGCTTTTTTTTCGTTATCGCTAAAAGCTGTATCATAAAAACTGCCATTCAGCCAACTTCTAATCGTACTGGATTCCCATGTAACATCTGCATGATTATTATTATATTGTTGATTGTCCAATGCTTTATCTGCTACCACAAGCAACTGATAGCCATCATTATTTAACACTTTCCATCGAATTTTCTCCCATTTAAAATAGCGATAAGGCTTATCCCCGAAATATGCATAATTATATACATCCTCGTTGCTAATCCTCCGATATTTTGCACCATCTATCCATACATCTATGCCATTTTCCGCTGGCTTTCCATTTGTACTAATAGCCTCATCAATACGTGCTGTCATAGTGCTATCCGTCACTTCTTGCTGTGGATAGCTCCCAAAATATATATAACTGAATTTCGTATAATCTGTACCATCATCTAATTTTGTGCAGTGATGAATCGGATTAGCAGGTTTTCCTATTCCTGTACGCAAATCATTCTCACTTACATTATTTACTGAAAGCCCTTCCTGCGGCTGGCTGTTGATATCTTCATCCCCATTATCACTTTGTTCCAGATTTCCCATTACTTCATTTTCACTAATGGTATTTGCAAATACAATAACATCTTGAACGTTAAAAAAAATTATTGCCACTAACAGCATTGATAAAGCTTTCCTCACATTTTTCTTATTATTACCCTGTTCCTTCATACTTCAATTTCTCCTTTTTTACATAATTTCTATTTTTTTAATAGATATCCTTTCTTTTTTCACTAGCCTTATAATATTATTTTATTATTATTTTGTCAACTATTCTAATGATTTTTAGTTTTTAAATAAAACAGATAAAAAATGTGCATTCAAAAAAAATAAAAGTCTTTTCAAAATCTGTCATATACACGACAAGATACATGAAAAGACTTCTACTTATATTACTTTTAACACACTTCATAATTTACTCCCATGAAGCTACCCCTGTTCCACATACTCCGCCAACACCCGATGCATCCCGGGATATTCCTTCTTCATCCGCACCGGCACCATATCCCTGTTCACAAATCCATGCTCCGACTCTCCAACCGCATGAACCACACCATTATCCTTCCCAATAATCTCATAAGAAACCCGGAACCGGACACCATTAAAATAAGTAATCTTCAAATATATGCAAACCCTGTCTCCATACCGGATTGCACTCTTATACTTACATGTTACCCCCAGCACCGGAATCAGGATACCCGTCTCTTCAATCTTATCATAGGGCAGTCCAATCTGCTCCAAAAAATCGCTCCTTGCCTCCTCAAACCACCTGATATAATTGGAATGATGGACAATTCCCATCTGGTCCGTTTCATAATAATGAACCCCTCTTTCATAAGGTCTTATTTCCTTTTTGACTGTTTCAGTCACTCCATCTCTTTCCATCATCCTGCTTCCTCCATGCCATTCATTCTTCATTATCTTCATAAATACAAATTATATATGCGCCTCAATATTACGAACATCAGTACCCAAACTGCTTTTAACGACCTCTATCACGTTGTCTTTCTCAAACTGCTCCGGATTACTTATACAAATCTGACAACAGGCAAATCCACAAGGAAACTCATAATTCAAATCATTCAGTGAAACAATCCTTTTACAACATGGCATTTCTGCTTCCAAAGACATGAACTCTTCTTCGCCGGCTTTTCCCATGGCTCCTCCCCACCAGTCAAAATCAAGCTCTGCGCCGCATTGGGGACAGGAAATTTTTTCGAGATTTGCCCCGCAATCAACAAAAACCGGCGTTTCAGCGGACGTCATTTCACTATCATCACAGTCTATCTGCCTTTCAAGAAAAGCCTTCACCGATTGGAGCGCTGACACTGAACCTTTATAAAACGGGTTTTTGGGTATTATTTTCACAATATGCTCCGACATACATTCCCCTCCTCTGGCTGCCTCGTGATTTGTTGATACATATTTTTCCTGAAAATTAAGTATATCACATTCCCGCTGACAGTCCAACCCACCTTGAAAACAAACCATTCTCAAGCATGAAAAACCAGATATAAAAACCGTATATGAAAACCTGCATATAAAATCCCCATATAAAAAGCCATAGCAGTTCAAACATCCTCTTTCCCTGCGGCTGGATGACAAACTTTTCTTTCAACATCGCTACCCTCCCGCCCCGATAAAAACACAGCAGTTCCAAACTCGCCTTCAGAGATGTATTGTCAAGTGTGTTTGTAGACTTTTTCACAAATTTAGTTAATACAACACAAAAAATATGTATCCTATCACTTCGTCATGATACACTTTTTTGTATGGCAATCCGTCTTTATTCCATTTATACAAGATTAATCTTCTTCAAAATCCGCATAAATATCCCGAATATTCTTTTCTATATTTACTCCATGAATATATCCGAAGTTTATTTTTCGCTCACGTATTACATTCATGAACTGATAATATTTTGAATGACTGATAGTATCCGTAAAGAAATAGACATAATCCGCTTTATCAACAATCGAAACATCTGTCGATCCACTGGCCTCTGGATTGATAAATATCCAGTCTGGAAATTCTTTCTTCATCTTCGATAACCAATTAGAATGTCCTCCCACTATAACGATCCGGTAACCGGCAATCGTTTCCCTCATACTTTCAATCTTCTTATCTGTTATGGGATTATCGCTTTCTGTCAATTTATACACATAATTTCTAAGCACTGCCAATTCACGTTTCGATGCTTCCAGCTGTTTTCTGATATCTTTTGCTTCCTCTTCAAGCATTCTTTTCTCCGCCAGACCAGCACGCAGACTACTGTTATCAGATTCAAGCTTGTGAACTTTACGACGTAATTTATCCACTTCCTCAATGAGCACGGACTCATCATGTCTACATCCATCTGTTCCGGCATGTTCTGTGAAATCCTTTACCTGCCTTTCCGTCTTATCATTCTCTGGTCTGCCAGTCTTGACCTGCACATCCTCCGGATGAAACATCGGTGGAAATTCATCATAATAAAGTGTTCCGGATTCTCCATAAGCCAATATCCTAAGCGTTTCAGCCAGCCATGACGAATTGCACGTCATCGCGCTTGCACAATGAAGGATCATTCCATAAAGCGTAAGCTCCTCTGCGGAATATTCTCTATTGCTTTTATGAAAAGTCTTCTTCAATATAGAAAGCACAATGGCAAGGCGGTCTTCCACCCCTCTGTCATTTTCATCACACCAATCTGCATATTCCGGACTATACCCCAGCCATTGAAATACATTTCTGAGGAATTTCGACATCTTTGCATCTAGGGAATATAATTTCTTCTGATCGAAGCGCTCACCAATTTCCTTCCGACAATCCTTAAAGCTGTCACCCACAGCCTCATCAAACGAATATCCGCCGTTTAAATCAAATTGATTGCTGTATTCATTTAAGATTCCATATACAATGTTACATTCTCCATCCATCTTAATACCATGTATTGGAGCTATACATAAAATCCTTGACAGATTTGTATAGTAATAATTTCTTCTTCCTTCCGGCTTTGCCAATGCCAGCAGTTCACTGAGCGATATCGTGCTGAATCTTTTGAGTGTCCGGTATTCCTTTTTGTAATATGTTTTATGTAAATATAAAAACAAAGCCTTCGTATATTCACTTCCGCTATTCATTGCGTTCATCATCAGACCAAGCGTAAATCTGTTGAACATCAATTCCGGCCAGTCTTCACCGGACTCGATATCGAAATACTCTACATCTTGGTGTTTTGAAATGTTTGCAAATTCATGAGCATAAAAATCCCTTGCAATCAGCGGAAAGTCTTCCCTCATCTCATCATTTATAAAAAAATCAACAAAAAAACGTTCACACCCGTATGTATCTGGCGACATTCCATTGAAATCCCACATCAGCTTTTTATCACCCTGAATTTTCATCATATAATTGACAAAGTTTCCGCCCGATTCTATCATGTTCTGAAGCAGATTATTTAATTCATCTGTACTTGGCAACCCATCAAGCGGAAAATTAACATTCTTCATACATGTTGTACCTCTTATCGCTTTATACCTTGAATTTTTCAAGGTCTGCACATCTTTATTTGTGCATCAGTTCCTGCCAGAAACAAAATATCTGACTCCGTCTCCTTACAGCAACCCTGTATCCTGTCCAGTTCCCCCTTATGTCCCACCCTCTCAACATTCCATGTGGAATTTTCATGATATTTCCACACCCATAGTTTCAATATTACTTTAACGGGAGCAACCTCTCCTCTTTTAAAAAGCCCTGTCACTGAATGATCCAGATATTTTTTTCTGATTTCCTCATCAGCAGTCCTGCCCTTGAATATAATTCTGCCAGCATCAACCACTTCATTGTAGGGAATGGTTTCCCGCACCTCATTTTCGGCTGGAAGCCATTTATCTATATGATATACTTCTTTCACAATCCCATAAACAACAGCTAAAGCATAGTCTGCCTTCTCTACACTGGCAATCTTTCTCTTTCAGCAGCCCCGTGTCACGTCATACAGCTCGGTTTCACTCATGCCCTCACGATACGACTTGTTGATTTTGATAATTACGATAGCTTCCTGTATCGAAGGAGGGGATACATATGGAAAATAAAGCGGAAGGTAAGCACTATTGGTGTTCGGAATGATTTTGGAACTTGTCGGTATTGTAGTGACAGTCATCAGCATCATCGTCACAATAACCAGTATCCGACAGACCGGAAGAAATAAAAAACATCAAAAAAGCAACCACACCGACCAAAGTTAGGTTGCTTTTTTGATTTGCATCTTTAACTGAGGCGAACCGTTGCTATATGGTAACACCTTTTTCTATAAAATATGTTAGCACTTATCAGTGTTTCCGTCAACAACTTTTTCAAAATAACGCCATTGGCATTTCTAATGCAATGGGGGAACTTTGTTCCCCTTTAACTACTCCATAAACTGAGACGCATATGTTGTATTTTAACAGATGCACATTTTCGGTAAAATACAGCGTTTTACAGAAATGTTTACATCTACAGTTCACAACATATCACATCCACTAAGTACCGGCATTCTATAAAGACTAAAAAATCTTTAGAAATCATTCTCTACGAAAAGCCCGAAGCAAAACAGCGACAGAGGGAGGTGGGCAGATTGGTTTTCAGGCATTGTTTCGGATGGGAGTTTTTCCTTAACAGTCTGTCCAACCCCAGGGTAAAATTGCCACGGATGGCAATTTTAGTCATATTGCGCCACGGACGGCGCTATATGACGCCCCGTCTGCCTCCAACTCCCTCCCCAGACTGTTTAGGAAAATCCCCATCCAAAACACAGCCGGAAAACCAATCTGCCCACCTCCCTCTGTTGCGTCCCCTTCACCACCAACAACAAAAAACACCCCCAGCCATGCTCCAAACCCTCACATAGCCAAGGATGTTTCCCTATCTCATTTTAACATTAGAAGCTTCATTATCCGCCCTAAACCGGATAAGCCCCATTCTTCGTATCAGCCTGCGCCAAATCCACCTTTTCCTGCTGTGCCTGACGATACTTAAAGAAATCAGTAGCAACCTGCGGGAACAATGCATAGGACAATACGTCTTCATCCTGCTGCTTCCATTCCTTCATCTCGCTTTCAATCTTATCCAGCTCGTTCTCAAGCAGGTCGGCAGGACGACAGGTAATTACCTTTTCTCCCGGAATAACCTTTTCCTGAACCTCTTTATTGAAAGGCTTTACTGTCTGGCCGTATTCGCCGCGAAGCACTGCCTTTGTCTCCTTTGTAGCCATTTTGTAACGTTCGCCCATCAGCACGTTAAATACAGCCTGTGTACCAACGATCTGTGAGGAAGGAGTTACTAACGGACATTCGCCAAGGTCTTTACGAACTCTCGGGATTTCCTGTAATACGTCATAGTATTTGTCTTCTGCATTCTGTTCCTTTAACTGGGAAACCATGTTGGACAACATACCGCCCGGTACCTGATATAACAATGTCTTAATATCAACGCCCATAACCTTCGGATTTAAAAGTCCGTTTGCAAGACATTCATCTCTGTAAGGTCTGAAATAATCTGCAATTTCAGCAAGCAGGGTCTGGTCATAGCCTGTATCATAAGGCGTTCCCTTAAAGGTTTCTACCATAACCTCTGTTGCAGGCTGTGAAGTACCCATAGCTAACGGGCTCATGGCACAGTCGATAACGTCTACGCCTGCTTCTACTGCCTTTAAGTATGTCATGCCCGCCACACCGGAAGTATAGTGGGTATGAAGCTGTACCGGAATTTTGGTAGCGCTCTTTAAAGCGGTTACCAGCTCGGTTGCCTTATAAGGAACTAACAAGCCTGCCATATCCTTGATACATAAGGAATTTGCTCCCATATCCTCTATTCTCTTTGCCATATCCTTCCAGTAATCCAAAGTATAAGCATCGCCTAATGTATAGGAAAGAGCAATTTGAGCATGGCCGCCTTCCTTGTTGGTTGCCTTTACTGCTGTTTCCAGATTGCGGATATCATTTAAACAGTCAAAAATACGGATAATATCAATACCGTTTGCAATGGATTTCTGTACGAAATACTCTACCACATCATCTGCATAATGACGGTATCCTAAAATATTCTGTCCTCTGAACAGCATCTGCAGCTTTGTATTTTTTAATCCGTCCTTAATCTTTCTAAGTCTGTCCCATGGGTCTTCTTTTAAGAAACGAAGGGAAGCATCAAAGGTTGCGCCGCCCCAGCATTCAATGGAATGATAACCTACTTTATCCATCTTATCCAAGATAGGAAGCATAAGCTCGGTTGGCATTCTTGTTGCGATTAAAGACTGGTGCGCATCACGCAAAATTGTTTCCGTAATTTTAATCGGTTTTTTATCTGCCATTTTTATTTCCTCCTGAAATATTTGTACGGGTTTCCCCGTTTGACTTCATTACTTATTTCCAATATGTTTCTGATACTTATATGCCGAAAATAGCCATAAAGGTACCCGCTGCTACCGCCGTACCGATAACACCTGCTACATTCGGTCCCATTGCATGCATCAGTAAGAAGTTGGTAGGATCCGCTTCCGCACCTACCTTTTGTGATACTCTGGCTGCCATAGGAACAGCGGATACACCTGCTGAACCAATAAGCGGATTTACCTTGCCATGAGTTGCTACACACATAATTTTACCAAACAATACACCTGCCGCCGTGCCAAAACAGAATGCAATCAAGCCAAGTATTACAATTTTGATAGTGTCCCAGTTCAAAAATGCTTCTGCACTGGTAGTAGCTCCTACAGAAGTACCAAGCAGAATAACTACGATGTACATAAGAGCATTGGATGCAGTATCTGTAAGCTGCCTTACCACGCCTGATTCTCTGAACAGATTACCTAACATGAGCATACCTACCAATGGTGCTGTTGTTGGAAGAATCATGCATACAACGATTGTAATGACAATGGGGAACAAAATCTTTTCAAGCTTTGATACGGGACGAAGCTGTTCCATTTTAATTTTTCTTTCTTTTTCAGTTGTTAAGAGTTTCATAATAGGCGGCTGGATAATAGGAACCAATGACATATAAGAATATGCCGCCACCGCAATAGGTCCCATAATAGCAGTTTGTCCCAGCTTACCGGCAAGGAAAATGGAAGTAGGTCCGTCCGCACCACCAATGATGGAAACAGCAGCTGCTGCTTTATCATTAAATCCAAGTGCAATTGCACCGAAATAAGCTGCAAAGATACCAAATTGTGCTGCCGCACCAAGTAAAAAGCTCTTTGGATTCGCAATCAGCGGACCAAAGTCCGTCATGGCGCCTACACCCATAAAAATCAGGGATGGCAGGATTGCCCATTCATCCAAAAGGTAGAAATAATACAGTAAGCCGCCAGCTTCACCATTCTCACCAATATGAGACATAATATCCGGATAAATATTAACTAACAGCATACCAAATGCGATTGGTACTAAAAGAAGTGGTTCAAATCCTTTTGCAATCGCCAAATATAGAAATGCACAAGCCACTACAATCATGATGTAATTTCCAATTGTTAAATTGAAAAATGCAGTCTGATGTACCAGATTGTCTAATGTTTCCATTATGTATTGCATTTTGTTGACCTCCTGTTTTTCTAGCTTAGAAACATTCTCCCTAGTTTAATGTTGCAAGTACCGCACCAGCTTCAACCGGATCGCCTACAGCCACATCAATGCTAGCTACTGTTCCATCCTGAGGAGCAACAACAGGGATTTCCATCTTCATTGCTTCCAATACTACAACGGTATCGCCTGCTTTTACTGCCTGACCAACACTTGCTTCTAATTTAAATACTTTTCCGGCTGCACCAGCTTCAATTTTAACGCTTCCTGCTGCGCCGCCTGCCTTTGGAGCTGCCGGTGCTGCCTTTGGAGCCGCTTTCGGCGCTGCCTTTGGCGCTGCTGCAGGAGCGCCTGTGCCAGCTCCTTCTTCTACTACTACATCATATACGTTGCCATTTACGGTAATGGTATAATTTTTCATCTTACATAATCCTCCTATATATTAGGCTCTCTGCCATTTGTTTGTATTTGCTCGTTTTATGCTTCTGACAACAAACCCATCTGTAGAAGCCGCACCTTCGCTGGCTGCAATAGCAGCTGCAATAACGGCAACCAGTTCTAAGTCATCCGAAAGCTCTTCATTGTTTTCAATCTGTGCAACTGCTTTCTCTACTGCTGCTGTAGCAGGAGCTTTCTCTGCTTTCTTTTTGCCCATAGCTGCTTCCATCTTCGGAATAAAAGAAAATGCGCTGATAATAAAGATAATTAAAATCAACACTACAAACACAGTTCCCATTCCAAGAAGAGTATTCAGCGCAGCGCCCTTCATAAGCTGTCCGAAAGTTTTTGTGGCCTCCGTTGTCACACTGGAAACCTGCAGGTTTTCATCTAACACAATGTCCACCTTACCATCTCCGTTTTCACAGGCAATGCTTACAATGATTTCAACCTGATCACTGCCATTTTTTACTTCATAGCCTGTAGCTCCCTTAAATTCACCAATCTCTTCGATTGTATTCTTCCAACTGGATAATATTGCGGAAAGCGTTGCATCATTTTCATAGTAAACATCCATGCCCTGAGCTATCATTTCAGTAATCTCACTGATAATCTGATCAGCAATGCCTTTTGCTTGTTCTTCCGTTACAAGTGCTGTTGTTTCCTGTTCTTCCTTGTTTCCGCATGCAGTCAGACCGAAAAGACAGGTAAGCATACCTAATACTATCAATACTTTTTTCATATGAAGTATCATCCTTTCTAGACTGTTCCATGTTTTTTGGCCGGACGGTCATCTCTTTTTGTAAACAGCATCTCAAAAGCGCCGATTACGTATTTTCTTGTGTCAACCGCCTCCACGATTTGATCTACATATCCTCTCTTTGCTGCACTGTTTGCACTTGTCTGAAGTGCGGCATATTCTTTCGTCTTTTCTGCAATGACTTCAGAGCCTTGTCCTTCATACATAATCTGTGCTGCAAACTTAGCTTCCATCGTACCGATTTCTGCATTTGGCCATGCCATGGTAATGTCTGCGCCGATTGCCTTTGAATTCATGGCAACATATGCGCTTCCATAAGCTTTTCCAATAATCACGTTCACCTTTGGAACAGTTGCATTTGCAAAAGCATAGGTTAATTTTGCAACTGCCTGTGCGATTCCTTTTTCAGAACCTACAGTAGCTTCATAACCTTTTACATTTGTTAAGGACAATACCGGGATATTGAAAGCATCGCAGAAGCTGATGAAATCTGCTGCTTTATAGCAGCCTTTAATGGAAAGAGTGCCGTCAAACTTCTCTTCCACCTTTCCTTCTGCATTATAAACCTCGCTGCGGTTTGCCACTGCCCCAACGGTAATGCCGTTTAACTGAATAAATCCGGTTACCATATCCTTTGCATAGTTTTCCTTGATTTCAAAAAATACTCCGTTATCTGCAATACTGGATAAAGCAATGGATGTATCGCCCACACAGCCTGCAATGTTCTCACAGGCGCGGTTCAAATCATCCGTGCACTCTATGTAAGACATATCATCTTCATTATTAGCAGGTAAAAGAGAAATAAGCTGTCTGATCTGACTTAAAATAGATGCTTCGTCGCCAACTACATCCACTACGCCGCTTTCCTTACTCTGAAAGTCTGCTGCTGCAGTATCGCACTTGGAAGTGTTGTTGCCGTCTAAGGCATTTGGAGAATTTACAAACAGCTTTGCTGATTTTTCTTCCATAAAAGTAAAATCTGTCAGCGTGGGAACGATTGCAAGTCCGCCTCCGCATGTGCCAAATAAAGCTGTAATCTGTGGAATCACACCGGATGCCAGTGTCTGCTTCATGTAAATCTCACCAAAAGCATTTAAAGCATCAGTTGCTTCCTGTAATCTAAGACCGGCGGAATCGATTAAACCGATAACAGGTGCCCCTGTCTTTAATGCCAGGTCATAGAGGTTCGCAATTTTCTTTGCGTGCATCTCGCCAATGGTTCCGTTTAAAACAGAAGCATCCTGGCTGTAAACGTACACAAGATTGCCGTCAATCACTCCATATCCGGTAATGACGCCGTCAGAAGGAGTTTCAGTTTGTTTCAAATTGAAATCAGTTGCTCTTGCCGTAACCATAGCGCCAATTTCAACGAAACTGTTGTCATCGAGTAAAGCTGCAATTCTTTGACTCGCTTGTGAAGAATTACTCATTTTTTGGACCTCCATTTTATATTCATTTAATATAATAACAAAATTTGCTCACTTGCCATGTTCGCCAGCAAGCATCCTTTAGCAGTATAACATAATTTTTTTTCTTAGACTAGACAAAAAATGCAATTTTTAAAGAATTTTACCATACATTTTGTGAATTATTTGTGAAAAAGAGACGTAGTATTTTGTCCAGACAATACTGCCATGTAAATGCCTCTGTAGCCCTCTTTGTCACAATTGGTATTTCCGTCCATTTCTGTCCGTTTACATAATAGGTCTCATATCCGATGACAGTTCCTTTTTCAACAGGAGCCTCCAATTGCTTTGGAAATGTCTGCTTCATTTCCACCTGGTCGTAGGAAGATAACAGTAAGGAAATATCTTTTTGCTCTGCCCCTATTTCTACCTGTTGCTCCACACCGTTTAATACTTCCATTTTTCCATAGGTTGTTTTTTCATAAATATTCTTAATTTCAAAATTTTTCAGCCCAAACTTCATCAAAATTTTTGTATCATGCCATTTCCATGTTTTATTTGGCGGCCATCCTGCCCCTAACACTACCGATATAAATGTTTTCCCATCCCGTTGGATTGCCCCCACAAAACAATATCCCGCATCACAGGTGAAACCGGTCTTAATTCCAATAGCCCCCTCCATCATATCCAGAAACCTGTTCTTATTGCTAACCTGAAAATTTCTTTTTCCGGACAGCTCGGAAAAGGAGTAGCTTCTTGTTCCGATCACTTCTAAAAAAGCCGGATTTTTAATGGCATATGCAGCAATCACCGCCAGATCCCTTGCCGTGGTGGAATGGGTTTTCCCATCCCTTTTGGCATCCAGACCATTTGGCGTAATAAAATAAGTATCCTTGCAGCCAAGCTCCGCAGCCTTTGCATTCATCATATCCGCAAAACCTTCCACGCTTCCGCCTAAATGCTCCGCAATGGCAACTGCCGTATCATTATGGGATTCTAACATAAGGGAATATAACAAATCCTTCAATTTGTATGTTTCCCCTGCCCGCATGCCAAGATGCACCTTTGGCATCCTTTGGGCATTTTTAGAAACCTCTACTGTTTCCTCTAACCTTCCGGACTCAATTGCCAGCATACAGGTCATGATTTTGGTAGTAGAGGCCATTGCCATGACCTGATAGCCGTTTTCCTCATATAGCACCCGGTTATTGGAAGCATCCAGCAAAAGGGCGGACCTGGCATACAGAGAAAGCTCCGGCAATTCTTCTGCAAAAACGCAGGACATAGGAAAACAGGGCAATATATAAACTGCTTCTATTTCTATAAAAAACACAAGGACAGCAGCAAGAAGCATTTTTAGCCGCTTTCTGTATTTTGCTTTTTCCTTTTTTCTTTTTTCTGCACCTCTTACCTCATCTTTTATTTCCTTTATGTTTCTGACTTCTTTTATTGCCCCTTTTCCTTTTTTATACTTTCTTATTATATATCTTCTTATTAAATGCTTTCTTTCCGATAATTTTCCTTTTTCCTTGTTTTTTCTTTCAGATTCCCTTTTCAAATATACCGTCTCCGAAGCCTACAACATTCTTTCTAATATATGAAAAAAGCAGACAAAATATACTCTGTCTGCTCTGGTGTGCTGTATCGCCAATATACCAGTCTAAATATCCAGTTTCATTTGCACTTCCTGCTCCGCCTGTTCTTTAAATTCTGCCATCCTGTCAGGATTCAGCTCCGGAAGCTCCTCCAGACTCTTTACTCCAAAACTCCTTAAAAACTGTTCCGTCGTACCAAATAACAACGGACGTCCCGGCGCGTCCAGCCTTCCCACCTCCATGATTAAATCATATTCTATCAGCTTGTTTATTGCGTGGTCACAGCTGACTCCCCTGATTTTTTCAATCTCAATCCTGGTTACCGGCTGCTTATATGCCACAATGGAAAGTGTTTCCAACACGGTATCCGTCAGTACGAATTTCTTTGGTGTTTTTGCTATTTTTACTAAATACTCATACATTTCAGGCTTGGTGCACATCTGATAGGAGCTATCCAGTTCCATCAGGGTAATCCCCCGTTCTCCCTGCTCGTACTCTTCCTTCAACTGATTCAATAATTCCCTTGTGGTTTTTTTATCCTCTTCAATCACCTCTGCCAGCTGGGAAACCTCCACGGAACCTCCCATAGTAAACAGAATGGATTCTAATATCGCCTTTTTCTTTTCCACTTAAATTCCTGCCTTTATGCTGCTTCATTTGCCGTAATGATAATATCGTCAAAAATATGTTCCTGTTCTATGTTAATCTTTCCCACCTTCATAAGCTCTAAAATCACTAAAAATGTAACAATCATTTCCATCTTGGAAACTTGTCCCTCAAAAAGTCTCTGAAAGCTGCATCGTCTCTGGTTTCTTACAAATTCCTCCACATAAAGCATTTTTGCATCCATATCCACCTCATCCTTTTCAATTTTTCCAAAAGTAGAACGGATTGGGTCGATTTTATCGCTCTGCTTCTTTACAATGGACTTGAAAACCTCATGAAGCTTGGACAGATTCAAATCTCCTATCAACTGCTCATAATCTACCGGCTGCCTGTACTCTTCTACTTCCTTGGGAAGGGTTGGCACTTTAAAAAGAACTCTCTGGGCATCTACCTGTCTGTCCTTTAATTCATAGGACATATATTTGTACATTTTATATTCCAACAGCTTCTGTACAAGCTCTGCCCTCGGGTCTTCCTCTTCTCCCTCTTCATTTACTTCTTTTGGAAGAAGCATTTTACATTTTATATCAATCAGGGTAGCTGCCATTACCAGAAATTCGCTCATAATATTCATATCTTCTGTCTGCATCTGACGGATATAATCCAAATACTGTTCGGTAATCTCCACAATGGGGATATCATATATATCAATTTTATTTTTCTCTATCAGGTGAAGAAGAAGGTCCAGAGGACCTTCAAACACTTGCAGTTTTACTTCCAGCGCCATATTACATTCCTTACTTTTTTACTTCATTTTCATTTACAAGCTTTTAAAGCAATATTCCTTCCTAATTAATGTCCGCTAATTATTTTATAATAAAACAAGGCTCTTTTCAAGTAATTTTTTATTTTTCCATACAATATTTTGTGTTTCCCTTTTTTTTAAACACATTTTATTGTATTTACAAGATTATCAACCCTTTTGCTCTTTAGGAGAAATCGTAATTTCAATCAGTTCTCCCGGATTAAAAAAACGCACCGGAATGGTATGCATGCCTAGTCCCCTGCTTAAAACCATAACCGTACTTTTCCCTGTCTTACTTTTTCCCTCAAATATACCGCCATCATATTTAGGAAATATACGAAAAGATGGTGAAATCACACCTCCCAAAACAGGAATTCTGGCTACTCCCCCATGTACATGGCCAGACAGGACAAAATCTGCACCATATTCCACATAATCACTGAAATATTCCGGATTGTGGGCAATTAATATATTACATGCCTGAGGGTCTGGCTGTCCTATTAAGGAAGAAATGTATTCCTGCTCCATATTTCTTTTTTGAAATCTTTTATAATATTCTTTTCCTATTTCCAATCCATAAATCACAATATTTTTACCGGGAACCTGTTTTTTCCGGTTTACCAACGGCTCTATTCCTGCCTTTTTCAATTCGCGTTCATATTGCTCTGCCATATTGCCGTAAGTTTCCGGGTATAATTTTAATCGATATTCATGATTTCCGTTTCCATAATATATAGGATAATTTTTTGAAAGAGCACTCATAAACTCTATTGCTGTCTGAAAATCCCTTCCGGGCTTTGCCGTCAGCATATCCCCTGCACACAAAACTGCATCAGGATTCAACTCTTCAATTGCTTTTAATAATTTTTCATTTTTCTTTCCATAGGATTTATTGTGCAAATCAGAAACCAAAACAAACCGAAAATTGTCCGCAACCTTCTCATTCAGAAACTGGTACTTTCGGACAACAAACCGGTTTGTATCATATCCGATTATCACCATGCATGCTATGAACATAAAAATAATGGCTAAAATTAAAATCTGCATAACCCACCTTTTTCATGATACAAAAAAAGTACTTTATGTAAAGTACTTTTATCACAATCATATTATAATTTTTTCTACGGTTCCGGTATCTCCGCCCTTCTCCTGTCAGACGGCTCCTCCCGCTTCCGCC
>CAJUEX010000014.1 GCA_910585715.1 uncultured Lachnospiraceae bacterium
TCTTCTGCTGTGCCTCTTCCACATCCTTCATACGGACAGGACCCATAAATTCCATATCCTCTTTAATCATGGTAGCAAGACGTTTAGACAGGTTATTGAAGATTGCAGTCTGTACCTGTTCATTAGAGCCCTTCAGCGCAATTGCCAGATCATTATTATCCACATCACGGAGTACTCTCTGGATTGCCCTGTCATCAAGCAGCAGAATATCCTCGAATACAAACATTTTCTTCCTGATTTCGTCTGCCAGCTCCGGCTCTTCGATTTCCAGCGTTTCCATAATATGCTTTTCTGTCCCTCTGTCTACGGTATTCAGGATATCCACCACTGCATCCACACCACCGATAATGGTGTAATCCTGATTTACCAAAGAAGACAGCTTTGATTCCAGTATCTTCTCCACCTCTTTGATAACGTCCGGACTGGTACGGTCCATCATTGCCATACGTTTTGCAACATCCGCCTGTCTGTCCGGCGGCAGGGAAGAAATAATGCTTGCCGCCTGTCCCGAGGGCAGATAAGACAAAATAAGGGCAATGGTCTGGGGATGTTCGTCCTGAATAAAGTTCAATATCTGACCTGCCTCCGCCTTTCTTACAAACTCGAAAGGCTTTACCTGCAGGGAAGCCGTCAGCTTTCCGATTACTTCCACCGCCTTGTCTGAGCCAAGCGCCTTCTCCAACAGCTCTTTTGCGTAGCCGATACCGCCTTCCGCAATATACTGTTGCGCCAGACAGACCTCATAAAATTCATTTATGACGTCTTCCTTTACCTGCGGCGTAACGCTTCTTGTATTGGCAATTTCCAAGGTCAGTTCTTCTATTTCTTCTTCCTTTAAGTGCTTAAAAACAAGCGAAGATTTCTCCGGTCCAAGGGCAATCAGTAAAATTGCAGCCTTTTGAAGTCCTGATATGCCAGATTCACTTCGAGCCATTGGTATTTACCCCCATTCCTCCTGAAGCCAGTTCCTAAGCAAATTGGCAACCGCTTCCGGATTTTCGTCCACAAATTTTTCTATCAGTTTTCTTGTCTCTGACTTCTCTTCTAATTCTATATTCTCTAACTCTGCCGTCGGGGTAGACTGCAGCAGCGATTCCACAGAAAGCTCCTCTTCCGTCTGTTCCGCCCTTGCTCCGCGCATGCTCCTTAACACTACGAAAGCAAGCAATGCCAGAATAAGCACGATAAGTACAATCTGCACCACATCCCATGCCCCTACGGAAAGACCTTCCTTGTCAATAAAAATCGGTTTTTCCTGAGCAACGATCTGAATGTTTTCTTCGGAAATCCCGGTAGCCTTTGCTACCAGCGCATAAATCTCCTCATCTACCTCCAGCTTTACTACCTCGCCGTTTGTAACTTTAAACTCATCCCAGGTGATTCCTTCTAAAAGCCCCTGCCTTTGCACATCTTCTTCTTTATATACATGTAGCTTTGTAGCAGCGATTCCGATGGAGGACTCGTCATAAACAATATCTCCCGGAGGCTTTGTCTGGGTCTTCACGCTTTCATCCTGAAGATATTTGCTTTCCCTTTCCGACTGGGTAGAGGAAGAATCCGCATAATCGCTGAGCACATAGCTAGCTCCGTCCTCGTCATTGCTTCCCGTCCCCGGTTCTCCTCCGGTTACGCCCTGATTTTCACTTTCAAAAACCCGCTCCTCACTTAAAAGTCCCTGTTCTGAGCCTTCCGGAGCCTGATAATTATGATCCGTCTGTTCCGTTGTGGAAAAATCCAGCTTTAAATTGCTTGTCACCTCTACGCTGTCATAAAGGGTAGTTCCTATTAAGACAGAGCGCACTTCATTTTTTACCACTGCCTCCGCCTTTGACTTGGCGTCTAACTGGGTACTGGCATTCCCTGCAACATTGCCGTTATCTTCTCCGGCAAACAGCAGATTCCCTTCCGTATCGATAATGGTTATATTATCCGTACTGGTATTGCCAAGGGCGGTAGCCGAATATCTGGCAAGAGCCGCTGCATTTTCCGGCGCAAGCTCCATTCCTTCTTCAATTGTCAGCGTAATTGCCGCAAAGGACTCCTTATTTTGCGCAATCAGTGTGCCGTCCTGCTCCGGTATGGTCAAATCCACCTTTGCCTTTTTCACCGCTTCATTCCGCTGGAGGGTAGCCTCCATATCCTTTTGCAGCCACACCTTGTACCGTTTCTGTTTGTCCGCTTCCGTAGTGGAAAATCCGCCGGATATCACATCATTAATGGTGCCGTATGTATCGGAAGGAATGCTGTTGGCGCCTAAAAGAAGATTGGCATCCCCTTCCTGGCTTTTTAATATAGAGATTCTAAGGCCGTCTGTGCTGACCTGATACTTCAGGTTATCGCCTTCAAGCAGATTCACAATCTCCGACGCTTCCTTCTGACTTTCACAGGTCACTAAAGGGATATACTGTGGCCTGGTCAGCGCATAACCTAAAACGGAAAACATCAGCACGACCCCTGCAAAGGCGCAGACAATTATGGTCTTCTGTTTTGGATTGAATTTATTCCACCATTCTAATAGCTTTACTGGAATTTCTTTTAATTTGTCTGACATAACAAGTTGCTCCTTAGTACCTTACTCTAAATCTGCATCTGCATGATTTCTTTATAGGCTTCCATAAACTTGTCTCTTATGGCAATTGTATATGTAAGTGCGGCAGAAGCCTTCTGCAATGCAATGCCCAAATCATGGGGGTTTTCCGTTTCACCAAGAGCAAGCTTGATTTCTTCATTTTCGGCATCGGATAAATAGCCGTTTGTTGTATTGATTCCTTCCACGGCTGCGTTCAAAAAAGATTCAAACACATCACCGTCTGCTTTGGAGCCGCTTTTCATCCTGCCGTCTGATAACAAAGAGCTGGTTTTAACTGCCTCTTTAATAATGCCTGAATTTACATTGTTTAAAGCTGTAATGTCCATCTTTTTTTCCTCTTTTATTTTATATTTTAGTTAGCCATTTCCAAACCTTTTAAAGCCATGCTCTTACTTGCATCGAATGCAGTGGCATTTGCCTCATAAGCCCGGCTGGCATCTATTAAATTCGTCATTTCCGTAATGATGTTTACATTGGGATACCATACATATCCATCCTCATCTGCATCCGGATGTGCCGGATCATATGCCTTTATCAAGTCAGTAGTGCGGTCCTCAAAGGTGCCTACTACCTTCACTCCTTTTCCGGAATAACGGTCTGTTGCCTTATTTAACACTCTGGAAAAAGGGGTCTGTGTATCTCTTTCCTGGAATACTACTGTTTTCCTCCGGTAGGGCGTGCCGTCCGAAGTCCTTGTAGTGTTGGCATTAGCCACATTTTCCGAAATCACGTCCATGCGGTACCTTTGCGCTGTAAGTCCCGACGCATTCACATCAAAAGCATTAAACATACTCATAACTCATTCCTCCTGCTTCTTATTTCATCACTGCCTTTAAATTAGCAAATTCCTGATTGTAGGCAGCAACCAATGCCTGATATTTTATCTGATTGTTGGCAAGAGCCACATTTTCCGAATCCGGGTCCACATTATTGCCGTCTATGCGGTAGGAATAGCCTGAATAGTCCTTAAAGGTAGTAGGGGCAAGACTGCTGGTCCTTACTCCTGCCACCTTGGCATCCATAGTCTCATATCTGCCGCTTCCAAGAGCCTTTGACAGCTGGCTCTCAAAATCCACATCCTGACGTTTATAGCCGGGTGTATTCATATTGCTCAGGTTATTGCTAATGGCCTCATTCCTCAGCCATGAAGCATCCGCCGCTTTATCTAAAACATTGATATAATTAAACACGCTTGTCTGAATCATATTGCTCTCCTTTCCTAAAAAGGCTTTCAAAAGCCACACTACTTTATTATAAAGAATTTGTAAAAAAACGCAAGGCATTTTCTAAAAAAAAACAAAAAGGACTTATGCTTCATAAATCCTTTTATCAAAAAACTCCGGCAATTCCTTTTGCCATACACTCTTGTATTTATATGCTTTTTCGCAACTCATCCAGTTCATCGTATATGGCATCATTGACCACCTTGATGTAAGTACCCTTCATGCCGGATGAGCGGGACTCTATAACTCCCGCACTTTCAAACTTCCTAAGGGCATTTACGATGACAGAACGAGTAATCCCCACCCGGTCTGCAATTTTACTTGCCACTAAAATCCCTTCCATTCCGTTTAGCTCGTCAAAAATATGTACAATAGCTTCCATTTCCGAAAGAGACAAGGTATGGATTGCTGACTTTACTACTGCCTGCTTTCTGTTTTCCTCTGCGTTTTCCTCGTTGACTGCCCTGAGCATTTCCAGACTAACTACCGTTGCGCCGTATTCGCACAGGATAATGTCGTCTATATCATAGGTTTCCTCTTCATTGTAAATAAACAGGGTCCCAAGCCTTTCTCCCGCAATATCAATGGGAGTAATGACGCCCTGAAAACGCTTCGTGTCCGTATGTTCAAATCCTAAAGTCTCCAGATTGACATTTTCCTTTGTGGAAAGCACTGATAAGAATCTTTCATTCAATGCACTGTCTATGAAATCTCCTACCTGCCCTTTTAAAAGCTCTGTAATCACTTCCACGCCGCCGCAGTTGGCAAGACCAAGCACCTTGCCCTTTTTACTGATAACAAGTACGTTGGATTCC
Organism: uncultured Lachnospiraceae bacterium; assembly: GCA_910585715.1. Classification (GTDB taxonomy): domain Bacteria; phylum Bacillota; class Clostridia; order Lachnospirales; family Lachnospiraceae; genus RGIG3040. The sequence goes on from CAJUEX010000014.1 coordinate 4,629, forward strand.
AATATTTCCTTTAATACCGTGCATATATCGGTAAAGACTACCTTGCTGGAAATGTTATTATGCAACAGCTTTCCAATCTTTCTTGTTTTATCCAGTAACTGTACACTGCTCATAGCTTCCTCCGTAATCCTAATCCCATAGAATAAGTTAATGCCATTGCTATTAATATATTATCACAATTCTAAAAGAACTGCAAGAATTTTCAGATAATTGGTTTAGATTGGCAAGGTAGTGTATGCTATTTATGATTGTATCTGTTTTTCTTCCTTTGGCACAGGTTCCACATAGCCGCAGTCTCCCCCTGAACAGACAAGCTTATTGCCTTTTTCCAATAAAACAGAACCGCATTTGGGGCACATTTTTCTGCTGGGCTTCTGCCATACCATAAAATCGCACTCCGGATTGTTCTCGCAGCCGAAATATTTTCTTCCTTTTTTAGTCTTTCTAAGCACCACTTCGCCGCCGCATTTCGGACACGGCACTCCTATTTTTTCAAAGTACGGCTTCGTGTTTCTGCAGTCCGGAAAGCCGGGACAGGCTAAAAATCTTCCATGGGGCCCGTATTTAATCACCATCTGCCTGCCGCAAAACTCACAGACCTGGTCCGATACTTCATCTGCAATCTCTACGGATTCCAGTTCCTTTTCCGCCAGATTCACCGCCTCATCCAAATCCGGATAGAAATTCTTCACCACCACTTTCCAGTTTATGACGCCCTCTTCCACCTTATCTAAAAGTGATTCCATGTTAGCGGTGAAATTTACGTCCACAATGCTGGAAAAGGCATCCTTCATAATGGAATTCACCACTTCTCCAAGCTCTGTAACATAGAGGTTCTTTTCTTCCTTTACAATATAGCGCCTTCCTAATATAGTGCCGATGGTAGGGGCATAGGTGCTTGGACGGCCAATGCCCAGCTCTTCCAGTGTGCGCACAAGGGAAGCTTCCGTGTAATGGGCTGGTGGCTGGGTAAAGTGCTGCTTTGGCTCAAAGCTTTCCAGCTGGAGCTCTGTGCTTTCATTAAAAGATTTTGCCAGCAGGCTTCCTTCCTTTTTTTCCTCATCCGCCTCTGTGTACACGCTCATAAATCCGTCAAATATAATTTTGGATGCAGATACGGTAAACCGATAATCCTCTGCTTCTATTTTCACAGAGGTGGTCTCATAGACGGCAGGTTTCATGCAGCTTGCCGTAAACCGTTTCCAGATCAGCTGATACAGTCTGAATAAATCCCTGCTTAAGGATTCTTTCATTTCCAGCGGAGTTCTGGAAATATCCGTAGGGCGGATTGCCTCATGGGCATCCTGTATCTTCCCCTGAGACTTTTTAACCGTTTCCGTTTCCTCGCCGTACCGGCTTCCGTAAACCCGCTCAATATATTTCTTTGCACTTTGCTTTGCTTCTTCCGATACTCTGGTGGAGTCGGTACGAAGATACGTAATCAGACCTACTGTACCGCTGCCTTTGATTTCAACACCTTCATATAGCTGCTGGGCAAGCCTCATCGTTTTGGAAGTGGAAAAATTCAGCGCTTTGCTTGCCTCCTGCTGTAAGGTGGAAGTGGTAAAAGGCAGGGGAGCCTTTTTGCTCCTTTCCCCTTTCTTTATGGAATGCACCTGAAACTGTGCCCCTTTTAGCTTTTCTAAAATATGGTCCAGCTCCTCTTTGGAGGAAATGGTCATTTTCTTTTCTCTTGTCCCGTAAAACTTTGCCTGCAGCGGCTTCTTTTCTCCGGGCATTTTCAGGTTGGCGTCCAATGTCCAGTATTCCTCCGGAATAAAAGCATTGATTTCCTCCTCTCTGTCACAGATAATTCGAAGAGCCACAGACTGAACCCTTCCTGCGCTCAAACCTCTCTTCACCTTTGCCCATAAAAGAGGAGATATGCGGTAGCCCACCATCCGGTCAAGCACCCGTCTTGCCTGCTGGGCATCCACCAGGTCCATATCAATTTCCCTTGCGTGTTTTAAAGATTCTTTCACTGCATTCTTGGTAATTTCATTAAAAGTAATCCGGTATACCTTTTTATCCTCTAGCTTAAGCGCCTTTAAAAGATGCCATGAAATAGCCTCCCCTTCCCGGTCCGGGTCCGTCGCCAGATAAATCTTTTCCGCCTTCTTTACTTCTTTTCTGAGAGCTGCCAGTATATCCCCTTTTCCCCGTATAGTAATATATTTGGGCTCATAATCATTTTCCACATCAATGCCCATGCGGCTTTTGGGCAAATCCCGTACATGTCCGTTACTGGCAAGAACCTCATAATTGGTTCCCAAAAACTTCTTTATGGTCTTTACCTTTGCAGGCGATTCCACAATTACTAAATATTTTGCCATGATGATTCCCCTGTTCTTTTCCGTTTTCTAGTAATCGTTTCACACTATACACCAAAAAAATTCATGTGTAAAGAGCTTTTTATAAAAACAATTTTCGAGAAACAATTTTCCGAAATCTTTCTGTACAAAAAAGCAGGTCCCCTGGGGGACCTGCCGTCATTGCAGTTTTCCTGTGAAGTTTTTATAAGTTTTTCTGAATTTTCGTTTAATCCAGCTTTAACAAATCCATTTTTGTAACACCTAAAGATGCGTAGGATTTGCCGGATTTACTGATATTTTTCTTACCGGTTATTGAAACGCTTTCAATTTCCGTTTCCGCCTCCACGTAAAGCTTAAAGTTACTGCTTGAATTCAATAAATTCATAGGAAGCCTCAGTCCATACATAACGCCGCCTGTAGCATCGGTGCCATAAGCATAAGTCTGAGTGAAATTCGCCGAATAGAATGGCATCCCTACCATCTCAATTGCTTTAATGGTTGTATCTTGGTCCAAAACAATACTCTGAGCACCGGGCGTATCATCAGGCACCTCCTGCCAGAACTTAAGCTTGATTTTCTTGGAACCCTTTACCAGGTTGGGGTCTGATACCCGGAACCATACTTTAGTTGCATCAGCATCCGTATAGTTTACAAATGGATACTGGTATTTATCTGGGTCATCCTTATCCCTGATAAAGGAGGACTGTGCCTTGCTGGTATCAGCATTCAAGCCGATATTTTCATCATATGGAACTACAATATTACTGATAGAAGAGCTGTTCAAATCACTTCCATCATACATACTTACGGTAGGCTTTCTAATTCCTGCCCTGTATGCAGCAACCAATGTATTTATAAATAATTGTGCCTCATATTGATTTTGAGGATCTGCCAAATTTGTATGACCGCTTCCGGTATAGGTTACGTTACCGCTGTTAAAAATGTAATAATTATTGACTCCGTCCTTTGGCGATATGCCATATACACCATCGGAAAGCTTAGATTCTGTAGTTTCAGCCATCGCATTGGAACCGTGTCCATGCCCCAAGGTATACCAAATCGTAATGTCCGCTGTTCCGTCATCATCCTGATCCGCTTCCATATTGGGCTGGAAGTACTGCCCGTGAGTTTTATTTACCGGGAAAGTATCCGGCAGCTTATACGGATAATTGGTAATCTGTCCGTCATTCACCTTATCAACGTCAATAATATAATCCTGATTAGCATTGCTGCCAGGAGGGGTTTCCCACTTGTACATATCCGGCGACAACAGTGAAAAATAATCAGTCTTATCCGAATCATTCCAATTATTACTAGTTCTCTTCTTGTTATAAAATTTCATTAAGAAATAATTGGTTAAGCCCTGAGTCTCCGCTGCCAGCTTTGTCTTATTGCTGCCAGGCTGATATGCAACCCGTCGTCCTGATGTTTCAATGGTTTCAATAGCAGTTGCATCGCCGGCATCTCCCCTGCCGTAACCTGTTCCTTTTCTGATATAACTTCCCAGACCAGGCTTTCCTTCGGGATGGTCTTCCGCAGCATTGGAAGCCCTGATACCATACCGGTCCATGCCCAATGTATCCCTCAAAATTTGCACAGCACTATAATGTGGGTAATGTTCCATAAAGTCATGACAAAGCAATACAGGCTTTCCGTCCGCAATATACGCACCGATTGCATTGGAGGCTGCCTGATTTGTATCAGCAAAGTTGTCTCCGAATCCTAATACAAGCATATCATAGTCATTTATGTTATTATATACCCCGTCCTCAAAATCTGATTGAGTTACTTTTGTTATCACCAACTCAAACATATTAATCTTTTTATCCTTCAGCATATCTATATACTTGCCATACAGACCCGGCTTACTATTCAGATTTAAAGTACTTTGGCTATTATGAGTAACCTGCAATATATTTATGGTAACCGGTTTTGCTCCTTTTATAGCAGAATATCCTGTTTCACTGTCAGAAACATTGGGATTAAGACTCTTTTCAACCTTCAGACACCATGGCAGACAACCCTGGAATCCATCCGGAACCTCACGTTTCAACCGATATAACACATTTGTAGACAACTCGTAAACACTTCCGCTGACTGTTGTGGCATGAGGCACCTCAATTCCGGTCAGGGCATTGGTAACAACTCCCCCTTCCAATTGTTCCGATTCAGAAAACTTTCCGTCTGCATTAACATCCACATACAGCTTTGGCGTATAAATATCCGATTCTGTACTGTTTGCCGAAAAATTCTGAAGCGTAAATTCAAACTCCAGATAATACTTGCCATCTGAATCCGCCGCCAGAGTCTGCTGTCCCGTAATTTCTCCCTGACTGCCTAATGTATATTCATATTCTGTGGGCCTTGATGTAACATTCATGGACAACTTTGCCGCATTGACTCCCTGAATCACCTTTTCCTTAAATTCTGTCTCTGTCACCGGATTGGCTTCCGCCGCTATTGCATCCGCTTCTGAAATAAAGTTAGTATTAGCATAGTTTCTATTATTGTAGGCCTCATACGTTATATCAACGCTCTGCCCCGTCGCCACCTGAAATAATTCATACATTTTAGAGCAATTGTCAATCCTTCCATGATCGACCCCGTTCATATCTCTGTTCGTCAATGAATTATTATCTGTATTTATTGTGGGGTTGATGATGCTGTTTCCACTGTCATCTGTCTTTAACATATCACCTGCAACAATAATCGGATATCCGTTATCCAGATAATCTAACAATTCTTTCACTTTATAGACCGTCAAATCTCTGGCTGCAAAACGGGCTCTTCCATTTGTATGGTTTTGCTCATAGTTATTGTCAAACCACCCCCATAAAAGCGTTCCACCCCAGTTGCCTGGCAACGCACGTTCGTAATAAGTAATATCTCCAATATTAAAATATACCATGCCATCCATAAGATTATCCCGAAAATCAGTAATGTTCTCCGGCGTATCTACGCTCTTTCCCGGAACATCGGCCGCTCTGGTAACCTTATAATTTCCCGTACTGCCACTAGAATATGTTTTATAAGCGGGATTTGGTGAATGGTTAGAACCGATATAAATAATATCATATTCTTCACTTACATTGTCATTTTTGCAGATAAACTCCTCAATGGTCATGCTGGTAAACAGCACTTTATCAATATTTTCATCATCGATAGTTCCATCCGCCTTTACAAATGGCTCGCCTAAGTATCTTTCAATAAACTCTTCCCTGTTGGCACAGCATTGAATGCTATATCGATTTTCACTGTTTTCAATTTCTGAATAACTCTGGGTACCCCAGCCTATATTATAGGAAAAATCACGGCAAGGCTGAATTTCCAATACCCTCAGATCATTTTTTACCAGCTCCGATGCAGTGCCGTCATAGGACAGAATATACTGTACCACAACTGCCGGCGTTATCTGCTCGTTCATTTTCTTGTCAGGGTTATTGGTGTTATTAACCCGCACTGCATATTCAACCCTGGATAATCCTGCAGCCACTACAGTATCCACATACTGAGAATTAAAGTCACCGTTTCCAAAGAAATCATATAAGTCTACCTGTGCCTTTGGATTTTGGAAATACTGCAGCCTGTGTTCATACACATAGACGCTTCCCGCTACAAAATTGCCATAACCGCCAAGAGGCGCCGTAGTAGTAAGATAATGCCAGACCGTATTGCTTACGCTTCCGAAAGAAAGCATGGTAATCTGCCCACCCGCTGCTGTGGAAAAGTCAAAGCCGTTATTTGCCGCACCGCCCGCACCATTTCCCGATAAAGTTTCCGTCAGAATCTCTGTCTGGTTATCCTGCCATAAAAGCAGAGCCAGTTTTTCCATATTTGATAAAGTTCCAAGCGCAGCCTTATCCCCTACTGTCTCCTTATCAATCAGGGCATAGTCCATTATAACCGCCTGATGACTGTTTCCTACTACAGCATTGTACAAATCCATCACCTGGGAATCCGTAAAATCTTCCCCGTTCTGGATATACACTTCATTCCTTCCTGAAATATAAACCAGGTCATAGTCTTTTGTATTGATACTATTTGCCGTAATCTCTCCGGGAGTCGCTGTCCTGATGGAAACCTGAATGGAACTATTGGCATCTCCAAATACTAATTCCTTAAACCAGCTTCCATTGTGGAAATAATTGTTAGTAGTGTCCGTATTATAATAAAGGTCTCTGATTGCATAGCCAAAATATTTTCCGGCAGGACTTTCCACAAACCTTACATTTCCGGTTCCGTTGCCCACCCAGGTAATGCCCTCCGGAAGAGCTTTATTAAAACGGTCTCCTTCCGCTACCGGCTCGTAATTGCTTTCTGTGGCGCCAAGCCATTGGGAGTATCCATTACTATAGCCTCCGTCAGTACTGGTATCTATATCCATCTCCTGAAGCAGATTTCCTCCGGGCTGGTTTCCCGGTTCCAAAGAAGTCTGGGGAGTCTGCGGCTCCTTTTCTCCCGGCTTATTTTCATTTTCTTCATTGCCGCCATCCGTAACCGGCGGCTCTTCATCTTCCAACGTAACAGTCACTTCATCCTGGTTGTTTACTTCCGGCGCTTCCGAAGCCGGAGGCGCTTCCGTTACCCCGTCCGTATTTGCAATAACGGAAAGAGTTCTTGTAAGCGCTCCGCCTCCAATACTATTATTGCTTATCGAAGAGCTGTTTCCGCTTATAGTGCCTTTAATTGCATTAATGGTACCGGAACCATCAATGAAATATCTGTTCGTATCCATCTGATAATTGCCGGCATTTCCCGGATCCATCTCAAACAATCCAGCCACAAACTGCTTCTCAGCCAAATCAAATCCTGTCATAGGATAGTTGGCAAAGGTTGCTTTGTCCGAAAAAACCGGATTGTCTGACACAAGTCCGGGCTGGTTTCCATAATCAGCGCCGTATTCCTTAATCAGACCATAATCACGCATCATAAGCAGATTGGAAATGCCTTTGTCCGGATCAAACCGGCTTCCGATGGACTTTGCCTTAGAAACCTCCCTGAAATCCCGATCCCGGTTGTTCCCATCCTTTACAAAATATCCGATTTCTTCATTTTCATTAGCTGCATGTTCCGGTACCACTTCCAAAATTTTAAAGTTGCCGCCTGTATATTTCGTCGACACCTTCTGCAGGATATTCGTACTTGCCTCTACCTGTTCTGTAGTTTTTTTCGCAACAAAGGTACAGATTGCAATGGCAATGGCCAATACAGCTGCTGTGCTCAATATTCTGACAATAAGCCTTTTCTTTCCCTTTTCCATATTTTCCCTCCATTGCATTATCATTCACCTGCTTTTCATTTTATTACCTGTTTAATCTCCAATACTTATATGTCTCATCATAAATATAGTTGTTTCCATTATATTGCATTTCGTACCCGTTTTTGTATCCGCCGGTTCCATTGTAACAATACCGGAACTTCAGTGTTTGAGGTGTTCCGGGGTTTGAATTCGTATATACCGGAATAGATACAAACTGCCAATTTCTTCCGGCGATAATAGCCGATTTCGGGAAAGTTGCTACATCCGCTCCTGGAATAAAGGTAGTACTACCTTCCACATTTGCCACATACACATCATAGCTTATGAAGGAATCCGCAGAAGCATTAGAAACTACATAATAATCATCTATTGCAGCCTTCATAGTAATAGGTCCTGTAGGATACCGCCTTTCACTGGAAACGGCTGACAGCCTGAATTTAGCCTCTGTCACCGCTTTATCCCTTGTTCCCAAAATGCTGGCCCCATTTTCGGTGGTAAGCACTCTGCCTGTTAAAAACCTGTTTGTTCCGCTTCCGCCGGTCACCTTCGTATTATCAAGGAAAATGCTCATCTGGGATGCTTTCACTACATTGTAGCCTAAGGTGGAAACCTTAATATCACTTGAGGTACCCTTGCGTATAACAATATAATTTGCCATAGGATCTACCTTCACTACCTTTACCGCAGGAAGCGTAATGTGGGTGGTCCTGCTGTCTGAACCCGCAGGAGTGGTATAATGCACCTTTAATTCAATTTCCAGTTCCTCATAAAATCTTCTCTTGCGGTTCAGATCACCATCATCGTAAGCTTCAAAGTCCACATACATTACGTAATTATTATCAAATTGAATAAAGGAGTGGAAATCACCCGGATAATCCGGCACTCCGGTTATCTCAATCTTATCTACGCTGATAATTGATGTAACATCCGCTGCTATTGCCGTTGGGTTCGCCATGAAATAGGAATGTAAATCCATGTTTACGCCACGTAAGAAGGAAATGTTGCTTGTTTGGACTGTATTGGATATATAAAAAATAAACTCGCCCTTTACTGCATTATCAAAGTTTGAAACAGCTTCCACTTTAAAACGGAAGGAATCATTAATAGAGCTTTTCAGCAGAACAGTGGCATTTTTCCCTACCACCCCGCTCATGACTGCCTCACTTGTGCTGTTGGGAACCTGCCAGTTACCGGAAAAATTACCCGAAGCATCTGCAACATCCTTATACAGATGCCATGTAACATTTTCATCGGCAGCATTCCATTTTTCCACCGCTGCATTAAAGGTAACGGAAGAATTTTTGCCTGTTACAGGCTTTCCTTCTTCATTATAATGCATGGACACGGCAGGATTTACAAGTACGCTTACCACTTTATCCACGTAAATAGTTGCATATCCTGATTTTGTATTATCCTCCCTTGAGGTGGCTATCAACCGGAAGCTCCTTGTAGTAGGCTCTGTAATAGAAGGAGCCGAAGGATCCGAAGGATCCGGATTCACATACTGCTTAAGAACACAGGCATTGTCCGATGGAACTCCTCCTACATTTGTATCAATCTCCACACCTGCTATATCCGGAGTCGCATTCATGGACCAGTCATATTCCATATTACCCGGAACGTTGGTTCCACTTGCACTTGCCGTAAAAGTAGTTGCCGGCATAGTCAGTCCCAACGGTTCTCTTTTATATTCAATATGAGCGTCCGGACTCACATTCACCTGTATTATGCTTGTGCCGGATGTGCCGGTCCCAGGCGTTGCAGTATTTCCCTCAGCCACTTCATTGCGCATATGCACCTGATAATTTCCCTTATAACTTCTGGCTCTCCGGACATAAGTAATATCAAATTCAAGAATCTTGTCACTGGTAAGCTTACTGGTGTCAACCGAAAAATCTTCCACGTTATTAGCCAGCACTTCCGCAGCCTCAGGGTCAAAAGGCTTCCAATTGTTAACAGAAGGATCTGAATCCCATTCCGCTTCATTATAATAAATCACTTTATTTGCTTTATCAAAAAATATAATGGACACGACTTTACTGTTGGCATTAATCATCTGCAGAATCTTTGCATCATTCAAAGTAGTGACATTCGTATCGCCCGCCTTCTTATATCCTACCTGAAAGGATTCATAAGAAATGGTGCCCGTAGTACTGTCAATTGTTTCATGTCCGTCATAAAACTTCAACTGGGTCTCGCAATCGATTACCCGATCTGTAATGGCATTGGCAGTGAGCTGCGCTTCTTCCTGCACATCGGTTTCTGCGGTAGTCTGGTTATATGTATTAGAGCTCTGGCGGACAAAAGCAACCAGCGATACGCCCACAATGGATAAAATCCCAACTGCAATAAGCAATTCCACCATTGAAAATCCTTTATTTTGTAACAGCTTTTTCCCAAAAATATTCATACGTTCACCTACTTACCATGTTGAACAGCCTTGCCTGTTTTCTTCATCAACCTGATTACATATTCCCTGTTTCCGCCAATCACGTGGATTTCTTCTATATAGTTGCCGTCCTTGTAAGGAAGAAAGGCTCCCGTAGAACGGTCATAAGAAAAACAAATGCCACTGCCTTTACCTCCTGATACCGGCACATCCATAACAGCACTTCCGACCCTCACCTTACAAATCATAGTGACTCCTTTTCCCGCCACCTTTTTTCCTTTTTGGTTTGTGGATTTTTCCTTCCCTTGTACATAAGTCTCCGTATAAATGGAATTGCCATCCACATAAAACTCTATGTATACGCCCTTGTCATGTACTTCGGGATCCACAGCGCCGCCGGCGCCAGCGCCGGTCTGATGTACTGAAGTTGCTCCTGACGCAAGGGTGGAATAAGCAAGCACCTGAGTTTTTTCCGTCGCAAGCGTACTCATCACTTTCTTATAAGCTTCCTGAGCATTATAACTAAAAATCACTTCACTTCTGACTACACCAAAGGTAATCACCACTCCCATAATCGCTATTATAACAATCAGCTCAATTAAAGAAAAACCCTTGTCGTCTCTCATACGCTCACCTACTTTTTATTCCAGTTTTCATAATGAATCAAATCTGCAATCTCAATAAATCCATATTCGTTTGCGGATGCAACGGAATTATCGGACACTGTTGAGTAATTCAGATATGCATCGCCGTCAATCAGTATTTCTGCTGCAAAAGGTCCGTTAACAGCATCGCTGCCAACAGCATAACATCTTAGCGCCTGCCTTGCCTTACTGGGCTCCGCCTCCATCAGGGTACAGGTAGAGGTAATGGTAATGGTTCCGCCAGAAATAATGACTCCCTTAAACTCCGGAGCGGTAACCTTTACGTCCCCGCTTGCTACAACGAAATACAAATTTTTTGCCCTGCCCGCATCAATTGTCAGCTCTCCATAACCCTTATTATTTGCTACCAGTGCCTTGACTTCTTCATCCCCGGGCAAACCGTTTTCAAACTCTTTCTCACTGCCCTTGGCTACAAAAGCATCAAATTGAGCCTCCGGCAGAACAATATTTTCATACGCCGTCTTTCCTAATTCACTGCTGGAAAGATTATTCCGATTTAAAATCAATTTTGCGTACAATGCTTCATAGGTATCCTGAATCTGATCTACACTTGCTGTAATTTCAGAAATATCATTCATATCCGCTGTCTTTGTATCCTGCCTCAGCGTGGCTTTTCCATTCCTGTCAAAATAAACCAGATTGCCCGCAATGCGCAGCGGATTTGTCATCTGACCGCTGGCGTCCCTCCTGCCTAAATCATTATTCCATTTAAAATCAGCAAGATAGCTTCTTACATAAGTATCAAAGGCATCCGGATCCGCATTAAAATAATCCTGAAAAAATCTGTTTGCCATGTCTTCTGAAGTAAAATAAAGATAATAGGTTACCAAAATGCTTCCGTTTATCTTCCTGAAAACAGGACGATAATCGGCGCCATATGAGCTTAGCGGCTTTCCAAGCTTTGCAAACACCTTAGTCAAATCCACCGGCTTATACCTTAGGACCGGTTTGCCGGCAGCATCATATACAGGCTTGCCGGTACCATCAAGTGCAATTGCAGTTGTAAGGGTTGTATACTCTGCCAAAGTCAATGGATTTTTTGCCAGCACCTGTACATTTCCCTCATACCCCATGCACTCATCCGGAACCTTATACAGCATCTGATCACTTCTTACAGCAACAGACTGCCCTAACATAGGGTCACTGTGATTGGCATGAGGACCCGGGGTGCCCGTGCTGACATCCTCCACATACTCATCGTCGTCCGCAGTAGTGTCTGCATTATAATGTGTGGCTCCCACAAAGGCATGACCTAAAAGCATCAGATTTTTAAGTCCGGACATATCCAAAGTGGTGTTTGCCCCGTTTATCAGTATAGAACTGCTCTCCGCTGCACTTGCGTTACCGCTTCCATAGCCAAAATACTGTCCGCCTAAAGTAATACGGCAATTTTTTCCGTCAACAGTCAAATCGTCCTTAACATAAGTATTATCCAATAAAGAAATATTGGCGCTGTTTACGTCAATGCCTTCCGTCCAAAGCTGGCTGCCGGTTAACGTGCTGACACTGTTGCCTCCCATATCGCCTGTTTCAGCCACTACCTTTTTGGCTATGACTCTGTACTGAGCGCCGCCTCCGCCAAATTGAAAGGTGCTGTGGCGCCCCGGAAACATGCCTTCCGTTCCGCCTGCATATGCATTTCCTCTTATTTGAACTATACCTGCCTCGTCTTCTGTCCTTAATCTGGTATGGGCTATCAGGCTATAAGTTTCTATTTCCGGCATTTCTTTATTGGAAACAAAGCTTATCTCCGGCATCGTAATTGAAATGTCAGTATCCAACATGGAGACATATCCCCTGGGATCCGTATATTGTAAAGATACCTTTTTCAACACAAGCCTGCTGCATTCTGCTGTGTTATATTCAAGCACCGCATCCGAATCCGTAGTTAAAACAAGCGCACCAACATTTCCCTGCATTCTTGTCTTGTCTAAATAAAGAGTCAATCTGTTCACCTCATAGAACGGTGTAATCGGATCAGTCCCTGCTGAATGTCTCCTGACTCTGTCAAGTACATTCTCATAAAGCTTCTTTTTAAATTCATCCTCCTTTTGTGTAACATCCAAATCCGACCGTTTGCTTACCTCTACATAAGCCTCTGACATAGAGGCGGAAATTTCTCTCTGCAATCCCACGTTAATCTCATCTAGGGCAGTTTCCACTGTATAAAAATTATCCTTTGCGCTTCTGTCACTATATTTCATAAAGAAATTATAGTAGGAACTGTATACAGCTACCGACACCAGTACGCCCACAAAGGAAATCATAATAATTACCATAAGCAGGGAAGCACCTTCATTATGATAACTCTTTTTTTTCATTGCCCCGAGAATCCCTGAAATTTTTTGAAACATAGAGAACATTCCTTTCTTTAATTGCTGCTGCCTGTAAATTTAGCAATCCTTGCATCCTTTGCAAAATTGCGTTCCGACTCAAAAACCTGTACCGTCACTTCATAAATATAATCCCTGTAAGTAGCGCCATTCTCTCTGTTAATTCCGTCCAGACCCGCCACCCTCATTTTATCTTTTACATCAGAATCTGACACCACCACACCATTTACTTTATACTGGCACATATTTGTCTTTTTGCCGTTATCCGCCAGGCTATAGCCTATATTCGTATAAATATGCGTGTTTAAATCTCTCAAATCATGAGACGGTAAATTCTCCAAAAGTTCCAGCTGAACCCTATAATTATCTTCATTTGTCATAAGACCGCCCCTGCTAGTGGTTGAACCAGGTGCAAAGGCGTCCGTTTGCCGAACCAAAAACAGATTTATATCCGACCCGACAGCAGTATCCCCTTCCCCTTTGTTGTCAATGGTGATAATATCCCTGGCAATGCCTGCAGCATAGTTTGGAGAATAATAAAAGTAAATATTCCTTGGAGACTTTTCACAGCTTCTAAATATCTCCTCCACAGGCACGTCTTTTTTATACTTCAAATTAGGATTATGCGCAAAATCTATAGGGTTTAAAAGAGAAGTATCAGTCAATTCAAATTCATATTTTACAGTTATAACTCTGTAGGGCTTGGCAGCATCCATAGGATTAACCACATTTTCAACTTTAATAATGATGTCCCGCTGAAGCGCTGCTTTAATCCTATTCCTGTCAGTTCCCGGTGTACAGCGGTTTAGTTCAAAATCATCTACCACACTATTAAATACACTATCAGCAGTTGCACAAAATCTGTCCGGAGTCGTATCGTCAATGGAAGCATTTGTACCAGTATGAGTGGTTATCCGCGACAGCATTTCGTCATTATAAGTCCGTTTGTCATTATAATAATCCGAGTCAGTGGAAGTCGCCTCAATCCTTGTCCGGAACTCATCGCCCGTCATACTTGTTATACTCTTACCCTGGCTGTTCAGGGCATCGCTCGCTACGGTAGTATCCAAATGTCCGACTCCGCTCGGTCTATTATATTTGTCTGCATATTCGCGGTAATAATTGGCATCCATGGTTAAAAGCACGTCATATTTTTTGGTACCGTACTCAACGCCTTTGAGCCAGAACATATAAGCATGGGCATAGTCCTCACTGCTCATAAGCTGTTCTTTTCCTTTGTCATCTAGAAAGTACACCTGATCGTCTCCAACCCTTCCGGAAAGGTAGGCATATTTCATTGAATAACCAGTATTCAAGGTAGATGGATCTCCATCTGTTGCATAAACCCCCGGCTCCATGCCATTCATCTCAATCGTATTCGCAAAATTAACCGTTCCTCCGCCATAATAATTATAGGTCCGGGTATTATCCTGGTAAGAATCCGGAGTATACATAGGAATTTTAACCGTATTTCCCTTCGCATCATTGGTGGTTGTCACATCATAAGTACATCTCCCCCAGTTTGCCACCTTCATACTGGTAGGCATAAATTTCAAATCGGGAGCCGTGGGGTTATTAACATTTTCTAACTGAATAATGGTATTCTCAACACCGTAAGCGTTAATACCCTCCATAATGTTCTGCGCCACTGTAGTACCATTCATAGTACGTTTGGATTTATAATTCACCTTGGAGGAAGTAACGAAATTCGCCAGCATGGGGACAACTGCAATTGAAAGAATCGCTACAGCTATTAAAACCTCTGTTAATGTAAATCCCTTATTATTCTCTCGAATCTTCATCAGACTTCCTCCATTTCTTCTATTTCACTTATGTCCTGCTTAATTCCAAGTCTTGATTATTTCTAAGTTCTGTTTATTTCGAGCCTTTCTTAAAGAACCGGATTAATTATCTTCTCCTTCTGCCTGTTCACCCTCTGCCGGCTGAGTATCCTCTGCATTTGCATCAAAGGTATTATTTTCCCTGCCTACATTTAAGGTCTCTGATGACTTAAACAGATTATCCGTACCAACACCAATACCTGGAATGCTTGGAGAATCATAGGTTCTTTCCGTTCCGGTAAGACTGAACATATTCACAACCATGCTGCCTCTGATATTGCCTGTCTGCTCCTCATAGCTTAAGTTCAGGCTGCTAATGGATTTCTTATTTTCTTTGTCCTCTAAAATTTCCCTGATCCAATCCTTTGCTGCCGAATAAGTGATAGTAAAATCAAAGGTAATAGGCGCTTTATACAAAACAATTGTTGAAGCTGCTGTTGGAGCTGCGGGCTGAGCGGATTCATTTTCCACATCTACAGCCTCGCCTTCCACAGACTCCGTGCCGTCTTCCACCACTTCTGGCTGAGCCTGCATTTCTGAAACCGGCTGTGCTACTGACACCATTTCTGCATAAGGCATATTAATGCTGCTTGCAAGAACGTCATATTTTGTTTCTGTATTATATGCATAATAGATTTCGTCTTCCGGATGGAGTTCTGAAGGAAACTGTGCTTTTATTTCTTCCATTTCCTGATTCATCCTGCCGGTTTCCGCAATGTAAAATTCTTTATTATTCATTAATTCCTGCAGATGCGCCACTTCCTGAGATAAGACAGAGTTTTCAGATTCAAGAGTTTCTGTCTGCTCATTCCATTTCGTAAACACAAAAAGATAGACTAATAAGGGAATTGCCACTCCAATCAATATAACGATAATATTTTTATCTCTTTCCTTTAATTTGAATTTCATGTTTTTCCCTCCCTTATTCCACTGTCTCTGCTTCTGCTGCATCTAAGGACTCTTCAACAGCAGCCTCATCCTGCAAAATCTTTGGATTCACTCCATATGTACAGGCTATGGTTGCCTGTACTTCTGTAACCGTCTGTGAGGTTCCTTCAACTGTTTCCACATTGGTAGAAACACTGGTACAGGACACATCTGCAAAATATTCCACGCTTCTAAGCTGGACAATGGCTTTTGCCACAGAACGCTTATTGGGATAAGTAGCGTTAATAGTCAAATCCGTTTCTGTAATATTCAGACCGTCAATGCTAATCTGTGTAGGCATCAAAGCTTCCAAATCCGCAAACACCTGAAACAACTCTGAATTATAATTTTCCGTCTGGGCATATACCGAAGTCAAATATTGGTAATCTGTGTCCACCTGCACATATTCGTCATAAATAGGCTGGATTTCCTGTAACTGTTGCTTTTGCAGAAGCAAGGCATCATTTTCCGCCTTTGCTGTAAAATACGGGACACCTGCCCATGCAGCCAAAACAATGGCAAAAAGCACACCGCCCCCCAAAACAAGCACCGGAACCTGACTTTTCTTCTTTGTGGAAGTTCCTTTTTCTCCTTTTGCACTCTTAGAAGTTGCAACAATCCCGGAGGTAAAACCGGAAGTACTGAGCCCGGCACCAATTACCGAAATGTAATCACCAAGGGAAATATCCTGTAAATGAAGTCCCTGACTGATATTTGTGCCAGCCAAATCCCGAAGAACCTCCACATCCCTGCCAAGCTCTGCTGACAGCAGGTTGGAAAATCCCCAGAAGTCCGCTGCAATACCGGTAATGACAATCCTGTCAATGCTTGCCTCCCTGTTCTTGGAGTTGTAATAATCTATAACACGAACAATGGAGCTGACAAGCTGCTGATAGGAATATGTAACATCTTTCCTTAACCGAAGCATTTTCAGATTGGCATCCGCCTGCTTGGAAGCTACAGTTGCCGCTGCTGCGCCAACTGTATCTCCCGTAGCGGAAGCTCTTTCAGCAGCTTCCTTTTGTGTCCGGAAAAGCTCTTCCGTTTCCTTTTCCCTCTGCAGCAGAACTTCTTCTTCATCCGGACGCATAACCAGATTATTTCTTCTTAAGGTTTTGACAGCAGCTTCGTAAGAAAGCTTTTCCCCGTAGGCGTCTGTCTCCATTAAGGTTTCCACAATCTGATCGGCGCCGTACATACCGGAACGCTGCATAGCTATAACGCCGTCTCTGATAACGGTAATCAGCGAATTTCTTTCATCTATCTTTACTATTAAATTAACACCAGTTGAAAATTTTGACCTTAAAACCTGGAAAATGGAGTTACCGCTGTATTCAATGGAATCCAGCTCCAAAGCCATTGCCTTTGCCAGATTCTCATACCCTTCAAATATATCCGCAGGCACTGCCATCAGCATCAGATGGTACTGCTTGTTGCCGGCGCTGTCCGTTACAGTATTCATGATGTTATGGGCAAACTGATACATGGAAGGATTTACCGGGAAGTAATCTGTCACATTGCTTAACACCATATCCCTTACTTTATTTTCCTTTACTGCCGGAATCATAGCCTCCCTGTTGGCAATTTTCGTGGAAGAAACCGAGAAAATCACTTTCTTTGCATGCATTCCATTTGCCTCTAAGTAGGACTTCAGATCTTTGACGAACCCCTCTTCCGGATGGACATATCCATCATCCAATACACCCTGGGGCGTCTTCATGCTGAATACGCCATATACCTTCGGATGCTTTGACCGATAATCCATTTCGCATACTTTTGTTAAGGAATAACCAACCTCAATACTTAGTACTCTCTGTGCTTTTGCCATGTCTTACCTCCCTAAAAAATATGGAATAACTCCCCATTTTTTATTTCTTCTTTTCTTTCTTTAACACTGCCATATTACTCTATATTATATCTATGTATCCTATAAAGCCTGTCATGCAATAAATTTATAATATTTTTAACAATTTCTATAAAATTGTTACATTCTGTACAAACCGATTATAAACTATATCAAAACAGACCAAAATACCAACTTAAAAACGATTCTCCCCACAGCACTGCCAGAATAATGCCAACCGACAGGTAGGGACCCATAGCCAGTTTATGCCCTTCTTTTGTTATTTTCATACGAATCAGATGAGTAACAGAGCCGATTACACATCCCGCTATCATTGCCAAATATGCCATCTTCCAGCCAATCAATAAGCCGGCGGCAGCCATGAGCTTTACATCTCCTCCGCCTATCGCCCTTCCTTTTGATGCCAGAAAGATGATTTCAAAAATACCGCTTACTAATATAAAACCAATCAGATACTGTTTCCAGTCCGTTATATGTAATATTAAATGAACAACACCTAATAAAAAAATAAAAACATTGATACAAAAGGGGATTTCATAAGTCCGAAAATCTATCACACTTAATGTAAGAAGCGCCGATGCCAGAAGGCAATAGATGACCGCATCCAAACTCCAGCCTTTTATCACAAAAATCAATACATACATAAAGCCATTTATCCCTTCAATAATAGGGTATTGAAGAGAAATATGTTTTTTGCATTGGCGACATCTACCACCGAGAAACAGATAGCTGAACAGTGGAATCAGGTCATACCATTTCAACTGATAGCCGCAACTCATACAATGACTTCTGCTTTTAGCTATACTCTCCCTGATTGGAATACGCAGTATGCAGACATTTAAAAAACTGCCTATTACGATTCCAAACAGGAAGATCCATATGTAAAATATGAGATTATATAGCTCGATGGTCATAGGGGTGATGTCTCCTCGAATGCAAAAAATTACTATTCATACTTTTTCAAATAATATACGGTGTAATACTAATCCTATTTGTAATTGTCAGGATTGTACGGACCATTATGAGCACCGGTTGTTCCAACCGAAACCTTTAATGCTGAAGAGCCTGCAGCGCTGCTAATCTGAATATTAACTGTATCAGACTTAAATGCTTTAGATTTAAATTTGTTAGAAGCGCCTAAGCTGCCATAAAATTCATTAACAGCAGACTGCAAAGCAGATCCGGTAACTACAACACCACCGGAACTAATTCTAATATTATTGCCAGTGCTTAAGCCATCATAATAGTCATCATCAGTAGTAGCTGTCTGAGCTGCTTTTGTCAAGGAATCAACCATATCCTTATCTGATGAAATTCTTGATCTTTCTACATACTTAATGTACTGGGGTGCCAATACACCGATTAAGATTGCCATAATAGCAATAACGATGATAAGTTCTACTAACGAGAAACCTTTGTTGTTTGTCTTTTTCATACTAAACTCTCTCCTTTTAACATTTATTTTTGTATATCTTAAACATCCTTCCCCTATGCAGGATGTCTAATTCATGGATTGGGCTGCCATGTGCCTGTCACGTGAAAAGTACTTCCGGCGGCGCCGCCTTGAAATTCCACCACATACTTCTGCGCCGAATAGGTTTTTGACCTTACCCGGCTGTTCTGCCAGTTTGCCACATACTCATTCATAGCACTGGACAATGTGACATTTCCCGCCGGATCCAAAGAAATACCGTTTCTGGTAAAAACAATTTTACTGCCTGTACTTATGTCAGGAAAATAATCCTCATCTGAAATTATCAGATATCCCGTACCAAGCAATGTATCTGCCGTATCTTCATCTACGGAGACTCTGGACTTTTCTACATATTTTATATACTGGGGCGCCAGCACTCCTATAAGGATTGCCATAATAGCAACCACCACAATCAATTCTACCAAGGAAAAACCTTTGTTATCATGCTCTTTCATAAGCTTTCCCCCTTAAATTTATTTTATAAATTGTCAAGACCTGTATACATAGCTGCCATAGGAGCCATTACCGCACCGATAATAACACCGCATACCGCTGCCATCACGATAATCATCATAGGCTCTAAAGCCGCCATCAGCGACTGGGTGGCAACCTCTACCTCCTCTTCATAATAATCTGCCAGCTTGTCAAGCATTTCCTCTACATTACCGGTTTCTTCACCAATACGGGTCATATGGTATACCATGGGCGGAAACAGTCCGCATTTTTCAAGGGGCTGGGAAAGGGGGATACCCTGCATAACATCATTCCTCGCTTCCTGTAATGCTTCTCTGTAAAACAAATTATTGATAGTACCCGCTGTAATCTCTACCGCTTCCGGCATAGGAATACCTGCTGCCAGCATAGTGGATAAGGTTCTTGCCAGCTTTGCCGCACTGGACTTAGTGGTAAGTGTACCGAACAATGGCAGCTTGATAGCCGCTTTTGCAAACAATGCCTCGCCTACCGGCTGTTTCTTAAACCATATAATAAATCCCACCAAAAGAATAAGGACTACCACTACGACATACCATCTTTGCTGCATAAAATCGCTGGCATGCACTACCGCCATCGTAATCGCCGGCATATCTATTTCCATATCCGCAAACATTCCCATAAAGTTCGGCACTACATAGGTCAACATTACGATAACTACAACCACCGCCACTATTGCAACCACAATAGGATATATCATAGCCTTTTTAATCAAAGACTGAAGCTTTGCCGACTTCTCAAACTGCTCCGCCATACGCTCAAAGGCAATATCCAGACTTCCGGACGCCTCGCCTGCCGTTACCATATGAATCAGAAGCTTTGGAAATACTTTGGGAGACTTTGCCATAGACTGCGCCAAAGGCTCGCCCTTCTGCACTCCCAGATACGCTTCCTGTGCCGCTTCCCTTAAGGTATCGTTTTCCGTCTGCTCCACCAGCATCCTGAGAGACTCCAGAATCGTAACGCCTGCTCTGTGCATGCTGACGAACTGCCGGCAGAAAATACTCAAATCCCTTACCTTAACTTTCTTCTTAAAAATCGCCAAATCAATGTCCTTATCCAGCAATCCCTGTTCCTTCAGCTCTACCGGCACCAATCCGTCGTTTTTAATAAGGCCTCGCGCCTTTTCCAGATTATCCGCTTCAATAGAGCCTTTTGACTGTTTCCCCGCCTTATCTACGGCGATATAAGAATATGTAGCCAATCTGTTTCCCTCCTAATCGCAATTTCTATTTTAGTTCCGCTACATCTCGAAGGAAACCTTGATCATTTCCGAAATCGATGTAATCCCCTGTAACACATAATCCGTAGCAGCCATGCGCAGGGTGTGCATGCCGTCTACCAATGCCGCCTGCTTAATCTGCTCCGCATCTCCTCCCTTGGCAATGATTTTCTTTACCTCGGGAGTTACTTCCATTATTTCATATACGCCGATACGCCCTCTGTAACCGTTGTTGTCACATGCCGGACAGCCTGCCGGTTCATAGATGGTAACTTCATGTCCTTCCAGCAAAAGCAGTTCCAGCTCTTCCTGATTGGCAAGTCTTGGGCGCTTGCACTTGGGGCATAATCTCCGCACAAGACGCTGGGCGATGATACCCACGGTAGAATCTGCAATCATATAAGGCGGAATTCCCATATCCGCCAAACGGGTGACAGTAGATGCCGCCGAGTTTGTATGGAGCGTGCTTACTACCAAGTGTCCTGTTATGGAAGCCTGTACCGCAATCTGCGCTGTCTCCCCGTCACGGATTTCTCCGATCATTATGATATCGGGGTCCTGACGAAGGATGGAACGAAGAGCGCTGGCAAAAGTAAGCCCTGCCTTTACATTGGTCTGTACCTGATTGATGCCTGCAACATTTGCTTCCACCGGGTCTTCTACTGTAATTATATTAACAGCTTCTGTATTTAATTCACTAAGTGCAGTATAAAGTGTGGTAGATTTACCGCTACCGGTAGGTCCCGTTACCAAAATAATGCCATGGGGATTTTTCAGAATATGGTCAAACCTTTCCAGTTCATATGCCGGGAAGCCCAATTCCGACTTATCCTTTGTAAGCGCATTTTTATTGGTAATACGCATTACCACCTTTTCTCCGAAAACAGTGGGCAGGATGGATACACGGATATCATATTCCCTGCCGTCCACAAAAGTGGTGATACGTCCATCCTGCGGCTTTCTCTTTTCGGATATATCCATGCCGCCGGTAATCTTAAGCCTTGCCACGATTGCCGGAAGCAGTTTGATATTATATGTAATTCTCTCGTACAGGGAGCCGTCAATACGATACCGCACCCTGACTTTCTTTTCAAGTGCTTCAATATGGATATCAGATGCCCTCTGGCGCACAGCCTGCTCCAGCATGCCGTTTACCAGCTGAACGATGGGAGAATTGCTCACATCGTCATTTATCATCTTCTCCATTTCATCTTCTGCAAACAGGTCGCTCCGTTCCTGCTCATAATCGCTTGCCGCCTTCAGGGCTTCTGCATTTCCATAGTATTTGTCTATGGCAAGCATAATCTCTCTCGGCGTAGCCACAATCGGCTCAATGGCACGATTGGAAATCATGGACAAGTCATCAATTGCAAGCATATCCATGGGATCTGCCATGGCAACCCGGATCATATTAATATTATTCCGGGCATATTCCACAGGGATGACTGTATACTTTTTTAATATGTCCACTTCAAAAATGGAAAGGATGTCGTCTGTAATAACCGTATTTCCCAAATCCGCCCTGTCCATCCGCAGCTGGCTGCACAAAGCATCTGCCATGGCTTCATCAGATACGAAGCCTTCATCTACCAATATTTCACCCAGACGTTTTTTCTTTTCCTTTTGAAGCTCCAGTGCCTTTCCTAATGTTTCTTCTGTCAGAAGGCCTTCATTAATCAGAATATCTCCAATACGTAATTTTCTTCTGCTGGAAAATCCCATAGTAGTTCCCTCACATATTTGGATTGAATTTTAGGCAGACCTTTCCAATCCATCTTTTTTTATGTAATCCATTTTATCATTTTTCCCTCCTTCCGTCAAACCTTTTTAACAATATAAACCTATCCAAATTTACCAAATTTATTTTAAATATTTAGTAAATGTAAACAAATTTTAATAAATTATTAAGATGTTAAGGTATAATACCCGCCTTTTACCTGAATAAATCCCTTCTTTTCAAGCGTTATCAAAGCTTCCAGGACCCTTTTTAAATCCGGCATTCTGTCTTCCCCTGTGTTTTCATTCACCTCATTATAAATTTTTTGCATGGACTTTGGATAAAAGTCTATGTTTTCTAAAATTATTCCTTCCCAAAAATCCAGAGCTTTTCCCCCTTTTTCCTCCCTGTCAGCTTTATTCTCTCTGTAAACTTTATCCTCCCTGCCGCAGTTTCCATAACTATCATGCAGTTCCCTGATAAATTCCTCTACAGAGCAAAGCACGTTGGCACCTTGTTTGATAAGCCGGTTACATCCAGCGCTTAATGCATCCGTAGTTCTTCCCGGAACTATGTAAACCTCCCTGCCCTGCTCCAATGCCATGTCCACCGTAATCAATGTTCCGCTCCTCTCCTTTGCTTCTACTACCACCACTGCATGGGAAAATCCACTGATAATCCGGTTTCTAGCCGGAAAGTTGCCGGGTTTGGGCTCTGTTTCGGGGGGATATTCGGAAATGATTCCCCCATTTCTTTTCAAGCCTTCATAAACACTTTTGCTGCTTAGGGGATAACAGATGTCCACTCCGCTTCCAAGTACCCCGAATGCGCTTCCCTTTTCCATGGCCGCCTGCTGGGCAAGGCTGTCAATTCCTCTTGCCATACCGCTTATGACCTGGATTCCGTTTTCTGCAAGAGCCTTCCCTAATTCCTTTGCCATATGCGCTCCATAAGCCGAGCATTCTCTGGCTCCGATTACCGCCACCGCCATTTTCTCCTGTTCCGGCAGCTTCCCTATTCCGTAAAGCGCCCATGGGGCATCCGGAATTTCTTTCAGTTTTTCCGGATAGAACGGATGAAATACAGGGTAAAAATCAATCCCCCTTTTTTTCAATTTTTCATATCTCTCCATCACTTCCCACTCTTTTTTGCTTTGTATGATATGACAGACAGCTCTTTCCGTAAAGATTTTTTCTTTTAATATATATTCTTCCATCATCTGCTCTTTTGTCATTGCAAAAAGTCTGCTTGGCTTTCGTGCCTTCTTTAACAATTTCCGGATTCCCTTATTTCCTACCCCCTTTATGTTGTGCAGCCAGTAGGCATAAGGCATCTCTTCTTTATAATCCATTTTATAATCCATCTTTTTCTCCTCCCTATATTTTATCCATAGCCCCTTTACTAAAAATGTCCAGACCGGAAGTGTAACTCAAAGCTTCAATCACATGTTCTTTTTCTATCCGTCCGCTTCCCTCCAAATCGGCAACTGTCCTTGAAAGCTTTAAGGTACGATAATATGCCCTGGGACTTAAATCTCTCTGGCGAAATATTTCACCAAGCATTTTTTCTGTAGGCCTGTCCAGTTTGCAATGTTTTTTTATCATTTCCCCCGTTAAATGGCTGTTATATAGTATTTCCGTTCCTTCATACCGTTCTTTTTGTATCCTTCTTGCTGTTTTTACCCGCTCTGCCATCTCTTTGCTGCCAGTCTGTCCGGTTTTCCTTCCATCTCTGATAATAGCGCCTATTTCAGGCGGTTCCACAGTAATGCATATGTCCATTCTATCCAAAAGCGGTCCCGACACCCTGCCCATATAGCGCTTTCTTTCAAGTAAGCTGCAGCGGCATTTCCCAAGGTCGGGGAAATATCCGCACGGGCACAAATTCATGGCGCCCACCAGCATGAAATCCGCCGGATAGGAAAAAGCCCCTGCATTTCTCATGATTTCTATTTTCTTTTCTTCCAAAGGCTGGCGCATGCTGTCTAAAGCGTTCCTTTTAAATTCCGCCATTTCATCCAAAAACAGCACTCCTTTATGTGCAAGGCTTAAGGCTCCCGGAACAGGTACCCGCCCTCCTCCTGTCAATGCCTGCAATGTAACAGAATGATGGGGCGCCACATAAGGTGGTTCATCCATAAGTTTTCCTTCCTTTAGTAATCCCGATATGCTGTAAATTTTGGAAACTTCCAGACAGTCCTCTTCAGACAGGCAGGGCAGGATTCCTGATATTCTTTTGGCTATCATGGTCTTTCCCACACCGGGCGGTCCCAGCATAAGAAAATGATGAAATCCTGCTGCAGCGGCAAGGGCTGCCCTTTTTGCCGTTTCCTGCCCAACCACCTCTGAAAAATCCAGCTTTTCTTCCGGCTTATCCCTCCCTTTTTCATCCTCTTCTTCCGGTACGGGTACTTCTCTTTGGGCAATCAGTTTTATCATCTCTTCCAGATGGCTCACTCCAAATATAGAAATACCCCTGACCAGCTTTCCTTCCCGTACATTTTCTTTTGGTATGATGCAGGCCTTAAACCCTCTTCTCTTTGCCTCCAGTACCATGGGAAGAATACCTTTTACTCCTCTGACGCTCCCGTCGAGTCCCAGCTCACCTGCAAAAAGAGTCTGTCTAAGCCAAATTTCTTCCACCCTTTTCATTGCCCCTAATATTCCCGCCGCAATGGGCAGGTCAAAAGAACTGCCTGCCTTTCGCACATTGGCAGGAGAAAGATTGACTGTAACCCTGCCGGCAGGAACCGGAGCATTACAGTTATGCATGGCTACCCTCACCCGTTCCTTTGCCTCTCTTACTTCCGAGCTTAAAAAGCCCACTAACTCCATGCAGGGAAGTCCTGTAGAAATATCCACCTCTACAGTAACAAGATAGCATTCTATCCCCTGCAAGGCACCTGACATGACTTTGCAAAACATAGTTTTCTCCTTTGCTTAAAAATTTTCATATAATTTTTTTATTTAAATTTGGAAATATTGTCTGAAATGACAAATTATGATTCCTTCCCTGCCTTCGCTGACAGGGAAGGAAATTCTTTGATATTATCAAGATAAATTTAGAAAATTTAATACATTTTTGATCTCATGGCATTGGAATCATGCGCATATTTAATACAGTCATCCTTGGAAATCTTCCTGCTCATATAAAGTGCCAGCAAAGCATCATCCATGGTCTGCATGCCCAACTGTTTATTGGTCTGCAGAATCGAAGCAATCTGATGGGTCTTTCCTTCCCGGACCAGATTCCGCACTGCATGATTGGCAATTAACACCTCAAAAGCTGCCACACGGCCATCTCCGTTAATAGTAGGAATCAATGTCTGGGCTATAACAGCCTCAAGTACATTTGAAAGCTGCACCCGTATCTGCTGCTGCTGATGAGGCGGAAATACGTCAATAACACGGTCAATGGTACTTGCTGCATCTACGGTATGTAAAGTGGAAAAAACAAGGTGGCCTGTTTCGGCTGCGGTAATGGCAATTCCAATGGTCTCGAAGTCACGCATCTCACCAACCAGAATAACATCCGGGTCTTCACGAAGCGCCGCCCTTAATGCATTGGCAAAGCTTCCGGTATCCATTCCCACTTCTCTTTGATTCACCATTGACTTTTTGTGCCGGTGCATATACTCGATAGGGTCTTCCAAAGTGATGATATGAGCATCCCTGTTCATATTAATCTTGTCCAGTATAGAAGCAAGCGTGGTGGACTTACCACTACCAGTAGGTCCTGTTACAAGCACCAGTCCTCTCTTTTTGTGCTGAAGCTCTATCACGGCAGGAGGCACTCCAAGACTTTCCGAGGTTGGAATATCAATACTGATAGTACGAAGAGCCATGGCTACCGCTCCCCTTTGCTTGAATACATTCAAGCGGTAACGGCCAAGTCCCTGCACTGCCACGGACATATCATATTCTCCATCCTCCTCAAACCTTTCTCTCTGTCCCGGCGTCATAACCTGCAGGGAAAGCTCCTTTGTATCGTCTATGGTAAGAACCGGAAAATCCATCTTTTGCAGTCTTCCATATACACGCATGATAGGGGGCAGTCCTACGGTAATATGCACATCGGATGCATTGGCGTCATGGGCTACCTGTAAAATTTCTGGCATTGTTGGCAACATATTTTCTATCCTTTCTATTCTTTTATTATTTTATCCATTAACAGCCTGTACGGATAATATTTTTATTCATAAATCCATTCCCGGAACATATTCTTCCTCTTCTTCCAAAAGGGGCTCCACATATTCCGGTTCCTTTATCATATAGCCATAACCGTTTTCTCTTAAGAACTCCACATCCATAACATGGCGGTTGTCCAAGGTCTTCATAATGTCTTTAATTTCTAAATCACCATATGTATTCCGGTCACTTAAGTCCAGAACCTGATTGTCTGAAAAGCTCAGCACTACCGGATACAGGATGTCCTCGTCATTAGCAGTGATAACTATTCCCTTTTCGCCTGTGTTCAATTCAACCGTCAGCCCCGGCCTGAGCAGATTGATGGAGCGGATTAAGGCTGTCACCACCTTTTCATCAAATGCATCCTTCCGCTCTGTCAAAAGCCGGATAGCCGCCACTTCTGATTCCGGAACTCCGGTTATGCTCATGGCAGTCATGGAATCAAACATTTCCGCAACCATAAGGATTTTGGCTCCTTTTACAAGCTTTGTTCCGCTATAAACACCTTCACGGAAATCAGACAACACCTTCTGGCTCTGTGTACAGATACGTTTTATATTGGGATTGGCGGAAAAAACCTGTTCCACAACTTCATGTCCTTTTGTTTCTGCCGCCTGCAGAATCACCTTTTCCTGTTCTGTTAGTTCTTCCTTTTCCAGAAGACCGTCAGAAACTGCCAGCTTTCCAATATCATGAACAAGGGCAGCGAGAACCGTTTCCAGCTGTTCCTCCGGCTTTGCATTCAGCTTCCGTGCGATCATGGCACAGAGTATGGCAACATTCACGGAATGCTTGTATATGAAATCCTCTTTGCTCCTGAGATTTTGGATAAAATTGATTTTGTGACCCAAATTCCCGTAATTGCGGATGACATTAGAAGCAATGACTTGTATCTTTGGTGCTTTCTTTGTTTGTAAAATCATTGCCAGTTCTTCTTTGACGGCAAAGACTGCCATGGTCTGATAGCGCTCAAAGGCAATATCCTCCTCCGTCATGGGCGGTACCGGTTCTGCCGGCTCCAATATGAACAAGCCGATTAACGAGAAATTTCTAATGCTCTGGATTCCCTGAGATGTGAGTTTGGAGTCCCTTTCATAAAGCAACACTCCGTCCCGGTTATATATAGGTCTTGCCAGCCGCATCCCTACCTTCAGAGCTTCTGTTTTTACAAACTTCATGGTTCTTCCCCCTGTACTTTTGAATTAACCCATCTGCTCAAAGGCCTGCCGAAGCTTGTGAAGCGCCTTTTTCTCAATCCGCGACACATAGCTTCTGGATATACCAAGCATCTTGCCGATTTCCCTCTGGGTGATTTCCCGATCTGTTAATAACCCGTAACGCATCAGGATAATATCTTTTTCTCTTCCCTTTAACACTTTATTCACCAGTGACATAAGCTTTGCAATGTCTTCTCTTGTGGTCATCTGCTCTATCACATCAAGCTGCTCCGAAACAGTGATATCCAGTAAATTTATTTCGTTTCCTTCTTTGTCCGTTCCGAGAGGTTCGTACAGGGAAACTTCTTTGGATGTTTTCTTTTTGGCTCTAAGCAGCATGAGCAGCTCGTTGTCAATGCACCTTGCCGCATAGGTTGCCAGCCGGCTTCCCTTTGTCTCGTCAAAGGTGCTTACCGCTTTAATAAGTCCAATCGTGCCGATTGATATTAAATCCTCCGGCTCTTCTTCTACGTTTTGGTACTTTTTTGCAATATGGGCAACCAGCCTTAAATTCCGCTCAATCAATATCCTGCGCGCTTCTTTTGCCTGTGCCTCATCGCCTTCTCCAAGCATCCTTATATAGTAAGCTTCTTCTGTCTCTGACAGAGGTTTTTGAAAGGTTTGCAAGAAAAGCCCCCAAAAAACATTTTACTATAGTATATGCGAAGGGTTTGGCTCACGGTACACTCTGTTTTTATTATACTAATTTGTACGGCAAAAGGCAAGGGCAAACGTGAAATTTTCCTTGATAGGCTTATAAGAAAATGATATAATTAGGCAAGTTTCACTGAACATTAAAATATTCAAAGGAGCATGAAAAATGAAACCTATCAATCAATCTTTCAAATTACCCAAAATCAATTGGAAAAGCGCTTATTTGTACATCACCGCTTTTCTGATTCCATTTCTTGTGCTGTTTGTGCTGCATTTGGTTTATAACGGCGGTTTTGGCAATCCGATTATGAATATATTGTCCCCCCGGCAGATATGCTTTAACGGCCTTGCCGGCGCCTGCTTTTTATTTTACATACGTCATACGGATACGGTCCGTATAGCCGATAGGGGCTGGCAGCTTGTTTTTTCTTTTGCATATGGACTTTGCTCTTATGGTATCCTGCAGGAGGGCTCTGTTTCTGCATTGTGCCTTTATGCAATTTTTCCCGTGGTATTTCTTTCTTTTGAAAAAATGATAGACGGAATATATTACCTGCCTTTTCTTTTATCGGGGGCGCTTATACTTATTTTAAATCCTTCTATCGGCATTCCTGTCTTTCTTTTTCTGCTTGTTCTGACTTTTATGGAATCAGGATTGAAAGGACGGCTGAGCTTTGGGAATACCTTTCATTATTTAGGGTGCTTTGCCCTTTCTTTTTTACTGGCAGCATTTCGGGTATTTCCTTATTTTGAATCTGTTTATAATGATTTGTATTCCTATAAGGGCTTTAGCACAAGCTGCTCTCCTTTCGTGCTGTTATCCCGCTTTCTGCCCGGCGGCGCTCCTTCTATCTCCTTTTTCGGTTCTAACGGTATTGATATATATTTCGGCATGTTTTTCCTGCTTTCTTTTGTGCTGTTTTTCTTTTCTCAAAAGATTTCTGTAAAGAGGCGGCTTTTTTATGGTTGCTTTACTCTATTCCTTATTGCCTCCTTATGGCTTTCTCCTTTAAGATTTTTATTCGGTCTGTTTATAGCGGAAGACAGTTTTTCTGTACCCTGCAGCTTTTTTCTTGTGTTCTGGTGTCTGAAGCTTGCCGCAGAAGCACTCCAAAATTTAAAAGAAATTCCAAGGCTCCATATAATATTCTGCCTTTTAACCTCAGCCTGCATGCTGCTTGCCTGCTGTATCGGCAGCGCCAACAATTTTAATTCATACATGCTTCCTGTTACCTTGGTTTTTTTTATACTTCAGGCAGCTTATCTTCTTTTCATAAAGCAAAAGCACCTGCTGTTCTTACTGATTGTGTCAGAATTCGTCTGCAACGCTTTTGCAACTACTAACTTAGACTTCCTTTCTTCCACCAGAAGCAAAGAAACAACTTTTTTATGGAGTATGAATGAAGAAATTACGCAAGACCATGAAATTTCACAGCCCGAAACCATATCTCAGGAAGAAAAAGCATACAACCCACAGGAGGAAAAATTGTATAACGAGTTTATTTCTTCCCATGAAAACAGTAAAACAACGGAATTACTGTCCAAACTTCTGAATGCTGTTTCCTTGGAGGAGGCAGAAAAGAAGACTTACTGCGGCACTTCTTTTCCGGATCAGTTTCAGCTTTTCAACGGCTGTTTTAGAAAAATCGGAGGCACCAGCGACCTTTTTTCTTCTTTTCCGGTTATTTTTGTTTTTGATGATTCTGAAGAATATAATATAGCAAGGCTTTCCGACAATATTTATTCTTTTTCTCCCACAGATTTTTCCATAGAAAAGTCTTACTACGTCCCTTTTTCAATAAAAGCAGACAAGCCTCTTCCTGAAAATCTTTATCTGTATAATAATTATACCAGCGACTTTCTGCAATTAACATCCAAGGAAGATTCCGATTTATTATCAGGCTGTATGCGTCTAAACTCATCAAATGATTGGCATGTAAATCTTCAGCTATCCACTTATATACTGAACGAAGATCTGGCAAAGCAAATCCCTGCACTGGCTGATTCCTATGTTGAAAAAAATTCCGGTAATTCCAGACTATATCTGTTTACTTATACCGGGCTGGCAGCAAGCTGCATTGGCATTCTCATTTTGCTGTCCTTATATATGAACAGTGATAAGGATAAGGTTTATAGCGTGCTTTTGAGCATAAAGGATGCACTTGAACGTTGGAAACTCCCCCATCTCCTCAGCGCCCATATAAAAAGAAACCGGATTTATTATCTGTCCTTTTTCATTCCTGTCCTGTTTTTTATTGCCAGTATGGTAGTGACAGACTGCGTTCCCTTTGGAAGCGCTTCCCTTTTTGACGAGGATGGATATGGTCTTACTCTGCCCTCTGCCCTGGATACTTACTATAGCATAAAAGATGGGAACACCTATCTTAGCATGAACGGGGGATATGGGGCAAGTCTCTACGCTACCAATCCTTTGATTCAGCTTTTCTTTGGCTACCGTTTCTTTTCTCCCGGACAGATTGCGCCCCTTCTCTTATTTTCAGAAGCATTCTGCCTTGGGCTTTGCGGCATTGCAATGGTCTTTTATATGACCCACAGGCTTCACGGAACACGGGCTCACAAGGAAGATTACCGTCTGCTTGTTCCTGCCATGGTCTATGCATTGAATTCATATATGCTTGCCATGCACAATTATACCTTCTGGTATATTACCTTATTTGCTTTTCCGCTGCTCATTGTTGCAATGGACTATCTGATATACAAAAAGAAGTGTCTTCCCTACATCCTGCTTCTTACCTACTGTATTGCAACCAATCTTTATCTTGCCCTTTATATATGTATCTTTCTGGTAATCTATTTCTTTACCTGCCGTTTTCACGGCTTAAAGGACTTTTTGGGAAAAGGAGTTCGCTTTGGGCTTTCTTCCCTGCTTGGCGCTGGAAACTGCTATTTTGTCATTGCCAATACACTGCAATCCTCTTATGATTCCGGTTATAATGCAGCCGATGACATATTCCCCTCCATCGGACTGCACACCAGTTTTCTGGAACAATGGAAAAAGCATATGATTTTTTCTCCTGCTCCTTCCGTTTCTTCCGATAACGGGCTTTTAAATGTTTATTGCGGAATCATTACACTGCTTCTGGTTCTGCTGTATTTTTCCGCAAGAAAAATCTCCAGAGAAGAAAAGCTGAAAAAACTCCTTCCAATAGTGCTTCTATATGTTAGCTTTAATGAACAGGTTCTTTCCTATCTTTGGGGCGGACTCCATTACCAGACCAAGGTTCCGAACCGTTTTGCATTTTTACTGCTATTTCTTATTGCTGAGCTCTCTTACGATGGCATTCGACTTATTAAAAAGGCTTCCGCACTGACGCTGAGCCTGTTTATCCCAGCGCTTGCGGTGTTTTTCCTTATATGTCAGTTTTTAAGCGAAGGAAATACAACGCTTTCATGGGTTGGGACTTTAGTATTATGCGCTGTATATCTTATTGTTCATTTGTGTACCATGCACTTTAAAAAACAACGTTTCTATCCAAAGCTGTTGGTTTTATTCCTAATAGCCGAATTAGGCTGCAACATGATATATATTGCGACTACTTACAGCACAGGCCTTATCCTTCGATATGGTGATTATCCTTCCACAGCTTCAACGATTCAGAAGGAGCTGAAGGACGAAACAAGCTACTGCCGGATTTGCTTTCCTTCAAAAAATTTATATAATGCAGGGCAAGTTTATCATGCAGGCTCAAACAGTCTGTTTAATTCCTTTGTTTCTTCACATCAGTGTATATTAAATGGAATTTACGGCTTCCCCCCCGGGAAGACTAATGCTATTATGGCTAATTATCCGGGAACCCCTTTCGGCTTATCCTTAAGCAGCCATCATTACATTTTTCTCCCAACAACATCATTAAACAAAGTGGAGGATTTGGAACGTTACCGGCATTTGGGATATATCGACGGGTATTATGTTTTTGAAAATACCTCATCCCTGTCGCTGGGCATTTATGCCCCGTTAGAAGCCGGCACTCTTAACTTTTTCTATCTGTGGCAGTTTTACAATGATTTGGCTTCTCTTTACACGGATAACGAAGCTTCCCTGTTTATTCCCCAGAATCTGGAATACACGGAGGAGGCGGAACTTTCTCCTGATTCCTTTCAGTTTATGTCTACAGGTAAAGGTGTAACTTTTGAAGAGGCAGAATCTGCATATTTAAATCTGGATGATGGAGATCCTTCTCCTATTCGGTTACGTTTAAGCTATAAACCGCTTATGGACGGGGCAGCCTATTTGTATACAAATGAATTTATTCCGCTTGGAAAAGCCAGTGCCGGTATTTCTTCCGAAAAGGAAGTACCTTTCACAATACAGCCCTCCATTTTGGAGGAATCTCCTTATGTAGTTATCATGAACGAGGAAGTCTTCAATGACTTTATTTCAGAAGCACGAAAACATCAATTAGAAAATATAAGCATCTGCAATGACACAATTACCGGAACTACCAATTATGAAAAAGATGGCTACACCATGCTGAGCCTTGCCTGGGACAGAAGCTGGCATGCCTACATTGACGGGGAGGAAGTGGAGATTGAAGATCCTTATGGAGCCTTTATGATGATAAAAACCCCTGCCGGAAAACATACACTGGAATTAAAATACATTCCTTATGGCATGAAAACCGGCAAGGGCATCACATTTGGCTTTTGGCTCCTTACATTGATTCTGTCTGGAACTGCATATATCAGGAAGCGCCGTAAAACTGCTTCACTTTCTTAATTACGTATTCTACCTGCTCCGGTTCTATTCCATAATACAAAGGAAGCCGGAGCAGTCTTTCACTTTCCCTGGTTGTATAGACATCCTCACCGCAGAATCTTCCAAACTTCCTTCCTGCCTGAGAGGAGTGAAGCGGAACATAATGAAAGACTGCTTTAATATCATTTTCCATAAGGTAAGCAATTAATCTGGTCCTTTCTTCTAAATCCTTCACCTTAATATAATACATATGGGCATTGTGTCCGCATTCCTTTGGAATCACAGGAACCTCAACCCTCCCCCATTCCCGGAAAGCCCTGTCATACATATTCCATACCTCCATGCGGTTTTTCGTAATTGCATCTGCCACTTCAAGCTGCGCCCACAGATATGCCGCATTCAAATCACTTGGCAGATAGGAGGAACCCATATCACACCATGAATACTTGTCTACCTCCCCCCGAAAAAATTTACTGCGGTTGGTTCCTTTTTCCCTTAATATTTCCGCCCTTTCAATAAACTGCTGCTCCCGAATCAGCAGGGCGCCCCCCTCTCCCATGGAGAAATTCTTTGTTTCATGAAAGCTGAAACAGCCAAACTCTCCCATGGAGCCTAATGCCCTGCCTTTATAGGTTGACATAATTCCCTGTGCTGCATCCTCTACCACATAAAGATTATGTAATCTGGCCAGTTCCAGTATTTCATCCATTTCACAGGAAATACCCGCATAATGAACCGGAACAATCGCTTTTGTTTTTTTTGTAATTGCTGCTTCAATAAGCTTTTCATTTATATTCATCGTATCCGGCCTGATATCCACAAAAACAATTTTTGCTCCCCGCAGCACAAAGGCATCCGCCGTGGAAACAAATGTATAGGAGGGCATAATAACCTCATCTTCCGGCTGAATATCGCAAAGCAAAGCTGCCATTTCTATGGCATGGGTGCAGGATGTAGTTAGCAACACCTTACTGATACCGGTCTTTTTCTCAATCCATTCACTGCATCTTTTGGTAAATTCTCCATCTCCGCAAATTTTATGATAATCAACGGCCTGTTTCATATATTCCAGTTCCCTGCCTACAAAAGGCGCAATATTAAATCCAATCATTTCATTCCCTCTTTTAAATAAGCTTAATTTTATTTACAATCAATCAGCCTGCTCATTTGTCTGATAATATCATATCCGTCCCAAAAAACCCCGATATCCAGAGAAGAGCCTATAGGCACAATCCTGTCTATTCCTGTAAGTCCTTTTTCCAAAATCATGGCATGAAGCTTTTCCGCTTCAATCCCGTAATACACACAGGTCTGTATCTTTTCTGTTATATGCTCTGAAATTTCCTCCAACTCCTTTATGTCATGCTGAAAAAAAAGCCCGAATTTCCCCCTTAAGGCAGTCATATCCCCGGGCAATTCTTTCATAGTTATAATGTACAATAAGTTATCCATTTTTTCTATCTGTCCGATTTCTTCCAACTCTAAAATGTATTCACACAGCAAAACATATTTATCACTTACTTTAATATCTGCAAGTTCATATTTTTTTGCTTCCTGATACAGCAGCTGCCAAAATCGTTTTTTTCCTTCTTCCGCTTTCTTACCGCCGCTTGTTTTCCATAATAACAGATGGGGGGTGGAACAGGCATTCTGATCCATCAGATATGTGTCATTATAAAATTGCCGCACCAAATGTCTTATACTTTTTTCGCTTTCTTCCGCAATCCTGACCGGATCCAGAACTGCAAAGGAATAACGGTCTGCAAATGTAAGCTCCGTGCTTCTGGCAGGTATAGGGGATTTGCGTATTTGGGAAATAGCAGCATCTCCTCCCCATATCACCCGGATATCGGCATGCTCTGACAGAGCATCATTAATTTTCTTGTCTTTCTCATATAAAACAAAGGCTGTCATATTCCTGACAACCTGATGCTTACCGCTTAAAAACATTTCATTTATAATGTCGCATATAATTTTTACCTGTTCCGATTCTTTGGATGATACTCTCACCACGTTGGCATTTCCTGCCAAAAGTCCAAACAGGTAAGTAAATGCGCAATTTACCGGAACATTAGAGGGAGCTATATGAAAAGCCATTCCCTTTCCCAAACGTTTCGTGCCATCCTGAAACTCCGCCTTTAATCTGTCAATATTAGCTTTCCTGCAATAAAAAGCAAAGCTTTGTATGTCCGGATATGCTGCCGCACGTTTATCTTTTCTTAGTTTCCCGGACAGCTCCGCTAAAAATTCACAGACATGTTCATCATAAGGCGGCAGGGGCTTTATATCATTGATAGGACCACCTGCAAGGTATGTTACATTAATGTTGTTCATAAGTATCGCTGCACCCCCTTATTTCAGCCTGTTTGATTCTTCCGTTTATTCTGAAATATTTTCCCTTTCTTCCACAGGGACAGTCATCTTCTCCCAAAACCACACCTTCGTCCTCAGTGAGTATTACATGGCCGGGATAGCTTACAGGCAATACGGACAAAAGCTCTACCATCCCTTCCTCTCCATTGGAACAGACAGAAAAATCCCTGGGATTGCGTATCACAATATCTGAAAACACCGAAGCATGCAAATGCCCTTTTTCACACTCCATATAGATAGAACCAGTCTGCTCCACCAGCCCATAATAATTATGAACCTTTACATTTCCGCATACTTCTCTTATTTTTTCTTTAAAGGTTTCATTATCTACGGAAAGGGAAGCAAGCTTCTTCCAGCCTCCTCCGTGAATCAATACCCCATCTTTCATATTAAGCCTGATATGATGTTTTTCTAATTCTAAATAAAAGTACTGCCATATCATAAAGGTAAATCCAAACATAAAAATCGTCTCATCCTTATGCCTGTCTAAAAACTTTTGAATCCCTTCCACATCCAGGTTCATCTGTTCATCCAAAGCATAGGTAATATCTCTTCCCATTATGGAAAACCCTTTGATTCCTGCGCCTCTTGCTGAAAACATCCTGCGATTGGAAATCACCGCTTTTGTGTCTATAACAAGCATCGGATGCCGGCTGTTTCCCAGAAAATCATTGCATATTTTTGTAAGCGCCTTTGTCTGATTCATGGAAGTATTCCTATCCAGATATATTTTAGAGGTCTGCTGTCCGCTGGTGCCGGAAGAAGTCATTGTCTTGCTGACCTGCTCCCCCGCCACGCTTTTAAAGTCATATTGCTTAAATAAACGTACCGGAAGCATGGGAAGCTCATAGTAAGTATGGATGCTTTGTTCTTCATATCCCAATCCGTCTGTGAGATTTTTATAGAGGGAGCAGTTCTTTCGATGATACTCTGTCAGTTCTATTAACTGCCTGGAAAGCATCGCTTCCTTTTTCTCCTTATCCAATCCATATGGCTTTGAATTAAAAAACTCCTGCAAATTAATTTCCACTGTTAATCACCTATGTCCATATATTTGTGAAGCTCAGTATATAAAGTTTTCCCCGCATCATTTTTGGGTATCTGTTCCACATTTTTAACATGAAGCGCATTCTTATTCAATCCGGTTTTTTTAGATATATATTCTTTGATTTCTTCAGAGCTTACGGCACATCCTCCCTGCGTTTCAATAAAAATGTAAACACAATCATCCATTCCGCTGCATGCACAGGACAAATCCTCAAAATGCCCTTTTATCATCCGCTCCGTTTCATCCAGATTGACTCTGTTTCCATACACCTTTAAGAAACGTTTTTTCCTGCCTACAATATAAAAAAATCCATCTGCATCCTGCTTTGCCATATCTCCTGTTTCCAGACGCCCATGTCTTTCATCGCCCTTTTTCAGATCTTCCCTGCATTCTGCGTAACCTAATGTGACGTTTTTTCCATAATATACCAGTTCCCCCGTGATATTGGGCTCCGTTATGATATTCCGGTTAATGTCCCACAGTTCAAACCTGCCATCCGGAATGGCAATTCCCATACTTCCGTATTTTTCCAGAGACCTGTCTGAAGGCAGATAGGCCATCCTTGCGGTAGCTTCTGTCTGGCCATACATAACAACAAATTTTTTCCCATTGTCTCTGGCATACTCTGCAAATTTCTTGTGCAGATCTTCTGAAAGCTTTCCTCCAGCCTGTGTCATATAACGTAAATGCCCCAAGTCCATTTGGAAAAATTTTAATTTATTCAGTATCTCATAGGTATAGGGTACGCCGCCAAATGACGTTGCTTCATGTTGGTTAAAAAATTCCCAGAATTTTTTCTGTATCAGGGTCTGGTCCGTCAGAAGCACGGCAGCGCCGGCTGCAATATGGGTATTTATAATGGACAGCCCATAAGTATAGTTCATAGGCAATGTGGTGATAGCTCTTTCCGTATCATCCAATTGCAGATACTGTATGATTGACCTTGTATTGCTGTCCAGATTCTCATAGCTTTGCCGTACCAGCTTGGGACTTCCCGTGCTTCCTGAAGTGGTCAATAACAGCGACAGCCCCTCATCCATCTCACAGGGACCGTTTCCAGTATCTATCAGAGTATACCCGTAACTCTCATAAATGGTTTTTCCATATGGAAATGCGGATACCGCCTGACCGGGAACCCACAAATAGGAAGGTTCATAAAGCTTAAGCAGATAATCCAGTAATTGTGCATCCAGCGCTGCTGATAAAAGTAATGGAACCTGCCTGTTCCGAATGCTTCCTACATAACCGCATACAGAGCCTATGGAATTGGTGCACAATATAAAAATCAGGCTTCTTTCTTTCCTATTTCCAAAAATCCGATTTCCCTCTTCCACTAATTCACTATAGGTCATCTTTTGCCCATTATCTTCTATAAGGGCTGTCTTATTCCCATATTTACCGATTTCACCAAACATGTTCTCTCCTATTCAATCTCAACGTCATATTTTTTCAAAATTTCGATTCCTTTCTGAAAAGAACTGAAATCCACAATATCATCTGTATCCATCATAATATCAAATGCCTCTTCCAGACATGCCACCAGACTCATATGCCCTACGGAATCCCATTCTTCGATTCCTTCATACTCCAAATCATTTGTTATTTTGTCCATTTCCACTTCCAGCCCTTCTGCAAAGGCATTTTTGTATTTCTCCAAATTTGTCATCTTTTCTTATCCTTTCTTTGTTATCTCTATAATAATAAATTTTAACAACAATATTTCATTATGTCAAATTGCTTAGAAAATATCTACAATTCTTGACATGGCTTCAATCATATCATATCCATCCCATGTAAATGACAGCTCCATTGTCCTCCCCATAGGCACAATACGGTCCACGCCCTTTACTCCGTGTTTTCTTACCAGATCGGCAATCAACTGCTTTTCCATTCCCAAATAAGAGATTGTCTGGCAGGATTTTCCCAAAAGGGGGAGTATATCTTCCATATCCGCAGCAGAATATTCAAAAAAGCTTCCGCTGTTTCCTTTATAGTCCATAAGCTTTTGGTCCAGCCTGTCCGGTTGTATCAGAACAATATAATTGTCCTTTTTTTCTATTTTCGTGTTGGGATGACATGTCGCAAATTCATATGCCAGACTCATTTTATCTATAGTCTGAATGGGCCTTAGCCTGTATTTTTCATGAACACACTGACTAAGCGCCTCCCAGAAGCTTTTTCTTGCCTCTTCTATCCGGCTTCCAAACCACACAACCATTCTTGGGGAGCTGCATGCATTCTGATCCGTATAGTAAGTGTCCGTATAAAACTTTTCCGCAATATCCCTTTGATACTTTCCGCCGTCTTTTTGCAGCATTTCCATATATTCATCCCCATTGATAAGCGCAAGGGAATGGCGGTCTGCAAATGCCATTTCAACTGCCCTCGGGGGAAGCTGTGCCTTTCGTATTGTTTGAATGGTCCGGTTGCCGCCCCATATAATCCGGATATCGCATCTGGCAGATATAAGCTCTGTAATCTCATCATTATGAGGATAACGGATAATGCACAGTCTTTCTTTTAAGTCAGAGTATTCTTCCCTGAATAACGCTTTAATTGCATCACATATAATATCCACCTGAGGAAACTCCCGGTTTGAAATTCTGACAATGCAGATATTACCGGCAAGAAGGGCAGATGTAAAAGATACTGCAAAGTTAATGGGCACATTGGAAGGAGCAACATGAAAAGCTGTTCCTCTGCCTATACGATTTTCAAAATCACGTTTTTTGCTATATGTTTTCCTGACTGCCTCCAGTGAGCTTTTCCTAATCCAATACGCGTAGGAAAGCACATCCACATATTCTTTGGAATGGGGGTCTGCAAATAACTTTTTGGAAAGCCCCTGAAAAAATCCCATAATTCTTTCATCAAATACAGGCTTAACCGGTATGTCCCAAAATCCGGAAAGCATTTCCTTATTATCAGTCAGGCAGCTTATTTCACTTAAATGCTGTTCCGTAAACATCGCTGCACCCCCTTAATTCCGCACTTTTTATCCGTCCCAGTATTTTTATATACTTGCCCTTTCGCCCGCATGGACAATCATCCTCTCCCAAAATACACCCTTCATCCTCCGTAAGCAGAGAATGTCCCGGATATGAACGGGGCAAAACAGATACAACCTGCAGCATTCCGGCTTCTCCAATACTACAGGGGGCAAAATCCTCATATCTTCTTGGAATCACATCTGAATAAATGCTGGCATGCAAATGCCCGTATTCACATTCCGCATATATGCACCCCGTCTGTTCCACCATGCCGTAATGGTCCAAAAAGTGCCCGATTCCAAATTGTTGGTTTATACTGTCTTTAAATTGTTCATTGGAAATCTTCAGGGAGGTAAGCTTTTTCCAGCCGCCTCCTGTCATTAAAAATGCCTCCGGAAGCTGATAACGGATTCCTCTTTTTTTTAATTCCATATAAAAATGCTGCCACACAAGAAAAGTAAAACCAAATAACAGGCATTTTTCTTCTTTATGCTTTTGGATAAAACCTTCCACAGCTTCCATATTCAGGCTCATGTCTTCATTCAAGGCATATACCACTTCAGAAGCCAGTATTCTGAGACCGATGATTGCAGCTCCCCTTGCAGAAAAAAGGCTTCTATCCTTTACAACAGCAGGGCTGTCAATGACTAAAAGAGGAATCCTCTTTTTCCCCAGAAAGTCGCTTAATATTTTTATCATGACTTTTTGCTGAAGCATGGCGGTTTCTTTATCCACATAAATTTTTGACACTTCCTGCCCTGTTGTCCCGGAGGACGTCATTGTCTTAAAGATATCTTCCCTCGGTATGCTGAGCAGTTCCATCTTTTTAAACAGACGAACAGGAAAAAAGGGAATATCATAATAAGATTCTGTCTTATCCGGCAGATATCCTATTGCATCCAATATGTTTTTATACTGCTCACAATGAGCATAATGATACTTTGTCAATTCCAGCAGCTTATCTGTCAGCAGTTTTTTCTTTTGTTCCTGCGCCAGTTCATAAGGCTTAAGCTCAAAAAAAGCATTTAAATCATTCATACTGCACCTGTTACTCCCAAGTATTTTTTACTTATTCATTTCCAGTTCAATCCGCTCTGCAATCTGCCCGCAGCAAATCCCCGCCTGCTCCCATATATATCTTTGGGAGCCTGCATTTGCAAAGCAGTCCTGAAAACCAAGCATAATCTGGGGAGGCGTATTTTTCAGGCCAGCCTTACATTCCGCCACTGCACTGCCCAGTCCTCCGATTACATTATGCTCTTCTACCGTTATAAGCAAATCATATTCCCTGCAGAGCTGCTCCACCATTTGCCTGTCCATGGGCTTAATTGTATGCACATTGATGACGGTAGGAAAAATGCCCTTATCGTTAAGCATATCCGCCGCTTTCAGAGCCTCTGCCACCATCAGGCCTGTTGCCAGAATGGCAGTTTTCTCTCCCTGTCTGAGCACTACCGGTTTTCCTGCCTGAAATTCATAGTCCTCCTCATACACAATGGGGCAGTTCAATCCGCCGCTCAAACGAATGTATACAGGATTTTCTACGCTTGCTGCATATTGAGCCATTTTGAAAGCTTCAAGACTGTCTGCCGCAGATAAAACGGTCATATTGGGCAGAGCACGCATAAAGGCTATATCCTCTGTAGCCCAATGGGAAATGCCTGATTTGGCTGCAACCACTCCTGCTGCTGTTCCGATAATCTTCACATTACACTGCAGATGGGATAAATGCTGCCTGACATGTTCCAGGCTGCGCACTGCAATAAAGGAAGCATATGTAGTGGCAAACACGCACCTTCCTTCCATAGCCAGCCCTGCTGCAATTCCAATCATATTTTGTTCCGCAATCCCTACATTCAAAAACTTGTCCGGATATGCTTTTATAAAGCGTTCCATCCCGGAAAGAAGGGATAAATCTGCAGTCAGCAGCTTCAGATTTTCTTTTTCTTTTGCGATTTCCGGCAGCGCTATGCCAAAAAACGTTCCTCTTTGTCCTAACTTAGACCATGTTTTTATTCCAACAGAACGAATTTTCAATGGACTTCCCCCTTAATTTCCTTTTTTGCCTGTTCGTATTGTTCCTTCGTAATGGAAGAATGATGCCATTCTCTCCTGTTTTCCATAAAGGAGACACCTTTTCCTTTTATAGTCTCAGCTATGATAATATTGGGCATATCATCTTTCTGCTCTGAAAAGGCACGCAGCAAATCTGCAACGTCATGCCCGTCACAGCATATCACATTCCAGTTAAAGCTTTTCATTTTTGCCGCAAGGTCATCGATTCCCATGACTTCCTCTGTATCTCCGTCATAGGAAAGGTGGTTCCTGTCAATGATAGCCGTTATATTTCCAAGCTTATACTGTGCAGCAGACATAAATGCCTCCCAGATAGAGCCTTCGTTTAATTCGCCGTCCCCCATCAGCACATATGTACGAAAGTCCTTATTGTCCTCCCTTGCTGCCAGAGCAATGCCAATTCCTACGGAAATAGCCATTCCAAGGCTGCCTCCTGAATATTCCAGCCCGATTTGTGTATTTTTCGGATATCCTACAAGCCTGCCTCCGTCTTTTTGAAACTCTAAAAGCTCTTCTTTTTTTATAAAGCCGGCTTCTGCAAGGGCTGGGAAATGCGCCAGCACGCAATGATTCTTGCTGGGGATGAACCGGTCCCGTCCTTCCCATTCCGGCTCTTCCGTACGATACCGTAAGACAGAGCCATATAAAACTGCCATAATTTCCATACAGGATAAGCCCCCTCCCAGATGAGCGCCCTTATCCCCTGTGGAATATGCCATTTCAATAGCATCAAGCCGCATTCTTCGGCACATTTCATTCAACCTTGCCGTAATATCTTCTTTCATGCAATCGTTCTCCCTCCGTCAATCACTAAAGTATGTCCCGTAATAAAAGCCGCCTGATTAGAAAGCAGATACAATACCGCATCTGCCACTTCTTCCGGCTCTGCCATCCGTTTCTGCGGTGTCCTCTGAATTGTTTCTTCTAACTCTTTTTCCGGTTTAAAAAATCCCATATCCGTATTTACCAGACCGGGGGCAACTGCATTTACACGGATTTGATAAGCGGCAAGTTCATTAGCCAGGCATTTGGTTGCCCAGATAAGCGCTGCTTTGCTGGAACCATAAGCCAGATACCCGGGCTTGCTTTCAATTCCCCCAACCGATGCCATATTGACGATTGCGCCATGCTTTTGCCTTATCATGTATTTGGAAACATACTGGGTAAGGCGTATTACTGAAAAGTAATTGATTTCAAACACTTCCTTCAGCTTTTCAACAGAAGTTTTATGCAGACCGCCTCCATATGCCATTCCCGCATTATTAACCAATGCATCCACCGGTCTCTTTTCCTGCATAATCTGTTTTACTGCTGATTTCATTTCCGCCTCATCTGTCAAATCAAAATAAACTGTCTGGATTTGCACCTGATATTCTTTTTCCAGGTCTTTTACAGTTTGTTCAAATTCTTCATGATAAATTCGGGAGCATGCCCATACATTTGCGCCATTTTGCGCAAGCTTTTCTAAAATCTTCTTTCCAATTCCCCGGTTGGCGCCGGTTAGTAAAACATTTTTACCCTGCAATAATTTCTCCGACATTTTATTTTTCCTTTTTTCCATGTTTTACAAATACATGCTGGACATCCTTTGGCAGATAGCCATTTAAAATCAAAGCTCTAAGCTGTGACGGATTATTGGACGATACATGGGTTATCACCTTTTTTCCGCCAAGCATTTTCACGATTTCCTGCTCTTTTTGCACAATTCCCAGTCCGGAGCTTTGAAACCTCTTATAGCCTCCGCCCAACACGGATATGTAAGTATTTTTATCTTTCTCCTGCAAAATAATAAAGCCAGCTGATTCTTCCTTATACACCATCACATAAGGCAGGGCTCCTTTGGAGAGCATATCCTCCACCCAGTTTACATAACGCTTAGCTGCTTTTTCCTTTCCGAAATTTGCGTCTTTGGATATCCGGTCTGTTTCAAAAAGACCATCTCTGATTTCCATATAAAGCTGCTGCACATCCTCATCATCCATTTTGCGATAGGATACGGAATCATATAGTCTTTGATGCAAAGGCGTCCTTACGGGTTCGTGTAAATCATGGACAACTTCAATCAAATCCTCAATATAGTAAAATCCCTTTTTCTGGGCATACTCTGATAAATCTGTCCGTTCACTTGGAATCTTTATCACCATATATTCTGCTTCAAGCCTGTCCATTTGTTCCTTTATCTCCAAAAGGCTGTCACACTTCTCACAAACTAGTTCTTTTGCAGCAACGCCAAGATTTCTTTTTTCCCAATAGGCATCTATTATTTTCACAAGCCTCCACCATCCTGTATCATTTAAGTAACCCGCAATTTTAAAAACTCACCTGCTCTAAACCGCATATAATGTCAAATCCAGTATTCCCCTGCTATTTGCATTATTTCTTAAATAAAATTTATATTTATCATTACAAGATAAGGATGCCAAAAAATGCGGAATGGTCAATAAATCTGTTCTCTTATGATAAACTCTGACTGCCAATGCCGGTTTATACTTTTTAATTACCTCAGCAGCGCCCTTTAAAGCTTCCAACTCGCTCCCTTCCACATCCATTAAAATTGCAGCGATTGCTTCTCCAAATCTTCCTTCTAATGTATCAATATTAATTGTTGTTATGGATATATATTGGGATAAGTCTTCCCCGTCTTCAGGAATTACTATTTTTCCTCCCTGCCCTCCCCGCACATCAAAATACAGCTTTTCACTTCTGCTGGAAACACCGTTTTCCATCGGAATAATATTTGGATAACATTCACATTTTTCTTTAATCAGCCTGATATTATCCTTGTCCGGTTCAAGCGCAATGATTTTTTTTGAAACTTCCCTGTTTTTAAGGTATTCTGAAATTTCAACGGCAGTTTTTCCATTATATGCACCACAATCAACTATCACACCATCTCTTCTT
Source organism: uncultured Lachnospiraceae bacterium (assembly GCA_910585715.1). GTDB lineage: Bacteria > Bacillota > Clostridia > Lachnospirales > Lachnospiraceae > RGIG3040. The sequence goes on from CAJUEX010000014.1 coordinate 49,288, forward strand.
TGTATATCTGTAAACATAATATCATATTCATAATCATGCATATGATCCGTCTTCAAAACACAAAATTCGCCTGCCCTTCCGGAAATATTGGAATTCAAATATTCTACCATTATTCTTCTGGAAAAATCATCTTCTAATAAATTATATGTTTTTTCAAAAACTGCATAATTATTTAAAAAAAACGGATAGTCTATAAAGTTCCAGTCAATATAGCAATTTTCAAAATCTATTATTTCTATTGCCGGAGCATGTAACAGAATTTCATTTAACTTTTTCTTTAACAAGTCTTCTTTTTCAACTATTGTTTCAAATCCTATAATCAGCATTGCTTCTTCCTGTTTTTCTAAGTCACACAGCTTTATTAATTCCTTATCTTCACATACTGTTGTCTCATAATATTCATCATCAGCTACACAGAAGGTAATCTCAACTCCCCATTTTTTTAATTTTTGCTCAAGATAATTTGCATAAATGCCCGCACCAAAAATCCCAATTCTTTTATTATGAAGCAATAACCTGTTAATCTTTTCATAAATATCATTTTTATCATATCGTATACTATTTAATAGTTCCTTCATATTCATCCCCCCCCATTATGTGTATTATATTTATTTAGTGATATTTTCTTTTCATACATTCAGGCAGTACAAAAATTAAAACAATGCGTAGCAACAGATACCCGCTATAATCAGGACAGCTCCCAGCAGCTTAATCTTTGTCAATTTTTCATGCAGAAAAAAGTAACTTAAAACCGGAACAAATATATACCCTGCTGCCTCTAAAAGATTACCAAAAGATAAGGGAATTCCTTTATAAGCATACATCGTCAGAAACATAGATAAGAAAAACATTCCATATGCAATAATTACTCTTGGATTCAAGTACTCCCTAACAGGATTTTCATATTGCTTTCCTGCGCTTTTCTTTAAAATAATCTGGGAAACAGATGCGACAAGAACAGAACTTAAATATATAAGAACATAAAACATCATTTTGTTTCTCTCCTCACTTCCTCCAGGATAAAACAATAGACTCCAACCAATACCAAAATTGCCCCTGCAATCATATTCCACCTGATTTTTTCTTCAAAAATCAGCCTTCCCCACAAAATTCCATATATAATTCCCACTCCTTTGCTTCCATATGCTGCTATTAAAGAAACACGTTTTAAAACCTGCTGCCACATTATTGCATAAACAAACAGAATCAATAGCAAAAGTCCGTAATAGAAAAGAAAGGATTTGGATAAAAAAGCCTGCTTGCCCGCCATTTTAGAGCAAATACCTCCTAAAGACATAATAAATAATGCCGCTTGCAATATGAAAAACCATTTCCAATTATTTTTCATCCCGTTCCCCAACTTTCTTCTTACAGATATCTCTTACTACATACTGTGGGGAATTGTTAATACAAATATAAATCCTGCCAATATATTCTCCAATCAGTCCCAGCATAAGCAATATCATTCCTCCTATGATAAAAACAGCAGAAATCAGGGAACTCCATCCCGCTTCAATAGCAGGATTCAACAGCTTTCTTATAATAGTAATAAATGCAAACAAAAAGCCCATTCCCGACAGCATAAACCCCATATAAGCCCCCAACTCCAAAGGCTTTACGGAAAAAGCAGTAAAACCGTTTAACCATAAGGAAACCAATGATTTTAAATTATATCCCGATTTTCCCATCATGCGGTCCCTGTGATTAACTGGAACATAATTGATGTTTCTAGTCACCCTTAAAACCAATCCTGCAACATACGGATAGGAATGTTCATATTTTATCATTTCATCAATGATAATCTTCCTTGCTGCATAATAGCTGCTCCCTTTCCTGTCCTCTCCCCGCATGTCAAACATATAATCTGACATTTTTTTTGCAAGGTCAGAGCCCCATTTCCGAAAAGCATTCTGATGAGTTTCCGTATACATTGCATAAACAACATCATACCCCTTTTCTATTTCATCCAAAAGAGTAAAAACCTCATCCGCAGGGGTTTGTCCGTCGTCATCTAAAGACACCACGCAATCGCCGGAACAATAATGATATCCTGCCATGAGAGCAGAATGCTGCCCGAAATTTTTAGTAAGGTTAATACCCGTTACTTTTTCATCATCTTCTGCCCTTTTCCTGATTGTGCTCCAAACCTTGTCCGGAGAACCATCATTTACTAAAATAATCTCATAATCATACGTGTTTTTCTTTAGCATGGTTGATTCGATTTCATCTACAACTACCATAACAGTATGTTCTGACCTGTAACATGGTACTACAAAAGATATTTTCTTTAACTCACTCAACTTTTACACCGGCTTTCCATAGCTTGTTTCTAAAGGCTCTACAATCATTTCCCGAAAGAATACTTCCCTGTCAATATAAGGAGACTGATCCTCTATAGGGCGAAATCCAAATTTATGCTTTCCGTATGTGACCAGCCCGTTATGCAAATCAATCTGTTCCGGATCCGTCATGATTTCTAATAAAAACGGTTTATCATCAGCAAACATCCCGGAAATTCCTTCTTCTAATTCACTTGCTTTTTGAACCCGAAAGAACGGAAGTGAAAAAGCAGCCGCAATTTTTTCGTAATCCGGAAAATCAATTCCATTAGACGGATCCGTTCCAATTGTTTTTCCCCTGAAATGTGCTTTCTGTCCATGGCGCACCCCGGAATAACCGTTATTATTCATAATAATAATTTTCAGATTAAACTGGTTTCTCACCACCGTCTGCAGTTCCTGCAGATTCATCATAAAAGACCCATCTCCTGAATAAGCAAGCACCGGACCATCTGCCAGCGCTGCCACCCCGCAGGCGCCCGGCAATGCATAGCCCATCTCTCCCTGGGCAAAAGAATGGATAATCCTTACCTGCTCTCCAATGCGGCTGGCTGCCGGCATTGCTGCTCCTGTCAGACCTGCATCGGAAAGCAGCACACTTCCCTTTGGCAGCTTATGGGAAATCCGGGACATGGCATATTTCATATCAATAGGAAACTCTTTTCCTTCCTGCTCATTTACATGCTCAAATAACTTTTTCCAATGACTGCATTTCTCCATCCATTGACTGTCCGCCGTCTCTACAGGTGCCGCACACATTTTTTCCAGAAAGAATCCGGCATCCATACAAATCAATTTATCGATAGATACACCTTTTTTTGAATGTTCCACTTCATCAATGTCAACTGCAATTATTCTTGCCTCTCTTGCAAATTTTTCCCGCTCCGGACCGGTGGTATCTATGGAAAGCCTTGAACCTACAGATAATACTAAATCCGCATTTTGAATAATAAAATTTCCATATCTGCTGGCACCTGCAATTCCGCTTACAATTCCAAAATTACAAGGAGCCTCATAAGGCATTAAATCATAGGAAAACCTGGTAAACACGGTAGGAATGCTATTTTTCTCTGCAAATTCTCTTAATTTTTCTACCGCATGGGCGCTTCTGATTCCCTGTCCTGCCAGGATTACAGGTCTTTTAGCCTGATTGAGACATTCAGCCGCATAGTCAATCTCTTCCTGGAAGTTTTTTTGCACTTCTGCCTGTTCAGGGGCGTAATGCTGTAATTTGTCCGCATCCACCATGCTGTTTTGTATATTCAAAGGCACATCAAGCCATACCGGACCCTGCCGCCCGTTTTTTGCCAGATAAAGAGCCTTGTCAACATGATATACAATATCTTCTGCCCGGTCAATGGTAATGGCATATTTGGTAATTGAGTTTACAATTGTTGTAATATCTGCTTCCTGTACCCCCACCTGGCGCAACGGAAGACCTGAAGCTGCAATAGTCTGATTATAATTTTGCTGCCCTGATATAAATATACATGGTATACTGTCCTGCCATGCGTGCAGCAATCCGGTCATGGTATTGGTTCCTGCACAGCCTGTGGTTACCAGACAGGCACCTAAATTTTCACTATATACGGAATAAGACAGAGCTGCCATGGCTGCCGCCTGCTCGTGATGCATGGAAATCCCCTCTAACTGTTCCGTACGTCTTAATGCATCCGTTAAATAGAAGCATTGCCCTCCCGGCACATAAAATATATGCCTTACTCCTTCTTCAGCAATTCTTTTCATAATGTAATCAGCAATCCGAATCATAGTGTTCCCCTTTAACCTTTATGAATCTTTCAGTACCTTCAGACGGCTTTCCATCATCTGAATTCTGACACAGTCTTCACCAGCCATCTTTTTGTAAAATTCCGCTTTATTTTTTAAATATAAAATTTCAAATTCCATTGCCAATGCAAGAGCTTCCCTCATATTCATGTCGCTTGCATACGGGAAAACAACCTTACGGGTTTCGAATTTATCCACCACGTCCCCAAGGGAATGCAGGACGTGAATAGCTTCCGGCGATATTCCCCCTCCCACTCCTGCCATTATATTGCTTTCTTTCGCTTTTTTTAATATCTTCCTTACATAGTCTGTAATTTCATCGCTGTTAATTTTATCTCTTCCATAGCCTAATGAAGCAGAAAAATCCACCCTGCCTACAACAATGCTGTGTATTTTATTAATTCCTTCCACCTGAAGAATATCATCCAGATTTTGATAGCCTGTAATTGTCTCTGCATTAAAAATATACTGCATTTCCTTCTGCTCTTCCTCTGAAAAAACCCTGTCAATGGCTCCCAGAAACTTTTTCATGGCAAAGGGGGTTTCAATCATCGGAGCCATTACACCTTTGGCACCAAGAATCCGGCATTGCTCCAAATCCCTGACAGCTTCGCAGCCACCGATTTTTATATATACGTCCATATCCGCCCTGAATACAACTTCATTCAGCATGACCAATTCTTCCGTTCTTGCCCCTTCTGCCTCAAACTCGGATTTAATTGCCAATACATGATACTCTTCCTTTAATTTTTTTAAAATTTCAAACATTCTTTTTTCATATTGATTCATTAAGCTTCTGCTCCTTCCCTGAGAAAATGATTTAAGTGTACAAATGCCTGTATAATCTCATTTTCCAAAAGATCATCAAATACTTCTAATTCCAGATTTTCCGTAAACAGCACACCGCGTAAGAAATCTCCCGTCTGTTTTTTATCCTTGCGAATAGCGCCGATGAGTTCCCTGCTGCTTATGGCAGATAAATCAAAGGATATATTTATTATTTTTTGCATGATTTGCCGGATTCTCTTTACAGTTTCTTCAGACAAATATCCTCTTTGAAATGAAATATCATTTGCAACAACAGTCCCCATTGCCACTGCCGTTCCATGGGGAATTTCATAACCGGATACTTTTTCTATGGCATGTCCGAAAGTGTGGGCAAAATTTAAATGTATGCGTATGCCTCTGTCAAACTCATCTTTTTCTATATACTGTTTTTTAAATTCTAATGACTGTCTGACATATTGGCTGATTATATCTTCCTTTCTGTTCAGCAAATCAGTAATGTCTCTTTCTATTCTGTCGATTCCTTCTTTTCCGTACATAATATTGAATTTCACTACTTCACCCAGTCCGCTTTGAAAATCCCGCTTTGTTAAAGTATGAAAAAAAGAAGGACATATAAAAATATCATCCGGAGGATAAAACGTCCCCAGCAAATTTTTATATTCTTTATAGTTCAGGGAGGTTTTCCCTCCTATGCAGCTGTCACAGGCTGCCAGCAATGTAGTCGGAATGAATGTCCACCTGATACCCCGATACAGCAGATTGGCAACAAGTCCTGTAATATCCTGTGTAATACCTCCCCCAATAGAAATCAGGTGAATATTTCTCTTGGCAGACAGTTCCGTCATCGCCTCGCAAATTTCCAGAACCGTATCCATTGTTTTATTCTCTTCTATGGCATCTATAAGATATTTTTTATCCAGATGAGTGAGACCCAGTTGCTGCCCATACAAATCATATATATTGCGGTCTACAATCCAATAGGCCGGTTCATTTTTCCCAAGCCCCAAAACAAAATCCAATTCATCCTTAAAATGAACCTGATACTGTTTAAAATGAGATTGAATTATCATTTTTCCGAAAATCCTCCATCCACAGTAATTTTCTGCCCTGTTAAATATGTATTCTGCCGGCTCGCCAGAAAATAAACCACTCTTGCTATTTCATCCGGTTCTGCCATCCGCCCCATGGGAATGTCCTTTGAAATCTGTGCAATCTGCTCTTTTGTATTGTTTTTCCTTGTCAACTCCGTCATTGTAAAACCGGGACAGACAGTATTCACTAAAATGTTATACGGCGCCAGTTCCACAGCCAGTGTATTCGTCACTCCGTGAATTCCATTTTTGGTTGCACTGTATATACATCTTCCACTCTTGGAAACTACTGCCCATATAGAGCCGATATTGACGATTCTGCCATATTGCTGTTCCTTCATTTTGTCCACAAGCCCTCTGAGAAGCTTTATTGGAGCAACCAGATTCACCTGAAGCATATGTGCAATTTCTTCATCTGTCACTTGAGAAATTTCATTTATATCATTGATTCCGGCATTATTGACAATCACATCAAATGTTATGCCTTTATGCTTTTGTATATATTGCTCTATGGACCGGCTGTCGTTTAAATCCAGTTCCTTTCTTAAAGGCGCATATACTTCATATCCCTGCTTCTGAAATTCAGAAACAATCGCCTTTCCGATCCCCCTTGAACCGCCTGTTATTAAAGCTTTCATTTTATCCCCCTTATCTTAAGCCTCCATCCACTCTTAACACTTGTGAGGTGATGAAAGATGACATGTCCGAGCCAAGAAAAACAGCCGCATCTGCAATTTCTTCCGGCTTTCCCTTTCGTTTCATTATATTCATTTCAAGGGCAGTCTTTTCGTCCTCTTCACTCATGGAATTGCCCATGTCCGTATCAGTAAGTCCGGGGGCGATGGCGTTTACCCTGATTCCGAAACCGCCAAGTTCCAATGCCATTCTGCGCACTGCCCCTATCACTGCTGCCTTACTTGCCGAATACTCTATATTAGCCCCTCCATCAAAGGCTGCTGAAGAGGAGACAAAAACGATGCTTCCTTTTTTGTTTCTCATCATATTTTTTGTTATTAACTGTGTAAAAAATATCTGGGAAAAAAAGTTGACTTCAAAAACATTCCTGATGGCTTCCATTTTTGTCATGGTAAATATTGTAAGAGGTCTTGCAATTCCAATATTATTTACCAGAACATGAATCGGCTTTTTGTAAGATAGAATTTGCTTTGCCCCTTCCTTAATCTGTTCTTCCACTTCAAAGTCTACATAAACAGGCACAATTGTTACCTGATACTGTTTCATCAGCTGCCGGCAGTATTGGGTAAACTCTGCATTTTCTTTCCTGACAACCGCAAATACATCTGCACCGTTTTTTGCAAACGTTTCTAAAATTGCTTTTCCAATGCCTCTGTTGCAGCCCGTTACAATTGTATTGAAATTTTCAAGCAACATGTAAGTTCCTTCTTTCTTTTACAAGCTTAATTTAAAATCATTTTCTACTACAAAATAATATAACAAAAAAACAGATGTTTCGCAACCTTTCTGCTTATCAGGAAAGCAAAAAATCCGCCAGAATCATATTGCTCACATCCACCCCTCTGTCCGTAAGGGCTATGCGCTTATCCACAGTAAGCACATTCTGCTCTTTATATTTGTCTATCTGCCGCCCATATACATCAAATATACTCTTTCCGAAAACTTCCTCAAACTCTCTTACTGATACCCCTTTCATCATGCGCAGCCCGAGAAACATAAACTCCTCCATCTGCTCCTTTTGGCTGAGGCGCTTAATATCCATGCAAATATCCGGAATTGCATGAACCTTCTGAAAATTCTCGTACCCTTCCTGCACCTTTGCCCTATGCCCTTCAAAGTCCGACAGTGCTGACAGCGTTTTTCCGCGAATACTTATTCCGCTCTCATCCTTTATTTTCCCTGCCCTCCAATGGTTTACATAATCCTTCATCGAATCCGTATTCCGAAACCGGACATTTTCTATCATGGAAGAACTTCCAAGCCCCAGGCCAAGATAGTTCCCTCTCTGCCAGTACACCAGATTGTGCAGACATTCTTTTCCTTTCCTGCTATAGTTGGATATTTCATAACGCTCATATCCTGCTTCCCGGAGCATATGCTTTGTAAGTGCATACATGACACGGTCCGTCTCTTCATCCGGCAAAAGCTCTTCATGCCCGAAATAAGTTTCATAAAAGGGAGTTCCTTCTTCAATGATAAGGCTATATGCAGATATATGCTCCGGCTTTAAAGCCAGAACCTTTTCCAGAGTGTCCTGCCAGCTTTCCAGCTTTTGCCCGGGCAGGGCGCTGATTAAATCGATATTCAGATTGGAAAAGCCCTGTGCCCTTGCCATGTGATACGTTTCCATAAAATCCTCATATGTATGGATTCTGCCTAACAGCTTTAACTCATCCTCATCCGCAGACTGAAGCCCTATGCTTAAGCGGTTGATTCCTGCCTGACTATAAGCCTTCAGCTTTTTTTCCGTTACAGTGCCGGGATTGATTTCCATGGAAATTTCCGGTTCCGCTACTTTGGGCACTTTTCCCTTTGGCTCTGCTTCACTGACATGAGACTTTTTTTTCTTTCCTGCTGTATTTTCTATTTTTGTTATATAGGGAAAAGACTTTTTCAATTTACATAATATTTCAACCATTAGCTCTTCCGGCAAAACAGATGGAGTCCCACCGCCAATATAGACAGATTTTATAGGCGCCCCGGAAAGCAGTTTCCCCCAATATTCTATTTCATGGAGCAGGGCACGGACATATTCCCTTTGGGTCTCTTCGCCGGCAGGCGCCGATAAGAAATCGCAGTAATGGCATTTTTTTATACAAAACGGGATGTGAATGTAGAGGCTTAACGGATTGCTCATCACTTATTTATCATCCAGCTTCAGCACGCTCATAAATGCCTGCTGGGGGATTTCCACATTGCCTACCTGACGCATGCGCTTCTTGCCTTCCTTTTGCTTTTCCAAAAGCTTTTTCTTACGGGTAATATCCCCGCCGTAACATTTTGCCAGCACATCCTTGCGCATTGCCTTCACGGTTTCTCTTGCAATGACCTTACCCCCCACTGCTGCCTGGATGGGAATTTCAAACAGGTGCCTTGGAATCTCTTCTTTTAATTTCTCGCACATTCTCCTTCCCCTGTCATAGGCACTGTCCTTATGGACAATAAAGGATAAGGCATCCACCTCTTCTTTATTGATAAGCATGTCCAGCTTCACCAGTTCGGACTGCTCATAGCCCTTTAATTCATAATCAAAGGAGGCATAACCCCTTGAGCGGGATTTTAAGGCATCAAAAAAGTCATAAATAATCTCATTTAACGGAAGCTCATAGCGCAGAAGCGCCCTTTTTTCTTCCATATATTCCATTCCAAGATAGACGCCCCGCCGCTCCTGGCAAAGCTCCATGATAGCCCCGATAAATTCAGAGGTTACCATGATTTCCGCACTGACAACAGGCTCCTCCATATATTCGATTTCTGAAGGATCCGGCAGATTGCTTGGATTCGTCAGCTCAATGACCTCTCTATTGCTTTTATGCACCTTATAAATAACTCCCGGAGCCGTAGTGACCAGATCCAGATTATATTCTCTTTCCAGACGTTCCTGTATGATTTCCAGATGAAGCAGCCCCAAAAAGCCGCAGCGGAATCCAAAACCTAAAGCAATAGAGGTTTCCGGCTCATAGTTTAAAGAAGCGTCGTTTAACTGGAGCTTTTCCAAAGCATCCCTTAAATCCGGATATTTCGCCCCGTCTGCCGGATACATACCGCAATATACCATGGACTGGACCTTTTTATAGCCGGGAAGAGGCTCTTTGCAGGGCTCCATGGCATTGGTGACCGTATCGCCCACTGCCGTATCCTTTACGTTTTTAATGGAAGCGGTAATATAGCCTACCATTCCGGCAGAAAGCTCTTCGCATTCTAAAAACTGTCCTGCTCCAAAATATCCTACTTCTACTACTTCCGCCTTTGCTCCTGTTGCCATCATTAAAATAGGCGTTCCCTTTTTTACAGTTCCTTCTTTAATGCGGCAAAAAATTATAACTCCTTTATAAGAATCATAAAGAGAATCAAAAATAAGCGCCTGCAAAGGAGCATTTGGGTCCCCTTTTGGTGCCGGGATTTTAGCCACAATCTGTTCTAACACTTCTTCAATCCCTATTCCGTTTTTGGCTGAAATCAAAGGCGCATCATGGGCTTCAATCCCGATGACATCTTCAATTTCTTCCTTTACCCTCTCCGGCTCTGCGCTTGGCAGGTCTATTTTATTAATAACGGGAAAAACATCCAAATCGTGGTCCAACGCAAGATATACGTTTGCCAGAGTCTGTGCTTCAATCCCCTGGGCCGCATCCACCACTAAAACAGCTCCGTCACAGGCTGCAAGGCTTCTGCTTACCTCATAATTAAAATCCACATGTCCCGGAGTGTCAATCAGATTAAAAATGTACTCCTCACCATCCTTTGCCTTATATACAATGCGGACAGTCTGTGCCTTTATGGTAATGCCCCTTTCCCTTTCCAGCTCCATATTATCCAAAACCTGAGCCTGCATTTCCCTGCTCGTAAGCAGCCCGGTCTTTTCAATAATCCTGTCTGCCAGCGTTGACTTCCCATGATCAATATGAGCTACAATACAAAAATTCCTTATTTTACTCTGGTCGATACCTGCCATTTTCCCTCTCCTGTTCCTTATCCTGTTCTTCTATCGCATCTATCTTCCGGACAACTCATTTTCCGTTTTTCTTCACTGCTTGTCAGTATAACAAAATTTTTCTCCCGACGCAATGTCTGCCCCTTAATTTCTTAAACCCTCCCTTACAAAACCGCAAGCTAAATTATTACGCTAAATTATTACAAAGATTGCTACAGAAATCGTAACATTCCCCGTAGCTTTCCCACACCAAAATCAGAACCAGCAACAAACAGAAAATACTCCTTCCCCGCCACACATCCCCTCTACACAGCATACCGCCCGAAACAAAACAGCAGCAGAGGGATGAGAGTGGATTCCATGCATTGTTTTTAGCAGCGGTTTTCCTTAACAGCCTGCCACACACCCAGGGTAAAATTGCCACGGATGGCAATTTTAGGAATATTGCGGCATGGACGCCGCTATATTCCGCCCCGAACGGTACCAACACCTGACATCAGGCTGTTTAGGAAAACCGCTGCTAAAAACACCGCATGGAATCCACTCTCATCCCTCTGCTGCGTCCCCCTTCTACCGCGTCCCCCCTCTGCTGCGTCCACCCCTCCATCAATTTCCATCCCCCGACAAAGTCAGATAAAGCACATGCGCAATAGGGTCCATGGCATTCATAATTTCCTCCACCGTATTAGTCTGGGCCCCCACCTCAATCAACAGACTTTTTCCCCGGTAATGCATATTATAACGATAACCTTTCAAATATATTTTCCTTGCCAGTCCCGGATAATATTCCTTGCAGTTTAACTGAGCCTGAAAAGAAAATGCCAGGTTTTCTCCGATATTATCATTTCTCAGATATTCAATATCCCCTCTTTTTTTCGTGCGGCTTAGTCCGTTAAAAAACATAAACTGTGCAGTAGGTCTTCCATTCAAATTGGTCACAAGCCTTGTTCCTTCTGCCACCCCATCCCTGTGCAGGTCAATGATAACTTCAATGGATGGATTTTCCGCCAATATCTGCTCGATTGCAGGCGCCGCATTAGAATATGCATAATCCCTGTTTTCCACATCATATTTGCCGGTATGATGAATGACATTAAAACCGTATCCTCTAAGAAGAGCCGTAAGCTTTTCTCCGGCTCCGACAATGGTAGTCGCCTCATCCCCGGGCACAGAATCTGCAAAACCTTCCTGTGAATGGGTATGATAAATAAGAATCTGAGGCTTATCGTTTGCCGTCTTCATGGTCATATCCCTTCCCAGCAAAGCCTCAAGATTCAACTGATTTCCATCGATAGTAGTAATGTTGTCCAGTACATAGAACTCCCCTAACAGAGTTTCAAAATCCCGAAATTTATCCAAATCATATGTAACGGCTTTTTCCTCTGCCATTACAAAATCAATCCCGGCATTTTCCTTCCTTATTTCCTCTTCTACAGCCTGTCTGTTTTCCTCTTCCATTGCTGCAAGTTCATCCTGTTTACTGTCAGGTTCCGTCTCTGTCACAACGGGCACATGATTTTCATCCTGCCCTTCTTTTAATATAATTTTTTCAATTATTTCCTGATTTTCCCTTTCCACTGTATATTGAGGGTTTTCCCTCATATAGTCATAAATAGGTAAATAGCTTGCTGCAATCTCTTTTCCAATTTCCTCCACATGTACTGCCACATTGGTTTCTTCCATATAAAGGAAAGACGGACAATGAATGGATAAAATTTGTCTGTCCCCCCATGCGAGAAAATGCGAAACATTCCCCCTTCCGAAGAATCCAAAGAGAAGCGCCGCCCTTATAATACAAAAGCATCCCAATAGACACAGAATGCCAAGCACCATATTCTGTATTCTGTTTTTCTCCATGCTACGTATCTCTCCTAATCTTTTGCCGCCCGGCATGGGCTTTCCGCATCCTGTGGCTTTTATGCCAGGAAGCAATGAAGCAAATTCCAATGGTGTTTGCAAGGTTATAACCGAAACAGAGGTCTGCTGCCAGACAGCAGCCCGCCCATTATCTTTTCCAGATATTTGCCTTGACATAAATAAGACTAAGAAATTATATGTAACCGGAGAAAATTTTAGAACTCTACAGATTTTCAATAAAAAAGTGCCAGGAATGACGGTTCCTGACACTTTTCATATATAATGTCTATGTTACATTAAGCAATTTTGTTTACCGCTTTTGCTAAACGGGAAACCTTTCTTGCAGCATTGTTCTTATGATAGATACCTTTTGTGGTTGCCTTATCGATTGCTACTGTGGCATTCTTTAAAGCTTCCTTTGCTGCTTCTGCATCTTTTGCTTCAATTGCTGTATAAACCTTCTTAATAGCGGTTTTTACGCTAGATTTAATGGATTTGTTTCTGGCTGCCTTTGTACGATTTACCAGAATCCTCTTCTTTGCAGATTTGATGTTAGCCAAGACTTACACCTCCTATATTTGTACTGTTGTTCATTCTAAATGCTTTCATTTACATCTAAGTCTGGACACGGACAGTCTGATGTAAACACACGCATATTATTATATTGGCTGAAATTTATTCTGTCAATATGATTTTGGAAATTTCTGATAAAAGTTCTGTTACGAAAAGTTCTGATAAAAGTTGTAACAGTTCGGCCCTCAGCTTTCCCCCGCTGGAATCAGAACTGTTACCTCTGTTTAACCCCTGCTGCTACGAGCCCCTCAAATTCATCTATAGAATTTACCTTAGCTGCCATTTTCAGAAAAAATCTTAAAACTTCATAATCACTTGCTTCCTCAATCTTTCTTCTCACACTATCCGGCACTTTTCCCATTTCCTCTAAAAGTTCAAACACAGCCTCTTTTTTCCCCTCTATCTTTCCCTCTATCTTTCCCTCTTCTCTCTCCTCTTCAAATGCTCTGATAATATTATACTTAAATGCCACGTCATCCTCTCCTTTCTCCATTCCGGATAGAATTTCCTGAACCATTTCTTTCTTATTTCCGCAAATGGCAAGCAGAATGTTCCTGACCCAGTTTACAAATTCCTCTGCTTCCTGCTTTTTTAAGGAAGAAGCCCTTGTAAGCGCCTTACGTACTACCTGCTCTAATTCCGCATTTTTACGGAATTTGTCACAATACATGATATTATCAATTACTGAATTAGTTGATAAAATATATTCTTCCTCCACCTGACTTAAATCTATCAGATAATACTGTAAGTTTAACACATATTCGCCAAACATGCTACCATTTATTTGGTATTCCCTTAAATTTTCTACTGCATTCCATTTGCTCGTGCCATTATAGAATACAATGGGAACAACTGCCGGAAGGCGGAAATCCTTTTTTTCTCTTTCCTCTCTGGCTGCTGCCATGAAAAAGCGCACTAATATATTTACCACATACACCAGTATCCGGAATATCATCGTATAATCAATTGTTGACTGCAGTTCCTGCAAAACAAAGACAACTATCTGCCTTCCGTTTTCTTTTGCAATCCGGTATATCAAATCCGCTTCCTTTCCTTCATAATCCTTTTCCACAAACTCTTTGTCACAAAGCTGCAATTGAGAAGAATTTATTTCTTTTGTCCAGTCCGCTCCTATGTATTTCTGCAAAAAGTGTAAAAATTCTTCCGGATTTGATAAATCCCTTTTATATCCTCTGTCGTGAGGCATCTGTATTTCTTTTGTGTTCTTCATCCACAACTCCTATTCTCCTGGGAGGAATGTCTTTTTGGGAATATTACCGAACAGGCTTCGAACTGCCTGCGGCATTTTGATATGCAGCCTGAACACTGCACTATGAATCATTGATAAATTGACTATAATATAGAAAACCGAATTTTGCAACAAAATTTTATATTTTTGTAAAAACTGCACAGACTATGGGTATCAGTTCAGACAGCAGTTTCCCCATAGAAATCATGTTCTGTCAAATCTGTATTCCGATTCCTATAGGGAAACTGCTGTCTGAACTGTAACGACTATGGATAAATATTTTCAGATTCATTATATGGAGGAAATCACTATGTCTGTTCAATCAGTCCGCACCGACCTTGCATTAGAAGCACACGAGAATATGGAGGTTGTTTCGGAAAATACTCACGGCATTACCGTGGACGAAATCTATCACGAAAATACAGAAACCCGCATCACGAAAGTACTGGTAACCACTAAAAACGGTGCAAAAGCATTATGTAAACCTATGGGCACCTATATTACACTGGAAACCCCAAACATGATAGAGCCGGACGAAAGCTATCACAGGGAAATATCAAAGGAACTGGCTGCACAATTAAAGGAAATTATTCCTGACTTTGAAAAGGAACAGTCTATTCTGGTGGTAGGCCTTGGAAACAGAGAGGTGACTGCTGATGCATTAGGACCTGATGTGATAGATAATCTGTGCATTACCAGACACATTGTAAAAGCCTATGGAAAAGCAGCTTACAATAAAAGCCGGATGCACTTAATCAGCTCCCTTGCTCCCGGTGTCATGGCAAAAAACGGCATGGAAACAGCAGAAATCATCAAAGGGGTGGTGGAACAGACAAAGCCGGACCTTATGATTGTCATAGATGCCCTTGCCGCCAGAAGCATTAAACGGCTGAATAAGACCATTCAGATTACCGATACCGGCATCCATCCCGGCTCCGGCGTAGGGAACCACCGGGACGGACTCACAAAGGAAAGCCTGGGAATTCCTGTTATCGCCATCGGCATTCCTACTGTAGTGGATGCGGAAACGATTGTCAGGGATGCGCTTTCCTATATGGAAGAAGGCGAAGCTGACAACTCCTTTCAGGGAAAAATGGTAAACAGCGAACTTCACAATATGTATGTTACAAGCAAGGATATTGACGAAGTGATAAAACGGCTGAGCTATACGGTATCAGAAGCCCTGAATATGGCTTTTGATATGTGTTAATCCGTTATACAGTCGGGAAATGAACCGCCTAGGGTTTGTCAAGTAAAGTGTGTAAATTAATTTGATTTTTTTCGGCGGTCTTAA
>CAJUEX010000015.1 GCA_910585715.1 uncultured Lachnospiraceae bacterium
GCATTATGGCATTACGATACACAGTAGGAACTGGCAGAACATATAATAGTCTTCGAGGCCTTATAAAAACGCCAGCGCTTAGCGAGGTATTTTCGAGCTTAGCACTGTTGCGTTTTTATCAGAGCGAAAGCGTGCCCCGAAGACTATTATATGTTCTGCCAGTTCCTACGTCCTCAAATCCAAAACCCGCAGGCTGAACTGTTACGCAAATTGGAGCAAAATTGGAGCAAATTCAAAAAAACCCTTGCAATTTGGGGAAACAAGTGCTATCCTAGTGTAGAACTTAATATGCTTGCATAAAGAGTGGACCTGCGTCCACTCTTTTTATATGACTTTTATAAGCAGGAAAAAGGAGAAAAGCCTATGACAAAAAAAGAAAGCTATGAGGCGAAGACGGAAGAACTGCTTCTTCCCATTATGGAAACCAATGGTTTTGAACTGGTGGATGTGGAATATGTAAAAGAAGGAAGCAGCTGGTATCTTCGGGCATATATTGATAAGCCGGGAGGAATTACCATTGACGACTGTGAACTGGTAAGCCGTGCCTTATCTGAGAAACTGGACAGTGAAGACTATATCAGTGAGGCGTATATACTGGAAGTGAGCAGCCCCGGACTTCTCCGTCCCATAAAAAAGGAAAAAGATTATAAAAGAAATCTGGAAAAAGAGGTAGAAATCCGAACATATAAAATGATAGATAAGAAAAAGGAATTTGTAGGAACCTTAACTGCTTTTGATAAAGATACGGTTACCATATCGGAGAACGGACAGGAGAGGGTATTTGAAAAAACGGAGATTGCCCTGATACGTCCATACGTGGAATTTTAACATATCAGAGAAGAAGTGTATGGAACATCCATATGAAATAATCAAGTCAGACTAATAAGATATAGGAGGATAAAAAAAGAAAATGAATAAGGAACTTATGGAAGCGCTGGATATTTTGGAAAAGGAAAAGGAAATCAGCAAGGAAACCCTTTTTGAAGCCATTGAAAATTCACTTTTGACCGCCTGCAAGAACCATTTTGGAAAAGCGGATAACATTGTGGTGGAAATGAACCGTGAAACCTGTGACTTTCTCGTAACGGCAGAAAAAACAGTGGTGGAAGAAGTAGAGGACGACTGCCTGGAAATTTCCTTAGAGGATGCGAAAAAGTATAAGAAAAATCCGGAGCTTGGCGAGACTGTAAAAGTTGAAATCCGCTCTAAGGAATTTGGGCGTATTGCAACCCAGAATGCAAAGAATGTGATTTTACAAAAGATTCGGGAAGAAGAGAGAAGCGTTATCTATAATCAATATTTTGAAAAAGAAAAAGATGTGATAACCGGTATCGTACAGCGTTACTTAGGAAGGAATATCAGTATCAACTTAGGGAAGGCAGATGCCGTTTTAAATGAAAGCGAACAGGTAAAGGGAGAATACTTTAAGCCAACCGAAAGAATCAAGGTATATATACTGGAAGTAAAAAATACTCCAAAAGGTCCCCGTATTCTTGTAAGCCGTACTCATCCGGAGCTGGTAAAGCGTCTGTTTGAAGCAGAGGTAGCGGAAATTGCCGATGGAACGGTTGAAATCATGAGCATTGCCAGAGAAGCGGGAAGCCGTACCAAAATGGCAGTCTGGTCAAAGGACCCCAATGTGGACCCGGTAGGGGCATGCGTGGGCTTAAACGGTGCAAGAGTCAATTCCATTGTAGAGGAATTAAGGGGAGAAAAAATTGACATTATCAACTGGGATGAAAATCCGGGCAACCTGATTCAAAATGCCCTTTCCCCTGCTAAAATCGTGGCAGTGTTTGCGGACCCGGAAGAAAAAACAGCAAAGGTGGTAGTGCCGGATTATCAGTTGTCGCTGGCAATCGGCAAGGAAGGGCAGAATGCAAGGCTTGCCGCCAGACTGACCGGTTATAAGATTGACATAAAGAGCGAGACACAGGCAAAGGATGCAGAAGGCTTCCGTTATGAAGATTACATGGACGACGAATACGAGGAATATGACGGAGAAGAATATGACGGAGAAGAGTATGGCAGCGAAGGATATGAGGAGGGATATGCAGAAGAATATCCGGAAGAATACACTGATTCCAATGAGGAAGCAAATGAGATGGAAGAGGAACAGGAATGAGTAAGAAAATCCCTTTAAGACAATGCGTTGGCTGCGGTGAGATGAAAAGCAAAAAGGAAATGCTTCGTATATTAAAAACCGCAGAAAATGAATTTGTTTTAGATAAAACCGGAAAGAAAAACGGAAGAGGCGCATATCTTTGTAATTCCAGAGATTGTTTGTTGAAAGCAAGGAAAAGCAAAGGTCTGGAACGTTCTTTCAAAATGAGTATTCCAAATGAGGTATACGAAAATCTGCAAAAGGAGTTTGAAAAAGACTGTGAAGAATAAAGCATTTTCCCTGCTTGGAATTGCCAATCGGGGACGAAATCTGGTAAGCGGCGAATTTATGACGGAAAAGATGGTGAAATCCCATAAAGCATACATGGTTATCGTGGCAGAGGATGCATCGGACAATACGAAGAAAATGTTTAAAAATATGTGTGACTTTTACAAGGTTTCCTATTATGTTTTCGGAACAAAGGAAGAGCTGGGTCACAGTCTTGGAAAAGAAATGAGAGCTTCGCTGGCAGTAACGGATCAGGGACTTGCGGATGCCATAAAAAAGCATCTGCAGACAGCATAGAAAGAATCGGAGGTAGTAAGCATGGCCAAAATGAAAATATATGAACTGGCAAAAGAAATAGATAAAACCAACAAGGAAATTCTTACCTTTCTGGCGGAGAAAGGAATTGAAGCCAAAAGCCATATGAACACAATCGAAGAAGATACTGTGGAAATGGTAAAAAAAGCTTTTTCAGCCAATGGAAGAAAAACTGAAACAAAAGCAGCCGAAACAAAGGAAGCTGCTCCGAAAGAGGAGCAAAAGCCGGAAGCAAGGACAGAGGCAAAAACGGAGCACCCAAAGAAAAAGAAAAGCATAATTTTTGTAAGCAATCCCCATAATAGTAAAATGCCGGGAGCAAGGCCTCAGGGTAACGGACAAAGACCTCAGAAAAACAGACCCGCAAAGCCTGCTGAAAAGGAGCCAAACCCGTTCAGGCCCCAGGTGCCGAAGCCAATCGTAAAGCCTGCAGTAATTGAAAGAAGCGAACCGGCGGCAGCAGCTTCTAACGATACAAGAAGACAGGTGCAAAGAAATGAGAACCAGAGACAGGAACAGTCCAGAAACAATTACAGGCAGGACGGGAACCGTCAGCCACAGGGAGGACGAGTTAATGGAAACGGTGAAAGAAACAATAATCAGGGTTATCAGAAGAATAATGATAATCGCCGGGATGGTGCGCCTAACAGAGGCGGCAATAAGCCTTATAACAATAACGAAAGAGGCGGCAGGCCAAATGCAGGGGAGAAGAGTAACTACAAAAAAAATCAAGTTTCAAAGCCGTTTGCTGACAGCCCCATTGCGGAACCGGAAAAGCGCAGGGATGAGGAAAAGCGCAGACAGGGTCAGGAGCGCGACAAACGCAGCAAAAAGGATTTAATTTACGAAGAGGATAATGCAAACATCAAAGGCAAAAATAAGGCCGGCAGGTTTATTAAACCGGAAAAGAAGGTAGAGGAAAAAGCAGAAGAACAAATCAAGGTAATCACCCTTCCGGACAGCCTGACCATTAAGGAACTGGCGGAAAAGATGAAGATTCAGCCTTCTGTCATTGTGAAAAAGCTGTTCCTTCAGGGACAAATCGTTACGGTAAACCAGGAAATCGATTATGAAACTGCTGAAGAAATTGCAATTGAGTATGAAATCATCTGTGAAAAAGAAGTAAAGGTAGATGTTATCGAAGAGCTTTTGAAAGAGGAAGAAGAAGCAGAAGAAAATATGGAAACACGTCCTCCTGTTATTTGTGTTATGGGACACGTAGACCATGGTAAAACCTCCCTGTTGGATGCAATCCGTAAGACAAATGTAACGGACAGGGAGGCAGGAGGCATTACCCAGCATATCGGCGCTTATACGGTTACCATCAACGGACAGAACATTACGTTTCTGGATACGCCGGGACATGAGGCATTTACTTCCATGCGTATGCGCGGCGCAAACGCAACGGATATTGCTATTTTAGTAGTAGCGGCTGACGACGGCGTGATGCCTCAGACCGTGGAAGCAATCAGCCATGCAAAAGCAGCGGGAATTGAAATTATTGTGGCAGTAAATAAAATCGATAAGCCAAATGCCAACATTGACAGAGTAAAGCAGGAACTGGCAGAATATGAGCTGATTCCGGAGGATTGGGGCGGTTCTACCGTATTTGCACCGGTTTCCGCCAAATCCGGCGAAGGCATTGAACAGCTTCTGGAAATGATTCTTCTGACAGCGGATATTCTGGAATTAAAGGCAAATCCAAAGCGACGCGCAAGAGGTCTTGTCATTGAAGCGGAGCTGGATAAAGGAAGAGGTCCTGTTGCAACAATTCTTGTACAAAAGGGTACACTAAAGGTTGGGGATTTTGTATCAGCAGGAGCCAGCCACGGAAAAATCAGGGCTATGATTGACGATAAGGGAAGAAGAGTAAAAGAAGCAACGCCTTCCACCCCGGTAGAAATCCTGGGCTTATCCGATGTGCCGGGAGCAGGAGAAATCTTTATCGCCCATGAAAATGACAAGACGGCAAGAAGCTTTGCGGAAACCTTTATTGCCCAGAATAAAGAAAAGAAGCTGGAAGAAACAAAATCCAAAATGTCTTTAGACGATTTGTTTACCCAGATTCAGACCGGAAACTTAAAGGAGCTTAATTTAATTATAAAAGCAGATGTACAAGGCAGCGTGGAGGCAGTAAAACAGAGCCTTTCCAAGCTTTCCAACGAAGAAGTCATTGTAAAATGCATTCATGGAGGCGTTGGCGCCATCAATGAATCCGATGTAATGCTTGCAAGCGCTTCCAGCGCCATTATTATCGGCTTTAATGTAAGAGTGGATGCCACTGCCAAGGCAACTGCAGAACGGGAAGGGGTAGACGTAAGGCTTTATAAGGTCATCTACCAGGCAATCGAAGACGTGGAAGCTGCCATGAAGGGAATGTTAGACCCTGTTTTTGAAGAGCAGGTCATCGGCCATGCGGAAGTGCGCCAGATATTCAAGGCGTCGGCAGTAGGAAACATTGCAGGCTCCTATGTGCTTGACGGAAGGTTTGAAAGAGGCTGCAAGGTTCGGATTTCCAGAGAAGGCGAACAGATTTATGAAGGTGAGCTGGCAAGTCTGAAACGGTTTAAGGATGATGTGAAGGAAGTAAAAGCAGGCTTTGAATGCGGCCTTGTATTTGAAGGCTTTGACAGCATGAAGGAGCTTGACGTGGTAGAAGCTTATATTATGGTAGAGGTACCCCGCTAGGAGGGAATATGAGAAAAAACAGTTTAAAGAATACCCGTATCAACGGTGAAGTGCAAAAGGTGTTAGCGGACGTAATCAGGGGAGAGATAAAGGACCCGAGAATCAGTTCTTTAACTTCCGTGGTTGCAGTGGAAGTGTCTCCGGATTTGAAAACCTGCAAGGCATGGATTTCCGTGCTGGGAGATGAGAAAGCTCAGGAAGACACGCTGGCAGGCTTAAGAAGCGCCGAGGGATTCATTAAAAACAGAGTAGCAAAAACAATCAATTTAAGAAATACACCGGAAATCACATTTATAATGGATCAATCCATTGCTTATGGAGTGTCTATGTCTAAAAAGATTGATGAGGTGACGAAAAATGATTGATATTTTAGAAGAATGCAAAGGAGCCGGAAAAATCGGTATCAGCGGCCATATCAGGCCGGATGGGGATTGCACAGGTTCTGTGAGCGCATTATATCAATATTTGAAAAAGGCATTGCCGGACGTACAGGTGGAAGTGCTGTTGGAAAAGCCGGCAGCAGTTTTTGCCGACCTGCCCGGCTATGAAAAGATGACAGGTAGCTTTGACCGACAGGCGGTCTTTGATGTGTTCTTTATTTTAGACAGCGTAAAGGAACGAACGGGATTTGCAGAGAGATTTGCGAGAAAAGCCAAAAAGACCATCAATATCGACCATCATATCAGCAATCCGGGAACAGGCTGTGATGTAAATTATATAGTGCCCACAGTGGGCTCCACGGCAGAGCTGGTTTATGAGCTGATTGGAAAGGAAAATCTGGATGAGCAGATAGCCAAAAGCATTTATATAGGAATGATTCATGATACCGGAGTGTTCCAGTATTCCAATACTTCCCCAAAGACTCTGCGGATAGCAGCCGAGCTTTTGGAATATGGATTTGATTTCCCCAAGATTATTGATGAAACTTTTTATGAAAAGACCTATGTACAGAATCAGATTCTGGGCAGGGCGCTGTTGGAAAGCATTTTGTTTATGGACGGCAAGTGTATTGCAAGCATGATTGATAAAAAGCTGATGAATTTTTATAAAGCGGATTCCAGGGATTTAGAAGGTATTGTAAGCCAGCTGCGGATAGTAAAAGGCGTGGAATGTGCTATTTTCATGTATGAAACCGGTACTTTGGAATACAAGGTGAGCCTGCGTTCCTGCGGGGCAGTGGATGTGTCAAAGGTAGCTGCCTATTTTGGAGGCGGCGGCCATGTAAGGGCGGCAGGCTGCAACATGTCCGGTACATATCATGATGTATTGAACAATCTGTCCAGGGAAATTGCAAAGCAGATGCCGGGATTTGCTTCGTAAGAAATCATGTTTTGCCGTCAGGGCATTTCCCGATTGTCTGAACGAAAAAAAGAAGAAAAAAAGGAGAATCGCCATGATACATGGGGTGATTAACGTATATAAGGAAAAAGGCTTTACCTCCCATGATGTGGTGGCAAAGCTGCGGGGCATTTTAAAACAGAAAAAGATAGGGCATACAGGCACTCTGGATCCGGATGCGGTTGGAGTGCTTCCTGTTTGTCTGGGAAGCGCCACAAAGCTGTGCGATATGCTTACAGACAGAAGCAAGGAATATATAGCCGAGCTTCAGCTTGGCGTGGTAACCGACACACAGGATATGACAGGAAAGGTGCTGCGGCAGTGTGAAGTATTGCAGCAGGAAGAAGAGATAAGAAAGGTGATTTTGTCTTTTCAGGGAGAATCCACACAGATTCCGCCTATGTATTCCGCCCTTAAGGTAAATGGAAAAAAGCTGTATGAGCTGGCAAGGGAAGGAAAAGAAATCGAAAGAAAGGCGAGGCCCATTCAGATTGCGGAAATGGAGATTCAGGAAATGCGCATTCCCCTTGTACGCATGAGAGTAGTATGCTCCAAAGGAACCTATATCAGAACACTGTGCCATGATATAGGGGAAAAATCAGGCTGCGGCGGCGCCATGAAAAGCCTTATAAGAAGCAGGGTGGGAGAATTCCTGCTGGAGGACGCCCTGACTCTCGGGCAGATAGAAGCCCTGCGGGATGAAGGAAGCCTGGGAGAAAAAATAGTAAAAGTGGATGAACTGTTCAGGGAGTATCCTGCCTGCATAATTGAAAATTCATGGAAGCGGCTTATTGAAAACGGCAATGGATTTGGAAAAGAGCAGATTTTCAAAATATCAGGGCTGAAGGCGCAAGCCGGGACAGAAATGCCGGATTCCGTAAGGGTCTATGATGAGGATGGGATTTTTTACGGCATATATGGATGGGTAAAGGAAAAGAAGCGGTTCGAGCCCGTAAAAATGTTTTTGACAAAGGAATAAAGAAGCGTTATGAAACTGATAAAGGATACGAAGAAATTTCATATTGAGGAAGAAACAGCAGTGGCAATCGGGAAATTTGACGGCATCCATTCAGGACACAGGAAGCTGCTTGAGAAGGTGCTGGAAGCAAAGGCGCTGGGACTTAAGGCTTTGGTTTTTACCTTTACTCCTTCTCCGGGAGCCTATTTTACAGGAAAGGACATAAAGGAGATTACCACCGGGGAAGAAAAGCGGAGGATGTTTGCCGAAATGGGAATTGATTATCTGGTGGAATACCCCTTTGAAAAAGAAACAGCGGATATAACGCCGGAAGAATTTATAGATAATATACTTCTTTCTAATATGTCAGCCCGCTTCATTGCAGCAGGGGAGGATGTGTCTTTCGGACGGGATGGAAAAGGAAATGCGGAGCTTCTTTTAAAAAAAGGAAGGGAAAAAGGCTTTGCAGTGAAAATCATCCCGAAAATCTGCCATGAGGGGAAGGTAATCAGCTCCACATATGTCAGGGATGTGATTTGGCAAGGGAATATGGAGCTTGCAGGGGCGCTTATGGGAGAACCTTACTTTTTGGAGGGAATCGTGGTAAAGGGCAACCAGCTTGGAAGAACCATGGGAATGCCCACCGTCAATCTGCTGCCTCCAAAGGAAAAGCTTCTTCCTCCTAACGGAGTGTATTTTTCAAGACTGGAATATAAAGGAAACAGCTATCAGGGAGTGACTAACATAGGAAGAAAGCCTACTGTGGGGGGCGAAAATCCCATAGGGGCGGAAACCTATATTTATGATTTCTCCCGGATGATTTATGGGGAGCCTGTCCGGGTAAGCCTGTTACATTATGAAAGGCCGGAACAGAAATTTGAAAATCTGTCACAGTTAAAAGCGGCAATTGAAAAAAATATTGCAGATGGAAAAGAATATTTTATAAATTTATGACGAATTTGGAAAAATCTCTTGTAAGTTTGTCCTGTTTCACTTAGAATAAGTAATGTACGTAATCTTTATGCAAAGGATGGATAAGGCGATGGATGTCTCCACATTACTTTCCATGGCAGGCGGGCTTGGCCTGTTTCTTTTTGGAATGCAGCTTATGAGTGAAGGAATCGAAAAGGCGGCCGGAGCAAAGCTCAGGAGCATTTTGGAATTTTTCACCAACAATAGATTTACGGGTATGATAGTGGGTATTGTCTTTACTGCTATTGTACAGTCTTCTTCAGCATGTACGGTTATGGTAGTCAGTTTTGTAAACTCAGGTCTGATGAATCTGTATCAGGCGGCAGGCGTTATATTTGGCGCCAATATTGGTACTACCGTGACGTCCCAGCTTGTATCTTTTAATTTATCGGAATATGCACCGGTTTTTTTACTGGCAGGTGTTCTTCTGGTTTTATTCAGCAAAAATCAAAAAGTAGTGAAAATTGCAGAAATCATTGTAGGCTTTGGAGTTCTGTTCATGGGACTCAGCGGAATGAGCAGCGCCATGAGCGGGCTGAAGGATAATCCTGCCATTGCACATACTCTTGGAAACTTAAACAGTCCCCTTATGGGAATCCTGTTAGGCACCCTTATTACGGCTGTTATTCAAAGCTCCTCCGTAACGGTGAGCATTGTGCTTTTAATGTGCCAGCAGGGACTGCTGTCTTTAAATATTTGTTTATTCATTATTTTAGGCTGTAATATCGGAGCCTGCGCTTCCGCATTGCTTGCTTCCCTTGCAGGAAAGAAGGATGCAAAGCGGGCGGCAATGATTCACTTTTTGTTTAATGTGATTGGCTCGGTGATTATGTTCTTTATCTTTATGTTCAGTCTGGATTACATCGTGCAATTCTTACATAATATTTCGGGGGGCAATCTGGGAAGATGCGTTGCCAATGCCCATACCCTGATTAAAATTTTCCAGGTAATCGTGCTGTTCCCCTTCTCGGGCTGGATCGTAAAGCTTACTTATATGCTGGTGCCGGGTGAGGATGTAAAGGTAGGCTACAGGGAGAATTTCCAGTTGAAATATATTGGGAATAAGACGGTTTTCAATCCGGCAACGGCAGTGGTGGATGCCATTAAGGAATTAGAGCGCATGGGCTCTTTAGCAAGCGAAAATCTGAACCGGGCAATGAATGCCCTGATTACTCTGGATGAGGATGATATTGAAGAGGTTTATCTGGTAGAGCAGAATATTAATTTCCTGAACAAGTCCATAACGGATTATCTGGTAAAAATTAACCAGACCACTCTTCCGATAGAGGATTTAAAAAGCATTGGCGCCCTGTTCCATGTGGCAAACGACATTGAGCGGATTGGAGACCATGCGGAAAACGTAGCGGACTGTGCCAAAAGGCGGAAGGAAAACGGCACTGCATTCAGCAAGGAAGCCCAGAAGGAAATGGGGGACATGCTGAATATGGTAAATACCATCGTGCGGTTTTCCATGGAGATGTTTGGAAAGAACAGCGAAGAGCACCTTCACGATATTTTAGAACTGGAAAATGCTGTGGATGAAAAGGAAAGAGAGCTTCAGCAGACCCATGTGGAAAGGCTTGCGAGACAGGAATGCACGCCGGAAGCAGGAATGCTGTTTTCCGATATTATATCCGGGCTGGAAAGAGTTTCCGACCATGCTACCAACATTGCATTTTCTATTTTGAACGGAGATCCGGAGGAAGTTTAATTGTTTCATTTTCACTCAGCCTCCTGCCTCCTGAATGCAAAATGGGCTTCAGACAGAAAATGTTTCTACGTCGCCACGCTTTCGCTCTGATAAAAACGCAGCAGTGCTAAGCTCGAAAGAACCTCGCTAAGCGCTGGCGTTTTTATAAGGGCTTCTTTAGAAAACATTTTCTGTCTGAAGCCCATTTTGTATTCGGGAGGCAGGAGGCTGAGTGAAAATGGGTTTTACTATTACAAGATTTGTTACAGGATTCTGGCTGCTTACAATATCTGGTAGTTGACAAGCAGAGAGTGTATTGTTATAATTACCGTAACATTTGTAACAAATATGTAACATTTGTTTAAAATTAAAAAAATAACGGATACTAAAAACAGAATCAATATGATTTATGAAAAGGACAAGTCATGAAATTTAAAAATGTTAAGAATTTTTTATTATGTGTAACAATTGCAACTTTTTGTCTGGAAGTTCCGGTTCATGCCAGTATTCTTCCTTCGGTAGGAGCAACGGCAAACGGCGTGATAGCTACGGAAGATGTGGGCAGCGGGGAAGTGACAGTTGATTTTGACAGTTCATTTGAACTCCCCATAACAGAGGATGAGAAAACAGAGGATGAGAGTGGGGAGGTTGTTGTTACATCCGTAGGAGCCGGAGAATTATTGGCATCTGTTGAAATAGCTCCTGAAGATATGGATGAGCAGGAGGATTCAGAGGAAGATGCAGCCGGCGGTACATTTGGCTACACTAATCTTGGAATTGCAAATGTGGCGGATCATTTAAATGTCCGGGCAACTGCAGATGACAATAGTAAGATTGTAGGGAAAATGAGTAATAATACAGCCTGCGAGATTTTAGGATTTGAAGGAAATAAGGCACACATCACTTCCGGAAGCGTGGAAGGTTATGTAAGTACGGATTTTCTTCTTATGGGAAACGGTGCTGTAGAAAGAGCTAACAGTGTTATACAGAATCTTGCCACGGTAAAGGCGGATGGTCTGAAATTAAGGGAAGAACCTTCAACCGAGGCGCCGGTAGCAGGCATGGTGGCATATGGTGAGGAACTGGCAGTGCTTTCTGAATTGGACGGCTGGGTACAGATATCTTATGACGGCACTCCGGCTTATGTATCCTCAGAATTTGTTTCCGTTGACATGAAGCTGAAGACAGCTTTAAATATGACGGAGTTTCTATATGGGGAAGGAGTATCCAATGTCAGAGTGGAGCTTTGTGAGTACGCAAAGCAGTTTGTGGGAAACCCTTACGTATGGGGCGGCGTCAGCCTTACAAAAGGCGCCGATTGTTCTGGATTTGTATTAAGTGTTTATGCAAAATACGGCATCGGTCTTCCGCACTCTTCAAGGGCACAGGCCAATATGGGAACCTCTATCAATATGTCAGAAGCAAAACCGGGAGATTTGGTATTCTATGCAAAGGGCGGCAGGATTAACCATGTGGCGATTTACATCGGAGGCGGTCAGGTTTGTCATGCCAGCAGTCCTAAGACAGGTATTCGTGTATCCAGCGCTTATTACAGGACACCGGTTAAAGTTGTGAGATTATTACAAGATTAAAAATAATAAGAAATATGATAAAGGGAGTATGTCATAACTGATTTTTGGTTATGATATGCTCCTTTTTTGGCGAATATAGTTCATGTTTTAACAAGCGTTTGACATCAAACATATATGGGTGTATTCTTTTTGCTAGAATACTTGACAGAATCATATTAAACGGTTGCTGAGTGTTGATAATACAAAGGAGAAAAGAAATGGAAAGAAAATTATGTCCCTGATTTTGACAGTGAGCTTACTTGTAACCACTCAGGGAATTGTAGCGTCTGCCCGGTCCGTTAGTGAAAACACTATAGAGGAGATTCCCTATGAATTTGTCAGCGGAAATTCCGTCAGCGGGGCGTCTGTCCGGACAGAAGAGGTAAGGCCGGTTCTTCCTGTACACCATTGCCAAAAAGACACAGGCACTCAGGATTATACAGAATGGGATTATGTATATTTTGGAAGCTATCCCCAAAGCGAAGTGACAGATGCAGCTGTTATAGAGGCTGTTGAAAATGCCATAGCTGCTTATGGAATCCGGACAGACGGGGGAACGGATGTGTGGGTAGACGGGGTGAAGTATCGCCGAATGAGTCAAAAGCATATGAATGACAAGTATGCGGGTAAGACAAGGTTCGCAGACTGCAGTTACCGTTACTTTAAATGGGAACGAATCAAATGGAAGGTATTGGCGGTAAATGAGGACAGTTTATTTGTAGTGGCAGATAAAGTCCTTGATAATAAAAGCTATCATGATAAAAGGGAAAGCATCACATGGAAAGGAATGGGCAGATTTATAGAATTGAAACAGCTTTGACAGCATCCTCCTTTACAGGAAAGGCTATAATTGCAAAAAGTGATTATGAAATTCCTGCTTTCAATATGGATAAGCAGCGGGAACTTAATAATAGCAAGCAGGAAGCCCCGGACAGCCATGCTCTTTACAAGTGAAAACCTTAGAAATATGATTGACTTGCAATCCGGTTCTTTTTCCAATAAGATATTTAAACCGGACGGCTCACCAATAGAAGAGGGGGCTTAAGAAAGTGGTTATACAAGGTCCGGCAGATGCGGCAAATCAATATGTAAGCTGGGAGAGCAGTAATGAAGAGGTAGCTGTTGTTGATACCGAAGGAAAAGTAACGGCTGAAAAAGCAGGAAATGCAGTGGTGAAAGTCATTACACGAAATGGAAGGTTTGAAGGAGCATGTAGGATTACAGTAAAAGGCAATACCCCGGTATCCGATGATACCCAAAAAGAACATCCGGATAAAGATGCAGATATTAATGCAGATATTAATACGGATATTGATACAGATATTAATACAGATAAGAATAAAGACATGAATGCAGATAGAAAGGTTACAAATAAAACCTTGAAATGGAAAAGTTCCAACAGCAAATATGCCGCCGTCAATAAGAAGGGGAAAGTAACCGCCAAAAAAGCCGGAAAAGGCAGAACAGTGACCATTACGGCAGCATCTACAGACGGCAGCGGTAAAAAGGCAAAAATTAAGATTAAGATTCGTTAGGTGTGGAGTATAATATGTATCATATTTTAATTGTAGAGGATGATGAGGCGCTGGCGGAAGGGCTGTGCCGTGCCCTTTCCACAGATACCATTCTGGCAGAATGCCGCAGCAGCATAAAGGCGGCAAGGCAGCAGCTTGAAAAGGAAAGCTATTCCCTGATTATTCTGGATGTAAACCTGCCGGACGGAAACGGCTTTGATTTTTTAAAGGAGCTGAAAGCGGAAGCCGGTCCTGCCGTCATCCTTTTAACTGCAAATGATATGGAAACTGATATGGTGACAGGCTTAGAGTTGGGGGCGGAGGATTATATCACAAAGCCCTTTTCCCTTGCTGTGCTGCGGGCGCGGGTAAATACCCAGCTGCGCAGACTGGAGCAGAGTAAAGGCGGCTGTAAGGAGCGGTTGGGGGACTGGCTTTTTGATTTTGAAAGGATGGAGTTTTTTTGGCGCGGAGAAAAACTGGAGCTTAGCAAGACAGAGCAGAAGCTTTTGCGGATTTTCATGGAAAATAAAGAAATTACCCTGTCAAGGGAAACCTTGATAAATTATATATGGGGAAATGAGGAATATGTGGATGAAAATGCTCTGTCCGTCTTGGTGAAACGCCTTCGGGACAAGCTTCATGCAGGGGACTATATAAAAACTGTTTACGGCATCGGATATGCATGGAGGAAACCAAATGGATAACTGGCTATATTTGTTGGCAGCAGGCTGCATTCTTGCTTCTGTGTTTGCCGTATTGCGAAGCAGGAGGCAGATAAAAAGCACAATGGAACGGTTGGAAGCAATGGTTGATGCTGCCATGAAAGGCAGCTTAAACGAGATTTCCTATGATGAGACACGGCTTTCAAGGCTGGAAAGCATGCTGTCCCATTATCTGGCGGCAAATGAAATGTCAGCTAAAAACCTTGCAGCAGAAAAAGACAAAATCAACACCCTGATTTCCGATATATCACATCAGACAAAAACCCCTATTTCCAATTTATTGCTCTATTCAGAACTGCTTAAGGAGGAGACACTGCCGGAGGAAGCCATGAAAAGTGCAGCACTTATCCATACACAGGCGGAAAAGCTTCGCTTCCTGATTACTTCCCTTGTAAAGCTGTCCCGCCTGGAAACAGGAATCATAACAGTCAATCCCACAGAGGGCATGCTTGCGGATTTGCTCCATGCTCTTTATGAACAGTATAAGCCTGCGGCGGAAGAAAAGGGGCTTAAGCTTACTGTCTGTGACAGCGGGAAGCTTCGGGGAGTGTTTGATAAAAAGTGGACGCTTGAGGCTGTGGGAAATGTGGTGGATAATGCCATAAAATATACAGACGAGGGTTCCGTTACCATTTCCGTAAACGCCTATGAGTTATTTGTAGCCGTAACTGTCAGCGATACAGGAAGGGGAATACGGGAATCGGAACAGGGAGCTGTTTTTGGCAGGTTTTACCGTTCTGCTGATGTGAGCGGCGAAAAGGGTGTGGGAATCGGCCTGTTTTTAAGCAGGTCGATTGTTCAGGCAGAAGGCGGCTATATGAAGCTGCGCTCTGAGCCGGGAAAAGGCACTGCTATGTCCGTGTATCTGCCGGCAGCTTCCAAAAATCTTTCAAATCTGTAATAATTCATTTCTTTGTGGAAAGAATCTGGAAAGATTTCTATGATAATCTTGTATTATCAAAGGAGGTAAATCAGATGACAATTTTATCAACAGAGAGTTTGAAAAAGGTTTATGGAAGCGGGGAAAATCAGGTCCGGGCGCTGGATGGTGTAGACCTTTCCGTGAAAAAAGGGGAGTTCGTTGCCATTGTGGGAACATCGGGCAGTGGAAAATCCACTCTTTTGCATATGCTTGGAGGGCTTGACCGCCCCACATCCGGCAAGGTTACCGTTGACGGCAAAGAAATCTTTTCTTTGAAGGATGAGGCGCTGACCATTTTCAGGCGCAGAAAAATCGGGTTTGTTTTCCAAAATTATAATCTTGTTCCGGTGCTGAATGTTTATGAAAACATTGTGCTTCCGGTGCAGCTTGACGGCATGGCTGCAGATAAGGATTATATTGACAGAATTATTGATACGCTGGGCATTGAGAGCAAACTAAATAATCTGCCAAACAACTTGTCCGGCGGCCAGCAGCAGCGGGTGGCGATTGCAAGAGCGCTTGCCTCCAAGCCTGCCATCATTCTGGCGGATGAGCCTACGGGAAATCTGGATTCCAGGACCAGTCAGGACGTGCTGGGGCTTTTGAAGGTAACCGGACAGAAGTTTTCCCAGACAATCGTAATGATTACCCATAATGAGGAAATCGCCCAGCTTGCAGACCGTATTATCCGTATCGAAGACGGAAAAATCGTGGAACGGGCGTAAGGGGGTGCAGCTATGAATGTAAAAAACAAAGGCTGTATACGCCGCCTTGCCTTCAGGCAGTTAAAGGCTGCAAAAATGCGCAATATCATTGCGATTTTTGCCATTGCCCTGACAACCCTGCTTTTCACGTCACTTTTTACCATTTCCCTGTCCATCAATGCAAGCTTTGAGGAATACCAGTTCCGGCAGGCAGGGGGATACTGCCACGGAACCTTTAAGGATGTGGATGAAAGCAAGCAGCAGGCTCTTGCCGCCCACAAAAAGGTAAAGGCTTATGGAATGCGTACCGTGTGCGGGTTCATCATGGAGCCTCCCTTTGCAAAAATACCGGCGGAGCTAAGCTGGATGGATGACAATTGTGCCAAATGGTCTTATGTTTCTCCAATGGAAGGCCGTCTGCCAAAGGAAAAGAATGAAATCGCCATGGATACGCTGGCGCTGGAAAAGCTGGGAATACCGGCAGAGCTTGGAGCTGAGGTGGAGCTTACTTATGGGATAGAAAGCAAAAAAGGCGGCATACCTGAGGAACGCACTGACAGCTTTACACTGGTGGGCTTTTGGGAATACGATAAACTGTCTCCGGTGCACTATATGAATGTGTCACAGGAATATGTAAAGCAGGCAGAGGCGGATTATGTGGCAGCAGGCGGTGTGCCCTTCCGTTCTGATATGAATGTAATGCTTGCCTCCAGCATCAATATCCGGGGCGTCATGGAAGGAATCGACAGGGACCTTGGATATCAGTGGGAGGACAGGGAGGCAGAAAACTGTGTCCGCATCGGCGTAAACTGGGGATATTCAGCCTCCGAACTGGGCTCTTCCATGGACCCGGCAGTTGTTCTGGCAATGGCTGCATTTCTCTTGCTTGTGATTTTTACCGGTTATCTGATTATTTATAATATATTCCGGATTTCCGTAAGCAGCGACGTGCGTTTTTACGGACTGTTAAAGACAATCGGCACTACCCCGAGACAGTTAAAACGAATGATACGCTGTCAGGCATTATTTCTCTCCGTTGTGGGGATTCCCATTGGATTTTTAGGGGGCTATGGCGTGGGCAGTGTTTTGACACCAATAGTCATGTCAACCACAACGATGGCTGAGGGCGGAACGATTAGTACATCTCCGGTAATTTTTCTGTCTGCAGGCATATTTGCCCTGATTACGGTGCTGATTTCCTGTACCCGTCCGGGCAGGATGGCGGTAAAGATATCGCCGGTGGAAGCAGTCCGTTATACGGAATCAAAAGCCGGAAAGAAAAAGAGCCGCGCTACAAGGGGAGCTTCCCTGCCTAAGATGGCATTTGCCAATTTAGGGCGCAGCCGGACAAAAACGGCGCTTGTGCTGCTTTCCTTATCTCTGGCGGTGATTCTTTTAAACAGCGTGTATGCCCTTACAAAAGGCTTTGATATGGAAAAGTATGTAAGCCACAATACGGTTGCGGATTTTATTGTGGGGAAAACCGACTATTTCCGGTTTCAGGCATATTCTCCGGAGGCAGGACTGCAGGAGGATGTGATAGAGGAAATTGAAAAAAATACAGAACATTCTCTGGCGGGCTGCGGGTATGGAGTGTCCGGCGTAACAAACTGCTATGTGACAGAGCAGCAATGGCTGGATAGCCAGTATCTTTCTCTTTCGGGAGATTTGGCAAAAGAATATCTGGCTGCCCAGACAAGGAGGGGCTCACTGGTAGAGAGCAATATACTTTTAGAGGGATTGGATGAAGCCCTGTTTGAAAAGCTGGAAGTCATAGAGGGAGATATTGCTCCGCTTTTTCAGGAAGACAGTCATAATATTGCCATTGCAGCAGGGGTGGATGACTATGGGAATGTTTACGGAAACCCTCCCCGGGTTGGCACTAAAATTCCGGTAAGCTATGTGGAAGAAGGTCACTGGTATGACAGCAGGACAGGAGAGCTCTGTGATGAAGACACCCCGGAGGAATATCTGGAGTGGCGGGTCATAAAGGAAAAGGAAGTAGAATATAATGTGTGCGCCATTGTAACGGTTCCTTACTGCATGAGTTACCGTTTTGCCAAGGATGGTCTGGAAGCGGTGCTTCCTAAGGAGACTTTGGAGAAGGACAGTGGCTTGGAACTCTTCCCAATGCTTTATATGTTTGATACGCCGGATGAAGTGTCGGAGGCGGAAGCTGAAGAATTTCTGGCGGATTACACGGCAGGGGAAAGCTCGGGCATGATGTATGAGAGCAAAAAGACGATTCGGGAGGATTTTGAAAGCTTCCGGAATATGTTCCTGATTGTAGGCAGCGTGTTAAGCTTTGTGGTGGGCCTTGTAGGAGTGCTTAATTTCTTTAACGCCATATTGACCGGAATTTTAAGCCGCAGGCGGGAATTTGCCATGCTGCAGTCAGTAGGCATGACCGGAAGGCAGTTAAAGACCATGCTTGTTTATGAAGGAATGCTTTATGCCTTTGGCGCCGTTCTGCTTTCGCTGGTTTTATCCATTGCAGCAGAACCCCTTGCAGGGCATGTGATGGAAAATATGTGGTGGTTCTTTTCCTTTAAGTTTACCTTGATGCCAATGGTCATTATCGTACCGGCATTTTTGGTGCTGGGTGTGGTATTGCCGTTAATTATTTATCATTTTGCTGCAAAGAAATCCATTGTGGAAAGGCTTAGGGAGAATGAATGACATAAGAATATAAAA
The DNA here is from genome assembly GCA_910585715.1 of uncultured Lachnospiraceae bacterium. Classification (GTDB taxonomy): domain Bacteria; phylum Bacillota; class Clostridia; order Lachnospirales; family Lachnospiraceae; genus RGIG3040. The sequence continues at coordinate 18,484 of CAJUEX010000015.1, forward strand.
GTATAAGAGTATAAAAGCAATGGGTCGGAAATCCGGGAAGCAGGTTTCCGGCCCGTTGTTTTTTGCAGGAAAATCTTTTGCAGGAATAAGAAATTTAACTGTTTCTGCGAATTTGTATAAAGCGTAAAATATCATCGTATAAACTTTCTTTATCTTCTAAATTAATCATCAGCCACCTTTGTCCATTTCCTTCTTTTGTTTGATTATATATATTTTGCATTTCAACCGTACATTCCGGAAGTATTTCCTCAACAAGTGGTTTTACTTTTTTGCCAATAACAATTAAAATTGTAAAATAACCTTCTCTTGGATATATGGTGCATAATGATTTTCCGGCTTTTTTGAATTTAACGTTCCAGCCTTTTTCCATACTGCATAAACTGTATTCTATTTTCTCGTTACATTTATATGTGTTCTTGATTTCTGAACAAAATTGCATGAAAACGGGATTTCTGACATATGCGCCTATTTCTTCAATGGTAGGAGGGGTATTTTTGTCTTGTAAATCAATCATATCATATATTCCTTTAAAACTTGATTTGTCGCCATCGATAATATCAGAATTATATCATACAATTGTTTTTGATTAAAGGCATTTAAGTAAATTTAAGTTTATCAGGAAAGAGCAGTATTAAACACTTAGGGAAAGCCTAAGTGTTTTTCTTTTGCAGGAAAAAAATTTTCCATAAAATATGCGGGGGATAAACGTATCTTTATAAAGTAATAAAAGTGTAATGGTTTGGTTGGGGGAAAAGGGATAAATATGGATTGGAAAGTAAATTTTTTTTCGGTACACTAAATAATAAGGAAGAAATGAAAATGGAGGGAAAGAAGATGAAGAAGAATAAAATGAGAATTTTGACGATAGTATTGATTGTTCTGGTTTTTGCAGGGATACTGACTGCCTGTGCCGGGACGGAGGAATCCGGTGAAGCAGGGGTTTTTACAGAGGATGAGGCTATAAAAGGGGAAGGACAGAAAGGAAATGCAGAAAATACTTTGGAAAGCAATCAGGAACAGGAAGTGACCTTCAGGGGAAAGCTGATTGAGAAAAGTGAAGAGAGCTGGCTGATTGCAAGTGATGGAACAGAAGGCATATTAGTGGTGCATGCTGCGGAATCGGATTTTATGGAAAACGGCAGAAGCCTTAAGGAGAATGAAATTGTGCCGGGAATGGTGGTGGAGGTTACTTTTAATGGAATCGTGCTGGAATCCTATCCGGGACAGATTTATGCTTCCAAAATAGAAGTGGTCAGCCGGGAGGATGATATGGTGAGCCTGTATATGGATATATTAAAACAGGTTTATGAAGAGGATGAAGGATTGAACGGGGATATCAGCATGGTTGCGGTGGACCTTTCCGGGGCTGACAATCTTTCAAAGGGGGAAAAGGATGCCATACTCTATAAGGCATGGCTTTTGTTTGGAATGGAAGTGATTCCGGGAACCTTTGAGGAATTAAAGGAACAGGGGTATATAACTCTGGATGAAAGTAATTTTCCATATTTTCCCACAGGAGTCCTGTTAGAGATAAAGACAGCGGAGCCAGAAGAGGACGGCTTCCGGTTTGAGGCGTCAAAGTGGAGGAGCGGCCTAGGGGCTATCTTTTTTACGGATTGCAGGGCATGGAAAGAGGATGGGAAATATACGTTTGAGCTGGGGGGATTTGCGATTTCGTAGGAATAAGAATAAGCGTATATAAAACATGGTATTTCAATTTGGAATTTCAAGACCATATTTGTTTTTCACGGAATAACTTGATATAATTCATAAAAATGATACAATTTGCAATATAACATACAAATGAAAATGTTTATTGCAAATTATTTGTTTTATTAGGAGCTACAAGGAGTGCGGACAGAAAGCGTACAGGAATTTCATTTTGCACTTAGCGGACTAATTCGGGAAGAGGTATTTTATACCATTTTGATGGAAAATATAGAAACAATAGTGAAAGTTTTTTAACTTGAGAATATAAGGATGTTTTATGAGTGGAGGATAAAAAGTATGGCAGAAAGTCAAAATGTAGAATACAAAGAGTCATGGAGAGATGAATATCTGAAATGGGTATGTGGTTTTGCTAATGCGCAGGGAGGAAGTATTTATATTGGACTAAATGATAACGGGGAGGCTGTTGGTGTGACCGAGTGTAAGAAACTCCTTGAGGATATTCCTAATAAAATTAAGGATACAATGGGGATTATTGCCGATGTAAACTGCTTGGATAAAAATGGAAAACAATTTATTCAGATTATTGTAAATCCCAGTTCTTATCCGGTCAGTTATCGTGGAGAGTATCATTATCGAAGCGGAAGTACAAAACAGCAACTCCGAGGCTCTGCACTGACGGAATTTCTTGTTAGAAAGACGGGATATCGATGGGATGCAGTTCCAATGGATAATGTTTCTGTTGTAGATTTAGATATAGAGAGCTTTGAAATTTTTCGCCGGGAGGCAGTTCGTACAGAACGAATGACACGTAAAGATTTGGAGTGCACAAATGAGGAATTGCTCAATAAGTTGGGATTGATTGTTGATGGGAAATTGAAAAGGGCAGCAGTTTTACTGTTTTATCGTAATCCGCAGCGTTTTTTTACTGGCTGTTATGTCAAAATCGGAAAATTTGAAATACTTAAAAGCAACTATTTCCTATGATAAAGAGGTACGGGTGGAAAGATACCCATATGCAAGGGAAGCAGTAAGAGAGGCGGTATATAATGCGTTGATTCATTGTAAATGGGAGGACGGCATTCCGATTCAAATCCGAATAGAAGATGAGGCTATGTATATCAGCAATGCCTGCGTATTTCCAAGTGACTGGACAATGGAAAATCTTATGAAAACCCATAATTCCAGACCATACAATCCAGATTTGGCGAATACATTTTTCAGAGCGGGGTATATAGAATCATGGGGACGAGGTATACAAAAAATTTGTGAAGAATGTGATTTGATCGGTGCTCATGTACCGGAATATAGCATTCTTGGAGATGACATTACAGTCAAGTTTACTGCGGCCTCGACTAAGATTTCTAATAGGACAAATGATGTCCGAAAAGAAAGTGCCATGAATATGAAGGTTTTAGACCTTATAGCAGCTCAAACGGACATTTCATTGTCCGAAATAGCTGACCGTTTAGGAGTGTCATATAAAACGGTACAAAGGACAGTGGCAGACTTAAAAAAGCTTGGTGCTATCGAAAGAATTGGTGGAAGAAAAAAGGGATATTGGAGAATAAAAGAAATATGAAACGACATTACATTTTAATAATTGAAAATATGCATTAGGTAATTTATATACATGGGAAGATATAAACAAGGGAAACTTTAAGGGAAAGCCACCTGCGATAAACTTAGTGTTTTCAAGGGTTGGCGGAGATTTTAATAACAAAATATAACAGCTGATATTAAAATATTTCCCTTAAAAATCATCAAATCACAATCGAAATTTAGGAGCAACAATGAATATTGAACTGATAAGATTAACGATTGAATATAGAGAACAGTTATTTGAAATGTTGACAGAGTGGAAGGATGATATTAATATAAATCATACGGATATGTCTCCATGGAAAATATGGGAACACTTTTCCCAAAAGGGATTTGAAAAAATGAGAAAAGAGGATTTTATTTGGAAAAAATCAAGTAACAAAAGATATACCGCTGTGCTGCGGGCAGCTCTGCTTTTATGCATATTCATGGCAATAGCTGTGATACCCCTGAACCTGTTTCTGCTGCAGCTGCCTGAATGGATTTCCATATTGCTGTCCTTTGGGGTGGCCGTTTTTCTGGTGTTGATGTGGATGAAGGGGAAAGGAAAGACCGGCGGGAAGGCAGCTTTGTCTGTCCTTGGCATAATTGCAATCATTTTTTCTGTTTTTGGAAGCTATTGCAATCCATATTGGAACAGTATTTCTTTTAAAAGTAATGTGGATTGGTTTTGCGAAAATCCGGATTGTGAGCTTACCTATGAACAGGCAAGGGAGGACCTGGATTATGCCATGAAGTATTTGAAAAAAGTACATCCGGCATTTTATGATGGCGTTCCCGAAAAGCTTCAAGAGCAGTATGATTTGGCGGATGCTTATTTGCGGCAGGCAGATGTGATTACAGTAAATGCTGCAGCGCAGCAGATTCAGGGCATTTGTTATCTGCTAAAGGATGCCCACACCAATATAGCGGTTAATTATCCGGATGAAAGATATATGAAGTATATTTATAAGCATAGGGAGGCAGGACATTCCTTAAAAGGAATAAACGGACGAACCTGGGAGCAGATGCTTGAAAACGATTCTCCTGCTTTCAACAAGGTCAGTTATGAGGTAAAGGAATATGGAATAGAAAGGTTGTGGAATTATGTAAGCACTCTTCAGGGACTGTCCTATTTGGGCATATCAGTAAAGGAAGGTGTTGTTTACAACTATGAGACCGAAAGCGGCCAAAAGGCTGACCAGTTTGCCGAAGAAAAGGACTTCCTGCCCTATGATGAGTATATGGCTTTTAATGGAATTGAGGAAGAGGACGGAAGCGGGACAGATGATTTTGTGTATTATGAAATAGATGAAAAACGAAATGCGGCTGTTTTGACTCTTTACTCCTGTACCTACAACAAACAATACAAAGATACGGTCAGAAACATGTTTCAGGAAGTAAAGGAAAAGGGAATTAAAAATGTTGCGGTTGACCTTAGAAATAACGGGGGAGGGGACTCCCGTGTGGCAAATGAATTCTTGAAGTATATAGATGTGGATTCCTATAAGGAATGGGCATGGGACTGGCGGCTTGGTTTTTTTAAGGCTGCCATACCGCAAAAAGAGATACAGAATTCCAAATATGAGGCTTTGCTGTTTCAGGGAAATTTGTATGTGCTGACATCAGTTTATACATTCAGCTCAGCCATGAATTTTGCAGAGTATGTCAAGGATAACAGCATTGGCACGATTATCGGAGAAGCCTCAGGCAACGCTCCTGACAGCTACGGGGATATTTCTGTTTTTAAGTTGCCGAATTCCGGAGTCATCATGCAGGTTTCCACGAAAAAGTGGTACAGAACCGACAATAAGAGCGGATTGATTGAGCCGGATATTCCCTGTGACGAATGGGAAGCACTTGATTGTTTTTATAAAGAGTGTGAAAAGATATGTCGGTAAAAATTATGTACATATAGACAGACTAAGAGAAATGCAGGATAGTTAGAGCCTGAAAATTTTTAAGAACTGCGCTGTTTCCCGAAAGACTTAAGACAGCACGCTTTTTTTACAGATGATTATAAGAGTATTTTTTGGTCTGTATAATGTTTTCTAATTTCTCCCCGGTTTGTGCTTTTCCATCGGTTGTCTGCCTTGTGAGCAGCAGCTTACATGCTTATGGTGAAAAGACCATTCAAGGAAATTTTTCACATTCTCTTTCCCGGCTTTTAGAGATGAAACATAATACATGACGTTTAATTCCGGGTCACTCATAGGGATAAGCGTCCTGTGCGTCCCGTCGTTTCTCAAATCTCTTGACAGGGCTGATATAGTAGCTATGAAATTTTCAGTACGGTTTAAGTGCTGGGTAACATGCAGTATTTTTGCGGAATTTGTAACATTGAACAATGGAGTAAAAATGCCGATGGAAGGTTTTTGGAGTGTTTCAGGTGCCGGAGGCTGCGGTTTGTGAACAGGCTGTCAGTGATGCGCTTGCCGCAGGGGATCGCCTGATTGCAAATTCCTCTTATGCATCGTTTTTTACCACTTATGTCATGATATAAGACAATAGCCTCCTTTTTGTGCTATTTTTTCTGTGTCAACATGAAAAACGAGGAGGATAAGAGGTTGGGAATACAAGTAAAACACTTAGTAAAGCAATACCATGAAAAAGAAGTTCTTAAAAAAATCAGTTTTGAAATCAATAAACCGGGAGTATATTTGATTGCTGGTCCAAATGGTTCCGGAAAAACTACATTATTGGAGATTCTGGCTGGAATGAGGGAAAAAACATCCGGTGAAATATCCATATTCGGAAATGCTCCGGGAAGTTTTGAGGCGAAAAGAAAAATTGGTTTTTTGTGTCAGCAAAATGCTTTGAGAAAGACATGTTACGTAAAAGAAGAGTTGCAACTGGTCAAAGAATTATATGATATCCCGAATATTGACATAATAGAATATCTAAAGGAGCTTGGATTGGGAGAGTATTACAACTTTAAGACAAAGAAGTTGTCCGGTGGTTTGAAGAGACGAGTGTTGCTGGGAATGACAATGCTTCCAAGGCAGAAAGTGATTATTCTGGACGAGCCGGTATCCGGATTAGATACATTCAGCAGAAATGAAATCTGGAATATGATTATTGAATATGCGAAGAATAAAATTGTGATTGTTTCAGACCATTATCTAAATCAGGCAGCGCAATATTGTGATTATTTGTATTTACTTCATGAAGGAAATATTATTGCATCCGGGACTGTTGATCAGGTAAAGAAGACAATACCGGAATCCTATGTAATAAAAATGCATGAGAACGAATGCAAAAAGCTTGAAAATGCACTTAACAGTTTTCAGATAGGTTATGAAATAAGGGTTTCCGGAACCGTATGCAATTATTATATTGGAAAAGCTGAGCGGGATATCTTAAACAAAAGAGAAGAGTTTACGTATCAAATCTATAAAATGGACTTTGAAGATGTATATTTTTATTACACCGGAAGATACAGCAGTGAAGTGTCAAGTCAATTATGAAAAATGAATCGGCACCAGGGCTCCGTCATCTGCGGTGATACCTCGTGCCAAAGAAAGAGGAGATCAAAATGAAGTTTGGTAATTTTAAAGCTTTTTTTAAGTTGGAATTCAAAGCATTGTTTAGAGAACCTGTCACCCTTTTCTTTATGATCGTACTTCCTATTGTCTTAACAGTAGTTTTTGGTGGTGCGTTTGGACAGGAAGCAACACAATATGGGGAAGAAGTGCTTGGAATCGACACCGTTGTACCTGTTAATATAATTTTCCTGCTTGCAAATGTAGGACTCATGGGGGTTCCCATTACAATCATTGAGTTGAAGGACCAGGAGGTGTTAAAGAGATATAGCACATATATTGGAAATCAAAAAGTATTTAGGATTATAGGGAGGGAAAATATGAAATTGTTAAAAATAATTGGAAAAGGAATTGCATGGGGATGTACCCTTTGCGTGTTTATCATGTTGGCAGGCGCTTTGATTGGTGGGGATGAGTTTTTGGCTATGACCACGGATCGTTTTGTGGCGCAGGCTATTGGTACGATTCTTATTGGATTGGGCTTTACCGTGCCATCCCTGATTTATGACTGTGAGAAATTTGGCCGGGGACTCCAGACATTGATTCATATGGGAACCGGATTTTTCATTTATTTTCTGGTAGCACTTAATATAGGGTGGATTCCTGTGGAATGCGGATGGAAGGTGACCGTGGTATCCGTCTTGATCGCTGTAGCGTTCGCATTTGCCGTTTGGTTCTGTTATTATCTGTATAATAAGAAAACCGCAGAAAAGCTGAACCAGCAGTTGAGAGCTATGAAAGAATAGAAAGCAATTTACCAGAGAAAGCACCTGCTCCCGCCCTGATAAAAACGCAGCAGTTCCAAGCTTGAAGGAACCCTGCCAAGAACCGGCGATTTTATAAGAGTTTCTTCAAGAAAAAAATGAAAGCGAGATGAAGCTATGAATAAGCAGGAAATTTATGAATATCTGGCAAGCAGGAATATATGGTACGAGATTACAGAGCACAAGGCTGTTTACAATATGGCTGAACTTTCTCAAATTGACATTCCATATCCGGAAGCTGACGCAAAAAATCTTTTTGTCCGTGATGATAAAAAAAGAAATTATTATCTTATCACGGTAAAAGGGGATAAAAGAGTGGATTTAAAACAATTCAGGCAAAAGAACAATACACGTTCATTGAGCTTTGCATCGGAAAATGATTTAAGGAACATCATGAATCTGACCGCAGGTTCGGTAACGCCGCTTGGAATATTAAATGACACAGAGTTGAAAGTAAAGGTATTTCTTGACAAGGATTTTCTTGAACCATCGAACCTGATAGGCATTCATCCCAATGATAATACAGCAACGGTGTGGATGAAAACGGATGATTTGGTGGATATCATCAGGGAGCATGGAAATCCGGTGGATATTGTGAAGATTTAATATCAAGTTTTCCTTATCAGCTTTTCCGCAGCGGTTCCGCCGGCAGTTTTTCCGCAGCCATTGGAACGGGCATTTGGCAGAACAGATTTCTGCGATTTTATTATGGGAATTTTCAATGGGAATTTTATCATAAAATTTCCTCTTTACATTTTTGAAAAACAAGCATACAATACAAATAAGCAAATTTTTAATAATACCCATATTGCACAACACGTTGAAGAGAAGAGTAATCTGTGAAATGCAGCAGAGAGAGATGACGGCGGAAGAAAAGCATAGAAGGGCTTTTGCAGCATATCAAAAAAAGTGCTGTATAAAGAGCATTCTATAACAGCTTCCCGGTGGTGAAAGCATCTTTACAGGAAGCAGATGAAAACTACCTCCGAGTGGCCCCAATCCGGTCCGGTGATTCCGTTACCATCAAATGAGAGGCTTTCATAAGCCGTACCCGGTCAGAGCTGTCCGGCTGCGCAGAAAGCAAGCAGGGTGGAACCGCGTAGATTACGTCCCATGCACAAAATAAGTGCATGGGGCTTTTTTTGTCTGGTATGGAAAACAGCTTCATGCAGGAAAACAGTCAATTGCAAAGCATCCTGTCTGTGATATTGTTTTATGTTGCAGATCAGATTGGGACTGCAGGGTGTTTCACAATTGATGAATGAGAAAAGATTAAAAAAGAATAAAAAGGAGGCATATGCGTATGAGAGAGTTTTTTGAAGATTTATTTATTGGTGAAGTAGAAATCAATAAAAGAGAATTATGGATGTTAGGAGGGCTTTGTTTCTTTGCAGGCATTGCCATCGGTCTTTTGAAAGCGCCGTGGACCCATGGAGTGACTATTGGAAGCAATAATGGCAATCACAACGGAAGCAATAATTGCGGAAGGGCTGATTTGGATGAAGAGGAATGTCAGTGCATTGGTGTCTGTGAATCGGAGACAGAAGACTGACGGTACAAAGAGCCTGAGCAAAAACCGGAAAAACAGGAAAACCAAGGCAGAAATATAAAAGCAGAAAAATCAAGATAGAAATATAAAAAACGGAAAGACAAAAGCATAAAAACAGGAAAAAGCAAAACAGGAAAGTAATTTAGAGGAGGAAAAACAATGAAAATCACATTAAAAGACGGTTCCGTAAAAGAATACGCCCAGTCCATGAGCGTATATGACATTGCCCTCGATATCAGCGAAGGGCTGGCAAGAGCTGCCTGCGCCGGTGAAGTCAATGGGCAGGTGGTAGATTTAAGAACTATGGTGGAGCAGGACTGCGAGCTGAATATTTTAACTGCCAATGACAAGGCGGGCTTATCCACCATACGCCATACCGCTTCCCATGTTCTGGCGGAAGCTGTAAAACGCCTATATCCCAATGTAAAACTGGCAATCGGGCCTTCCATTGACACAGGCTTTTATTATGACTTTGAAGCAGAGCCTTTTTCCAGGGAGGATTTGGATAAAATAGAAGGGGAAATGAAGAAAATCATCAAGGAAGGGGCAAAGCTTGAGAAATTTACACTTCCAAGAGAAGAAGCCATAAAATTCATGGAAGAAAAAGAAGAGCCATATAAGGTAGAACTGATTCGGGATTTGCCGGAGGATGCGGTGATTTCTTTTTACAGACAGGGAGAATTTACAGACCTTTGTGCAGGACCCCACTTAATGAGCACAAAAGGAATCAAGGCATTTAAGCTGATTTCCTCTTCCGGTGCCTATTGGAGAGGGAAATCCGAAAATGCAATGCTGCAGAGAATTTACGGAACCGCCTTTAATAAAAAGGATGAGCTGAAAGAATATTTAGAGCATTTGGAGGACATTAAGAAGCGCGACCATAACAAGCTTGGCAGGGAAATGGAACTGTTTACAACGGTTGACGTAATTGGACAGGGGCTTCCTCTTTTAATGCCGAAGGGCGCCAAGATGATTCAGATCATGCAGCGCTGGATTGAGGACGAGGAAGAAAAGAGAGGCTATGTGCGTACAAAGACCCCTCTTATGGCAAAAAGCGATTTGTACCGGATTTCCGGACACTGGGACCACTACAAGGAAGGCATGTTCGTGCTGGGAGATGAGGAAAAGGATAAGGAAGTGTTTGCCCTTCGCCCCATGACCTGCCCGTTCCAGTATTATGTGTATAAGGCAAGCCAGAAGTCCTACAGGGATCTGCCGCTGCGTTACGGGGAGACTTCTACCTTGTTTAGAAACGAGGATTCCGGTGAAATGCACGGACTTACCCGTGTCCGCCAGTTCACCATTTCGGAAGGACATCTGATTGTAAGGCCGGATCAGATGGTGGAAGAATTTAAGGGCTGCCTTGCTCTGGCAAAATACTGTCTGGACACATTGGGAGTGTCTGAGGATGTTACCTACCGCTTATCCAAATGGGACCCCAATAATAAGGAAAAATATGTTGGAAGCGAGGAAGTCTGGGAAGAGACACAGGCACATATCCGGGACATCCTGCTGGAATTGGGAGTTCCTTTTACGGAAGAAGAAGGAGAGGCTGCTTTTTACGGCCCAAAAGTGGATATTCAGGCAAAGAATGTATACGGAAAAGAAGACACCATGATTACTATTCAGTGGGATGCGGTTTTAGCAGAACAGTTTGATATGTATTATGTGGACCAGAACGGAGAAAAAGTGCGCCCTTACATCATCCACAGAACCTCCATGGGCTGCTATGAAAGAACTCTGGCATGGCTGATTGAAAAATATGCAGGGAAGTTCCCTACATGGCTTTGCCCGGAGCAGGTGCGCGTGCTTCCAATTTCTGAAAAATATATTGATTATGCAAAGAGCGTGGAAGAAAAATTAAAAGAAAACGGCATTCTCTGTACTTTGGATAACCGTTCCGAAAAAATCGGCTATAAGATTCGGGAAACCCGTCTTGCAAAAGTGCCTTACATGCTTGTAGTGGGGCAAAAGGAAGAAGAGGAAGGACTTGTTTCCGTAAGGAGCCGTTTTGCCGGAGATGAAGGTCAAAAGAATTTAGACACCTTTATTGATGAAATTGCAAAAGAAATCAGAACAAAGGAAATCAGAAAAGAAGTAGTGGAAGAAAACAATTAGAAGAAGATAATTAAAAGAAAGCAATAAGAAAGCATTAAAAAACAGTTAAAAGAAACCAGCGGCATGGAGGAAAAAGCAAATCCTTCCATGCCGCATTTTATGTATAAAAATTCCATTTTCATTCCGAATAAAAAAACAAATGCTACCAATACTACATATAGGAACATTTCTGTTCTAAAGCAGACAAATAAATTCAAGAAAAATATAGGAGGCTTTATTATGGCAGTATTAAAATGTGCAGTTGACACCTGCTCTTATAACAAAAGCGACTGTTGCTGTAAAGGCGACATTATGGTAGGCGGAAAGCATGCGGAGAACACCGACGAGACCTGCTGCGATTCTTTCCGGGAACAGGGAAGGGACAACTTTGTAAGCGCTCTGGACCATCCGTGCCAGACCATCTGTATCGACTGTGAGGCGACCAAATGTATATACAATGCAAATTACAAATGTCACGCAGAAAAGGTTGATATCAAGGGATGTAATGCCTGCGACTGTAAACAGACATCCTGTGCTACATTCCGGGAAAAATAAAAGTGAAAGCCTTGCCGAAGTGAAAAGTTTATTTCCAATTTGGAAGTAGTGATTAAGGAAGTAGCATTTACTCTTGCAAAAAAGGGTAAATGTTACTTTTTTAAAACTTAATTAAAGTTATATTTAAGTATTTTATATTTGAGGTTTACCATTGACTATGCTAAAATGAAGTGGACAATAGCTAATTTTCTTTACTACATCCAGACTGGAGGAACATAGCAATGGAACACATCCGGGTAGCCATAGTAGATAACGAGCTTCTTTTTACTACCGTATTAAAAAAAATGTCCGCAAAGATTTTAAAAGAAACTTCCTTTACATATGAAATAGATACTTATGAAAGTGCTGAAAGCCTGTTAGAAGCCTTGTCTTCCACCTCCTATGACCTGTTTTTCTTAGATATATTACTGGATGGAATGAACGGCATGGAGCTTGCAAGAAAGATACGCATCAAGGCTGAGGCTGCAAACATTGTATTCATTACCTCTTCCAGCGATTATGCAGTGGAAAGCTATGAAGTGGCACCCCTGCACTATCTGGTGAAGCCTGTTACTTTAGTAAATCTGAAGGAAGCCTTCCGCCGTTTCTTTGATGCCTGCAAGGATACCGCCAGGGCAGAAACCGTATTATTAAAAGATACCTCCAATCAAAAGGTGCTGCTTTCCGTTTCAGATATCTACTATGCGGAAATCATGGAGTCCAAAATAACCCTGCATACAAAGGGCGGCTCCTTATTTATAAGGGGACGAATGGACGATTTGCAGAAATCACTTCCCAGCCGGCATTTTTACCGCTGTCACAGGAGCTTTCTCGTAAACTTCCAGCATGTTACCGGAAGCCGCCGCTATGATTTTATTATAGGGAACGACTCCTTTGTTCCTATTGCCAAAGGAAATTACAGACTGGCCGTAAAGGCTTTTTCAGACTATTTAGAAAGATGATTCAGGTGATTTCATGAATAAAATATTAGATACTTCTAATTCTATAGTTCATGTAAATGAAAATATGGAAGAGCTAAAGGCTCATGGGGATTTGGAATATCCGGTGGGCACCTATCTGGTAAATTTCGATGCCCTGCATACAGGATTTGTCCGCTGGCACTGGCACGAAGAGATGGAAATCTCCCTTGTGAAAAGCGGGCGGGTCAAATTTATGATAAATGACGAGGCATTTATTTTATCGGAAGGACAGGCAATTTTTATCAACCATAATATTCTTCATTCTGCCCATCCTCTCAAAGACGAAAACTGTGTATATGTATCTATTGTGTTTCATCCCTTTTTTCTGTTTGGCCACGGACAGACTAAGCTGGCTGCCGCTTATTTAAATCCCATTTCATCCAATCGGGATTTGCGCTGCATAATATTGGACGGAACAAAAGAATTCCATAAAGCTTCTATCGAAAGATTAGCGGAGGTCTTTTCCCTGAATCTTCAGAAACCTTTTGGTTATGAAATTTATACTCGGAATGCCCTTTCTTCTTTCTGGCTTCTTTTATTGGAACATCTGGAAGTCCCCGGAAGCTCCTCGCTTCCTGAAAATTCCGCTCAGCTTACCTTGGATGAGGCCAGAACCAGAAAAGCAATCCTGTTCATACAAAAGCACTATAACGATACTATTTCATTGGATGATATTGCTTTTTCCATCCATGTAAGCAAGGGAGAGTGCTGCCGCTGCTTCAAGCGCAGTATCCAACTCACCCCTTTTGAATATCTGATGAAATACCGCATTTTTGTGGCTGCAGGCCTTATCCGTGAAAACAGGAAGCTCTCTATTGCAGAACTGGCTTCCCGTGTAGGCTTTAACAGCAGCAGCTATTTCAATAAGCTGTTTAAAAAATACATGGACTGCACCCCTACCGAATACCGCATGAGTATTGCAGAAGGTTCCCGGAAGACGGCAGATTTTAACGGGCATGACCTTTCCTGGGATAATATCCATCTTTTTAATAAGGATATATAACCGAACAGGAGAAAGGTCTGGTTACTTTAAAGTAACCAGACCTTTCTCCTGCAGGAATACCGGCCGATAGGAAAGCTTTGCCTTTCTAAGTCCTTCCGCCCCCACGTCTTCTTCCCGGTTCACATATAAATACCCTGCAGCTTCATGCTCTGCAAACTGCTGGTTGATTATAGGATAAGCGCCTTGTATATGGGCATATGCTTTTTCAATATGAACAACAAAAGTATCATTACATACCGGCTCGCCAATGGAAAAAGCAATCACTTCACCATCCAGACGAATCAATCCACCTGTCAGCCCCAGCCTTTCCATATTCTTTAACGCATTCAGTGTAACGCAAAACTCTGCTTCTTTTTCTTCATCCTCATCACAGCCGTTCAACTGGCGCCATTTTTCTGCCATTTCCATGCACTCATGCCTGTTTTCTGCTGTTATGGATTCATACTGCCAGTTGGGGTGCTCTTCTTTAAATCGGTTCAGATGGTTGCGCTTGCTGTGAAGCTTTTTCCCCGATAAGGTAATCAGTTTTTCCGATTCATAAATGTAATCTGCCGCGTCCCGGTCATATTCAATCTGAAATTTTCCGGGATAAAGCGCTTCCAGCTTTTGGAACTGTTCCGGCGTTACCATATGCATTTGGAAAGGTTTTTCCATTTCCTTAAAATAGGAAAACAGCACTTCCATTGCCTTCATCTCACTTCCTTTTCCCAAAGGAAAGCTTACGGAAAAATTTTCTGCTCCTGAAATGAACACCAGCATTCCTTCTACAATTGCATATCTTGTTTTGTAATGAGGAGACCACAAAAAATTGTTTGCAAAAGTAAACTCGCAGCTTCTGGATTGTTCCTGCTCATAATACCCTTTTATTAATGCCTCATCCTCCATGGTTATTTGCTTCCATTGTATTTCCGACATGGCTCTCACCGTCCTTTTCTGTAGCTTGAACTCCTGATTTTCATTAGTGTTTCCCTGGCAATGGTTTATTATAATGGAAAATGAAAAAAAAGGCAACAAACTACTGTCTGCTGCCTAAAAAAGCTTGCATATGCGGGCAACAGTTCAGACAGCAGATTTCTCTGCTGGTGCAGAAAGAGACTGGCGGTTTCATTCAAAATTATTCCGTACCAGTTGAGCCAGATATTTAGCAGTACCCTCTACACCAAGCAGGCTGCTGTTAATGAGCAGATCCTTATGATTGATATCATAAGGGAGATAGTGGGCATAGCGCAGATGGTATGAATTTCTTGCCTTATCTACTGCCGCAATCATTTTTTCTGCTTCCTGCTTTGAAAGATGAAGGCGGTTGATACAGTTATCCATACGGGCTTCATAAGGTGCATAAATAAAGATGCTGATATGATTTTTTGTTTTTTCCAGTATGTAATCAGAGCATCGTCCAACGATAATGCAGGATTCCTTTTCAGCCAGATTTAATATGATTTCCTGCTGAACGGAAAAAATCTTGTCCTGAGTAGGAGTAGTTGCAGTACCCAGAGGATATTTCATATTAAAAAAAAGAGAACGGGCTTTTTCCTCAGATTCGCTTATTGTGGAAACCGGAAGGTTCAGTTTGTGTGCAACTTCTTCAACAATATCCCTGTCGTAGTATTCAATGCCAAGCTGGTCTGCAAGCCCCCGGGCAATTGGGCGACCAAGGCTTCCAAATTGTCTTGCTATTGTTATTACATATTTCTTCATTTTCTTTCCTCCTGATTGTATTCGTATTAGTTTTTCTTTTCCAGAAGCTCATAGGCATAAAAGCTGAGCAGCAGAATTGCAGAATTGTTAAAATCGGACAAATCATATGGCAGCAGCTCTTTTATTTTCTCCAGCCTTGATGCCATAGTGTTTCTGTGTATATACAAGGCTTTGGATGTTTCCTTTATGCTGAAATTGCATTTAAAATACATATGCAGCGTTTCAAATAAGGAAGCATTATTTTGTTTGTCAAATTCTATAAGAGACTTTAGAGTATTTAAATAAAAATTCTTTAAATGAGGGCTGGATATGGAATTGGACAGGGTGTGATAAATAATATCCTCATTATATTGGAAAATATGGCTTTTGGCATGAACCTTTTTGCCAATCTGAAGGGCATCCATGGCTTCCAGAAAGGAAGACTGGACTGTATCAATTCCCTGCAGGCATTCGCTTACACCGATATTATAGGTAAAATTTTGTGCATCCATCAGCTTTGCAAGCTGTTCTACAAATTCCTTTGCTTCATTTGTGTTACTATGACTGAAGGAAGAATGGGACAGGAAAAACAGAATAAAATTCCTCTCATAATTAAATTTGTAAATTATCTGATTGGAACGTGAAATCTGACCGCGAATAAGGAAATCAAAACGTTCCCTGATAGAAGCCCTTTCCTCGAACTGCTTATCCAGTCCTATTTCAGGATGAATAACCGCGCAAATCCGCGGGCTTATATAGTCAAAACCGTATAGATTGCATTGAGATATCATGTCAAATTCCGAAAGGTTGCCGGATAAGATATTTCGGATAAAGTTGTTTTGTTTTTGCAGGTTGCTTTGCTGCCTGAGAGTATTATTTATCAGCTCGATGGCAAGCAGGGATAAAATGCTGAAAACGAAATTATATTTATTGGTAGAAAAGCTGTCCGTATTTTCCACAAAGCAAAGAAAGCCCAACAGATTGTCCTTATCGCGGATGGGAAACAGTATCCGGGCAAGGCTGGTAGTTACCTGAAAATGCTTTATATCATATTCGTTTAAAATGCTTTCGGTTTCTATTGGGTCGAATATAAGCTGATTTTCAATATAATCGTTGTCCTGCCCCGTGGAATGGGAGCGCTCTAAAAATTCCAATCGGTTATTGGTAAGAATTACAGGACATCCGATCAGGTCATAGATTGTATTCAGGGTATCTCTTAAGGAGTGTTCATGGATGATGATTTCATTCAGCTTCCGATACATCTGATAGACCGTCTCGGTATCAGCCATTTCCTCCTTCAGTATTTTCCGGTATATCATCATACTGATTTCCGCAAAATTCTGTTCAAAGGGAATGCTTATAATGGGAAAATCCAGCCGGTCTGCTTCTTCAATCATAGATTCAGGAAGCTTGTCCAGATAACGTTTTAAGGCGATTCCAAGTCCTGCACATTTTTTTTCAACAAGGTCGTGAATAAAATTCCGGCGGAGCTTATCGTCATTTATAAGAAAGTATCCGGTAGAAAGAATAAGTTCTCCGCCTACGAGAAAACGGACAGTATCCGGATTGTCCATTATATTCACACCGGTAATCACGTTGTCCTTACCGCCTTTACCGGCAATCCACTTGAAATCAGGCAATATCTGTTGTGTGGCAAGCCATTCCATAGATGTACTCATGCGTGTCCAACTCCTTTCCATAAAGAAAAGTACTGTCTAATGATTCAGGGTACGGGCAAGAAATATTCTGGTTCTATTATCCTGAGGATTTGAGAATATTTCGTCCGGTGTCCCTTCTTCTATAATATACCCGCCGTCCATAAATATAATTCTGTCGGAAACTTCTCTGGCAAAGGTCATCTCATGGGTAACTACCAGCATTGTCATGCCCTTTTTGGCAAGCTCTTTCATAACATCTAAAACATCGCCTACAATCTGCGGGTCTAAAGCGGATGTGGGTTCGTCAAATAAAAGCATTTTCGGATGCATTGCAAGTGCCCTTGCAATAGCTACACGTTGCTGCTGGCCGCCGGAAAGGGAAAAAGGATAAGAATCAGCTTTTTCAAGCAGTCCTACCTCTTCTAAATAATGAAGAGCATCCGTCTTTGCTTCTTTTTTGGCTATTTTCAGGTTTTTTGTAGGAGCCAGCATAATGTTTTCCAAAACAGTATAATGTGGAAAAAGATTGAACTTTTGAAATACCATGCCGATTTCTTCCCTGAGCTCTCTTACATTTATATCAGAAGAAAGAATATTTTTTCCGTTATAAATCATTTCAGTAACATGTGTGGGCTGTTCCAGCAGATTCAGACACCGTAGCAGGGTGCTCTTGCCGGAGCCGGAAGGACCGATGATAGTAACAACTTCCCCTTCTTTTATGGAAAGGCTTACGTCCCTTAAAACTTCAAGATCACCGTTAAATGTTTTTGACAAGTTTTTTAATGTAAATAAATTTTCCATAATATCACCTCCATTTTAAAATCATTATACACACATCCCTATGAAAAACAAATATGCTTCGTGCACAAAACAAACAAATTGATTTGTATACGGAGCACATTGAACAACCCGGAGTTAACAGATATAATGCAATTAACATACATGCAAGGGAGCAGAGTGGAAGACACTTTGCTCCTTTTTCATTATATTTTTCATAAAACACGGTTGTTCTTTAGGTGTATGAATATTGGATGCATGAATGAACACTTTTTAAAATGGAGGAAAGCATTATGAAAAAATTGATTGCAGCATTATTAATTGGAGCTATGGCATTTTCATTGGCGGCATGCGGAAAGGAAGCGCCTGCACCGGAAACAACAGAGCCGGCAGCAGAAGAATCTGCAGATGAAGAGGCAAATGATGAGACAACAGAAGAAATAACCGCTGGAAGTCCGGAAGAAGAGGGCGAAGCGGCTGCAGATTACACGGTAGGAGATAAAATAAAGGAAATTCAGGAAAAGGGTGTTCTTGTAGTAGGCTGTGATGCTTCTTATGCACCATATTCCTTTGTAGATGTTACAACTGGAAATCAGGATCCGGTAGGCATTGATATTGAAATTGCAAAAGTGCTGGCAGAAAGATTAGGGGTGGAACTGAAATTAGAGCCTATGGTTTTTAATGCGGTGCTGTCGGCGCTTGCAACTGATAAGCTGGATGTGGTAATTGATGGTGTTACGCCAAGTGACGAGCAGCGCGAAACAGTAGAATTTTCAAATGCATATATGACCTGCGAAGAAGGGATTGTCATCAAACAGGAAAATGCGGACAAATACAAGACCTGTGAAGATTTTTCGGGAAGCACGGTAGCGGCAAATATCGGCTCCAGCGAAGAACGTTTCGTAAAAGAATGCCTGCCGGGCGCAACTGTTCTGTCACTGGACAAGATTCCAAGCTCCATGATGGAATTACAGGCAGATAATGTGGCTGGTGTATGTATGGAAAAAACAGTTGGTCAACAGTATGTGGATGCATATGATAACCTTACATGGAGTGAGGCTTCAGATGATTCTTATAACAGTATTAAAGCAATCGCAGTAAATAAAGGAAATAATGACTTACTTGACTTAATCAATACGATTATTGAAGAGTGCCAGAATAATGGAAAGATTGATGAGTGGCTGGCGACCTACAGCAAACAGGCGGCAGAAATGAATAAAGCAAACGCAGAATAGCCATTTTAGCAGATTTAAGGGAAGGAATCGTATGTTATTACTGAAAAATGCAGATATTTTTACAATGGGCAAAAAAGGTGAATACCTAAAAGGGCAGGATGTGCTTATAAAAGACGGTAAGGTTGCAGCCGTTTCCAGGGGAATATCGGAGGAAGGAAAGGAGATAATAGATTGTTCCGGCAAGCTGTTGATACCCGGAATGATAAATGCACACCTTCATTCGGATGAAAACTTTTTTAAGGGAATGTTTGACAATATGCCGCTGGAAATATGGATGTTGTACAGTTGTCCGCCTCTTAGCTACGGTCCCTTCTCTGCTGAAATGATTTATCTGCGAACTATGCTTGGAGCATTGGAAATGATAAAGTGCGGGGTAACCTGTGTGCAGGATGATGTGTCGGAGTGTCCAAAGGGAACGGCGGATGGCTATTCAGCAGTATTTCAGGCATACACGGATATTGGAATAAAGGCAAATGTTGCCCTTAACATGGGAGACAAAAAATATATGGACAAGATTCCTTTTACAAAGGAAGTATTTCCTGAGGAATTGGCCGGGCAGCTTTGTAATAAGCCGGATATGGAGCAGAATATTGCATTATATAAGGAAATGATCAAATTATGGAATGGAAAAGCAGGACATAAGGTGGTGGTATCCACTTCAGCGCCCCAAAGATGCAGTGATGAATATCTGATGCGTGCAAAGAGGCTTGCAGAAGAATATGACCTGCCCATGCATACGCATATTCTGGAATCCAGAATACAGTATTGTACCGGTAATGTGTTTTATGGAGAATCCATTGTGAAGCATGCAAAAAGAGTTGGGCTTTTATCGGGACGGCTTTCGGTAATTCATGGTGTCTGGATGGATGAGGAGGATATGAAGCTTCTTGGTGAAGCAGATGCCACGCTCATTACTAATCCTGTCAGCAACTTAAAGCTTGGAAGCGGAATCATGCCGCTTATTAAAATGAAAAGAAACGGTGTGAATGTAGCCCTGGGGACAGATGGAATGAGCAGCAATGATGGACAGAATATGTTTGAGGCCATGAAATATGCCGGGCTCTTACAGAAAATTACCACTCCCGATTACAGGCAGTGGGCAGATAGCTACAGCTTACTTGAAATGGTATATAAAAATGCTGCAAAAAGTCTGATGAGAAAGGATGAAATAGGAATAATAGAAAAGGGAAGGGCTGCAGATATTGTAGTAATGGATAAAGGAAATACAAGCTTTATTCCGGAAAGCAGCATAGAAAACCATTTAGTATATTGTGAAAATGGAGAGGCAGTGGAAACGGTTTTTTCCAACGGAAGAAAAATCTATCATAAGGGAACTGTTCTTACAGTGGATGAAAAAGCAATATTGAAAAGAATACATGAAAAATACGGAGAATTCAAAAACAGGTTTGAAAAAACGGTAAAAGAAAATAAAAGATTGGAAGAATATCTGAAAATCATATATGAAAGGTGTGCAAAAGAAACGGACGGGATGCTATGCAATCTATTTTAAATGAAAAAAAGAGGTTTTTAGTAATAAATCCGAATACAGGATGGGAAATGACAAAGCAGATTGAGGAAAGCCTGAAGGGGCTTAAGCTGGATGATGTTAAGCTGGAAGTGGCAGCGAATGTGGCAGGCCCGGTTTCTATTGAGGGTCATACGGATGAGATAATAAGTTCTTATCATATATTAAAGCTGATAGCTGAAAGAAAAACAGAATATGACGGATATCTGATTGCATGCTTCAGTAATCATCCATCCATAAAGGCTTTACGGGAGCTTACAGGAAAACCGGTAGTAGGAATTGCAGAAGGGGCATGTTACATGGCAGCAATGGCAGGAAATCTGTTTGGAATCGTAACTACTTCGCAAAAGTGGGTGCCCATGTTAAAAGAGGCAGTGGAGTGTTTTGGAATAAAGGATAAATGCGCCGGAGTTTTCAGTACGGGTCTGAGTGTGACAGAGCTTCATGAGCTATCAGGAGAAGAAGTAGAAAAAGAAATATTGAATGCAGGGAAAAAGGCATTGGCTGCAGGAGCGGAGGTCCTTTGCCTGGGCTGTGCAGGTATGAGCGGATTGCACAAGCGGATAGAAAGGGAATTGAAGGTTCCTGTAGTGGATTCCTGTGAAGCGGGGCTTATGATGCTGTATTCCCTGTGTCATATGGGCCTATGGACAAGCTCCCTGTGTATGTATGCACCAAATCTGCCAAGGGAAACGATAAATTTAGAAAAGGATATGGAACAATTTTACGTATAGATGGAAATTCATAATAAGGAGAGAAAGCTGGGAGTTAAGATGAGAATATTGATAAAAGACGGAACAGTACTTTTGGGAAGAGAGTACACACCGGAAGAAACGGATATTTATATTGAGGACAATAACATAGTACAAATAGGAAAGAATATGGAAAAGGAAGCGGATGAAATAATAGATGCCGCAGGTCAGCTTATTATTCCCGGATTGGTAAATGCGCACCTGCATTCTGATGAAAATCTTTTTAAAGCGCAATTTGACAACCTTCCGCTGGAGCTTTGGATGCTTTATACTTATCCCACTTTTATGTATGGTCCCTTTTCCAAACGGCTGATTTATTTAAGGACTATGCTTGGAGCCATAGAGATGGTAAAGCACGGGGTAACTCTTGTACAGGATGATGTGTCGGAATATCCAAAGGCAACACTGGAAGGAACAGATGCGGTAATGGAGGCCTATCGGGATATTGGAATGAGGGCAAGCGTTACGACAAATTTGTGTGATAAACAGTGGAAGGATAAGCTGCCATATATTGCAGATATATTACCTCAGGATATAAAGGATGCCTATCCGCCGGCAGCGGATAAAGAGGAACTGTATGAGCTGATTGAAGGAATGGTGGATAAATGGCATAATCCGGGCGGCATGACAAATGTGGTGCTGGCGCCGGTAGCGCCTCAAAGATGTACCGACGAGTTTTTTCAGGGAATGCACAGGTTAGGAGAAAAATACAACCTTCCGGTACATACCCATGTGCTGGAAACGAAGATGCAGCAGGTAACAGGAAAGGAATTCTATCAAAGCTCCTTAATAGAACATATGAATCATATCGGCGTGTTATCTGACAGAACCACAATTGTACACTCTGTGTGGCTGACAGATTATGATATTGAGCTGGTTGCAAAGGCAGGAGCTACAATCGTACATAATCCCGCAAGCAATTTAAAGCTTGGAAGCGGTATTATGCCATATGCAAAAATCAGGGAAGCGGGTATTCCTGTTGCACTTGGCTCCGACGGAATGAGCAGCAACGATAATCAGAGCATTTTTGAAGCAATGAAGCTGTGCGGGCTGCTGCACAAGGTTACTACGCCTGACTATTCAAAGTGGCCGGAAGCCCTGGATGTGTTCAAAGCAGCCACATGCGGAGGGGCAAGGAGCACAAGAAGAAATGATCATGTAGGAGTGATTGCAGAAAACATGCGTGCAGACATGGTATTTCTGGATATGAATACAACTGCCTTTACTCCAAGAAATGATTTGATAAAGCATTTAGTATATTGTGAAAATGGAAGTTCCATCGTAAGAGTTATGATAAACGGCAGGACAGTAGTAAAAGACAAAAAGATTCTTACAGTAGATGAGAAGGGACTGATGAAAGAATTAAATGGCATGATGGGTGAGTTCAGAAAAGAGTATGTAAAGGCAAAAGAGTGGGCAGATAAATTGTTCCCGTATGTAAATGAGATATATTGGAAATCTTACCGCCAGACTACCGGACTGAACCGGCTGTCCGGCAATGAAATAAGATGGATCGATATATAGAGAAAGGAAAATGTCTATGGCTTCTATTATCAAGATTATAGTAAATTACAGGTATTATATTATTCTGGGCACCAGGGTAACCATTGTAGTATCCTTATTGGCAAGTCTGTTTGGACTTATATGCGGTATTTTAATGGCGCTTTTAAAAAGATGCAGAATTGCGCCTTTAAGGTGGGCTGCCAATTTGTATGTGGAAGTTGTAAGAGGGACTCCGGTTCTGGTTCAGATATCAATGGTCTATTATGGACTTCCCATGATAGGAGTAAGCTTTCCGAATATGGAAATCGGAGGTGTTACATTTGACAGGCTCTTTGCCGGGATATTGGCACTTGCCATTAACAGTACGGCATATATTTGTGAAATTGTAAGAGGCGGCATTGAATCGGTGGACAGCGGACAGAAGGAGGCCGCACAGGCTTTAGGATTCAGCAGGGGGAATATTATGAAGCTGATTATTCTTCCGCAGGCATTGAGAAATGTACTTCCTACTCTTGGAAATGAATTTGTCAGCATGATCAAACAGTCATCTCAGGTATCGATTATGGGATTGGCAGATTTGATGTATGCGGCGGATATTATACGCGGCAACACTTACCGGCCGTTTATGCCATTAGTAATTGTAGCGGTGATATATCTGATTCTGACTGTTACAGTGTCTTATATATTTAAATGGATGGAAAGGCTGACCTTAAAAGGGAGGAAAGCAGTATGAAATACGACTGTATCATAAAGAACGGACAAATTGTAACGGGAGAGCTTACCTTTTTGGGAAGCATAGGGGTGAAGGACGGAAAGATTGCAGGCATAGCTTTACAGGAGCAGGATTTGGAGGGGGCGGAGGAAATCATAGATGCTTCCGGCAAATATGTAATGGCAGGGGTATTGGATGCCCATGTACATTTTAATGACCCGGGGCGAAGCCATTGGGAAGACTGGAGGTGCGGCACAATGGCGGCAGCCTTTGGAGGCACTACCTGCGTGGCGGATATGCCCATAAACAGCATTCCGGCGCTGATTGATGAAAAGGCTTTTAATGAAAAGCTGGCACAGGCAAAAGAAAAGGCAAATATTGATTATATTTTCTGGGGCGGGCTGGTAGACGACAATCTGAATGAGCTGTCTAAAATGCATCAAAAGGGTGTTGTAGGATATAAGGCATTTATGAGCAGCAGCGGTGTGGAATTTACCACGGCAAATGATGCCATCTTATATGAGGGTTTAAAGTATACTGCAGGCACCAGTCAGTTTATTGGCGTTCACGAGGAAAACGATATGGTAACTGCATATTATGGAAGGAAGATGCGGGAAGCAGGAAGAGGCGATGCGCTTTCATGGGTGGAAGCAAGACCGGAAATACAGGAGCTTGAAGCCATAAGAAGATTTCTTTTCTGGACAGAAAAATCAGGAGGAAACGGACATCTCTGCCATGTATCAGTTCCGGAAGCATTTGATGAAATCTCACAGGCAAAGGAAAAAGGGGTATGCGTTACGGCGGAGTTATGTGCACACTACCTATGGTTCACTCAGGATGACTTTGCAAAAAAAGGTCCCATTTTGAAATGTGCCCCGCCTTTAAGAAGCAAAGCATGTAAAGAGAAGCTCTGGCAGAAGGTACTGGAAGGAAAAGTGGATATGATTACCTCTGACCATTCCCCATGCACGGAAGAAGAAAAGGAAAAGGGAAAAGACAATATATGGAATGCATGGGGCGGTGTGGCAGGAGTGCAGAACATTGTCCATGTGCTTTTGACGGAAGGCGTACATAAAAGAGGAATGAGCCTGAATCAGATGACAAGGCTGTTGTCGGCAAATCCTTCTAAAAGATTTGGAATATATGGAAAAAAGGGCATCATTGCACCGGGAGCGGATGCAGACCTTATGATTATTGATCCGGATAAAAAATGGACCTTTACAGAAAGTGATATTTATACGAAATGCAAGATATCCCCTTATGTGGGAGAAACATTTCATGGAAAAGTAGAGCGCACTATAGTTCGGGGAAGGACTGTTTTTGACAATCAGCCGGTTCCGGCAGCCGGTTATGGAAAATATGCCTTATAGGGGACGTGTTTTTCATAGCTGCGGAAAGCCGCCATATGGGTTTTAGGATTATGGAAAGGAGGATGCATATGGGACAAATTGCGGCGGAACTTGAATGTGAAATAAAGAAATTATCCGCCTTTTCAAAGCCGGGAAGCAGAGGGACTACCAGACTGCCTTTTACTTATGAAGCAAAGGATGCGGCAGAGTATATTAAGGAACTGATGGAAGAGGCCGGGCTTCGGGTTCGCATGGATGAAACAGGAGCTGTGATTGGACGCAGAGAAGGCAGGAAAAAGGAAGCTTATTTAATAGGTTCCCACTATGACAGTGTGGAAAACGGAGGAAACTATGACGGCATTGCAGGAGTCCTGTGCGGAATTGAAATAGCAAGGCTGTTAGTATCCTGCAGGGAAATGGAATACTCTTTGGAAATCATAGCAGCCAATGATGAAGAAGGGGCAAGATTTTCAGGCGGTTTTTTTACCAGCAAGGCTATGCTTGGACAGTGGACGGTGGAAGAGTTAAAAGAACGGAAGGATAAAAACTCCGTCAGCATTTATGAGGCTATGAAGGAATATGGACTAAAGCCGGAAAAGATAGGTGATGCAAAAAGAAATCTGTCAGATATAAAAGGCTTTTTTGAGATACATATTGAACAGGGACCGGTTTTAGAAGCAAACAATCAGGATATCGGAATCGTAAAAACCATTGTGGGAATGGAACGAAGAATGATTACGGTATATGGCAGGGCGGACCATGCAGGAACCACGCCTATGGATATGCGTAAGGATGCCGTAGAGATGGCGGCAAAGGTTATTGCAGGGATTGGAGACTGCGCCAGAAAGTATCCGGAAACAGTGGCAACAGTGGGATATGTAAATGTAACCCCTAATACAGTAAATACCATAGCCCAAAAGGTGGAATTCAGTCTGGATGTGAGAAGTCCTCAGAAAAAGCATATAGAAGATGTGATGTTTGAAATTCACAATATATTGTCCAGAAATACGGTTTTTTCAGAACAAAAGACTCTGTCGGCAGAACCGGTGGATATGGATGAGGATTTCAGACATATGCTGAAGGTGGCGGCAAAAGAAAAGAACTATTCCTGGCAGGAAATAAACAGCGGAGCCGGACATGACAGTCTGCCTATAGGAATGGTAATTCCAACGGCTATGGTCTTTGTACCAAGCGTTGGAGGAAGAAGTCACTGCCCGGAGGAATATACAAGACCTGATTCGCTGGAAAAAGCAGTACTTTTATTGTTTCATGTCATAAAGAAGTTATTAGGATGCAAGGAGGAATGAAAAATGGGTTATCCAAAGGATTTATTATCAACAAGAGCGGTGGTAAAACCGGGGCTGTGGGCAGTAATTCCAAAGGAAGGATTGGTAAACAATGTGGTTCCGGAAATAGAAGGCTGTAAGGTGAGCATTGTTGCCTCTCCCAAAATGGGGGCAGGCTTCGTGCAGTACATTATTGATGCAGGAAAGGGAGGAGGGACCAAAGGGCTTTTTGGAACAGAGCCTGATATTGAGACTTTTATTTATATAGTGGACGGGGAGGTTGACATAACTGTTGAAGGGAAAACTTATGCCATGAAAAACGGCGGTTATGCATTTGCACCGGCAGGGACAGGACTTGGCTTTCAGGCTGTCAGCTTTCAGGCAAAAATTTTATTGTATAAACAGGTATTTATTCCTTATAAGGATTTAAAGCCTTATGTGGTAACCGGCAATATTGAGGAGGTACCCTTCCGTATATATGATGAAATGAGCAATGTACATATTAAAGATTTCCTTCCTGTGGATGATGTGGCGTTTGACATGAATATGCATATTCTTTCCTTTGAACCGGGGGGATGTCATCCCTTTGTGGAAACCCATGTACAGGAGCATGGTGCATATATTTTAAGCGGTGAAGGCATGTACCTTATGGATGATACTTGGCTCGGAATTAAAAAGGAAGATTTTATGTGGTTTGGTCCCTATTGCCCGCAATGTGCTTATGGAGTAGGAAGGGAGCCTTTTGCATATATTTACTCCAAGGATTGTAACAGGGATGTTATTTTGTAGCAGTTTGTTCCTGGCACAAGGGAAAAGGAAACGGACCATAAGGCAGATGGAGGAAGAGGATGCTGGAACATGCAGATGAAAAAAGGATAGAAAACTGGATAGACGGAATGAATGCTTTTAATTCCACTCCGGAATTTGGAACAACAAGAATTCTTTTTACAGAACCGGAGCTTAAAAACCGTGTATATGTAAAAGAAGAGATGGAAAAGCTTGGATTGCAGGTAACAGAGGATGGGATAGGAAATATATTTGCAGTGTTAAAAGGCAGCCAGCCGGCAATGGCGCCGGTTTGGACAGGCTCACATATTGACACGGTACCGAATGCAGGAAAGTTTGACGGTATGGCAGGTGTTGTATGCGGGATGGAGGCGCTTCGTCTGATAAAAGAAAGCGGGGCGCCTCATAAAAGAAATCTGGCAGTAGTGGTATATACGTCCGAAGAACCCACCAGATTTGGATTAAGCTGTCTTGGAAGCCGTGCAATGGCAGGAGAACTGAAGCTTGAAGATGCTGAAAATCTGTATGATTCAGAAGGAAAAAGTCTGACTCAGGTGTTAACGGAATTAAAATATGATTTAACGGAATTCCCGGCATTGAGAAAACAGCAGGGGGAAGTACATGCGGCAGTGGAGCTTCATGTGGAACAGAACAACCGGCTGGAGAAAGGCGGAGAGACTATAGGAATCGTAAAAAAGATATGCGCTCCTTCTAATTACACAGTTCTGGTAACAGGCTGCCAGTCACATGCAGGAGGTACGGACATGACGGACCGGAGAGATGCATATGCCGCAAGCTGTGAAATGGCGCTTCTGTTGGAAAAGCTGGCAAAAGAATGCAGAAGTGAGTACAATACCGCTACAGTGGGTCAGGTGGAGGTCATACCGGGAGCAATTAATGTTATACCGGGGCTTGTGCGCTTTTCCGCGGATATAAGAGACTGTAACATGGAAACCAAGCAGGAGTTAATTGCAGCATGGAAGGAAGGCGTAGAAAAGATAGCAGGGAAACGACAGGTGAAAGTTGCCATAACAGAAGAAAATAATGATATCCCTCTGACCTGTGATGAGGAAATTGTTGCAAGGCTGCAAAAAATATGTGAAGAAAAGAAACTGCCTTTTAGTTTCCAGATCAGCGGACCATATCATGATACTTTGTTCGTAGGGAGGTTTACAAAGGCAGCCATGTTGTTTGTACCAAGTAAAAACGGTATCAGCCACAGTCCTGAGGAATGGACGGATTATGCAGCTCTGGCAGCAGGCACGGATGTGCTGGCGCAGGTGTTGCTGGAACTGGCAAATGAGTGAGCGGATGAATTATCTGAATATTGGCACGTATTAGATGATTTATATAGTTTGAATAAAGGCGAAAGGAAAGAAAAACATGAAGATTAGTTTATTGGAACCTATTGGCGTAGATAAAAGGGTGATAGATTCTCTGGCAGAAGGGTTGGTGGAAAAGGGACATGAATTTGTTTATTATGATACAAAAACTACCGACGAGAAGGAACTTTTAAAACGTTCTGCCGACAGTGATATAGTCATGATAGCCAATAATCCCTATCCGGCTGCCGTAATAGAAAAAACGGATAAGCTGAAAATGATGTCCGTTGCCTTTACGGGAATTGACCATATTGGAATCAGGGCATGCAGGGAAAAAAATATTATGATTTGCAATGCGGCAGGATATTCGGACCAGACTGTAGCAGAGCTGATCATAGGCTTTGCCGTAGACGGACTTAGAAATGTGGCAAAAGCCAATGAAAGTGTAAGAAAAGGCGGAACAAACGCAGGTATTGGCGGCAGGGAAATTTGTGGGAAAACTGTGGGGATTATCGGACTTGGAAGAATCGGTTTGAAAGCCGCAAAGCTTTTTTTGGCATTTGGGGCAAAGGTCATTGCCTATAACCGCAGTCAGTCCAGAGAAGCATTGGATGCCGGAATTGAATACAGGACATTGGAGGAGCTTTTAAAAGAAAGCCATATCATATCTTTAAACCTGCCCTTAAATTCACAGACAAAAGGATTCATTGGAAGTAAACAGATTCAACTGATGAGAAAGGATGCTGTTTTTATTAACTGTGCAAGAGGGCCGATTGTGGATAATGAAGCATTGGCAAAAGCATTGAATGATGATGAACTGGGATTTGCCTGTGTGGACGTATTTGATATGGAGCCGCCTATTCCAAAGGAGTACCCTCTTTTACATGCAAAAAATACACTGCTTACACCTCATCAGGCATTTATTTCAGAGGAATCCATGGAAAGAAGGGCAAAAATCGTATTCCAAAATGTATATGCATATTTGGAAGGACAGCCCGAAAACGTGTGTAAATAATCCATGAAGGATTGACCTGCGATTGGGCCCCCTCAAACAAAAAATGCCCGTTTAGGCGGAAAAATGCCTGTTCATGGAATAGGGGTTTTGTTTTTTGGAAAAGTGTGTATACTGATAACTGTGTAAAAGATGAAAATATATATTTCATATGACAGTATGAACAGATGCAGCAGGCAGCTTTTCGTACTGTCTTTTTTTGTGTGACAGTTGACGATAAGAATTAGGATATGATAATATAGAAGTGTTTAAAAACAGTACCTGATGCAATAAAAGGTAAACGGGAAAGAGGAACAGGATATGGACGAGAAATTCAGGAAGCAGATGGAAGAAAACGGAGCCAATATAGATACGACTCTGGACAGGTTTATGGGAAATGAAGCCCTGTACATGAAATTCATTATGAAATTTCTGGAAGACAAAAATTATGAAGCGCTTGTGGAAAATATAGAAAAGGATGATTTTGAAGGAGCCTTTAACAGTGCCCATGCATTAAAGGGCGTTACAGCCAATCTGGGGCTTGACCCGATTAATGCCCAGGCGGCAAAGATTACAGAGCTTTTGCGGAATAAGCAGCCCGAAGAAGTGGACGTGGAAACGTTAAAGAAATGCAGGGAGCAGTTAGAAGAGGTTTACAGCCGTTTCCAAACAATTATCAGGGAAAACAAGGCTCAATAAGCCATAAACGTTGCCAGAAATGGATTGACAATTACATTGAAAGATGGTAATTTAATTGATAAAGGAAATTACCGATTGGATAAGGAGATAGGATGAATAAACAGCAGATTTTAATTGTTGATGATGAAGAAGTAAACCGCGTGATTCTAAAAGGCGTATTTCAGGATGAGTATGATATCGTTGAAGCGGCAAACGGAGAGGAAGCAACTGCCAGACTGGGGAAAGAACCCAACATCGTGCTGGTGTTGCTTGACGTGGTAATGCCCCTTATGAATGGTTTCGGGGTATTGGAATATATGCAGAAGCATGACCTGTTAGAAAAGATTCCTGTAATACTGATTACCGGTGAGACTGTTATAGATACGGATGATCAGGCATATTCCTATGGCGTGGCCGATGTTATGCATAAGCCTTTTTATCCCCATATCGTAAAGCGCAGGGGAAAGAATGTTATTGAGCTGTATCAGAACAAGCAGCATATGCAGGAGCGGCTGAAGGAGCAGGAGGAGGAAATCCGGGCACAGGAGAAGCAGATTCGTGAAAGCAACGAATTTATGATTGATGCACTGAGTTCCGTTGTAGAATTCAGAAGCCTTGAGACGGGAGAGCACATAAGGCGCATTAAGTACTTTACAAGGATTATGCTGAAGTACCTTATGAAGTATTTCCCCAAATATGGCCTGACCCCTGTACAGATTGATTCGATTTCCAGAGCGGCGGCTCTGCATGATATTGGAAAGATAGGCATTCCGGATGCCATACTTTTAAAACCCGGACGTCTGACCCCGGAAGAGTTTGAAATTATGAAGACCCATACCACAATCGGATGCGATATCTTAGAAAAATTCCGTGAAAACCAGACAGATGAATTTTATAAGTACTGTTATGAAATCTGTCGTTATCATCACGAAAGATGGGATGGCAATGGATACCCGGACCATTTAATTGGAGAGGAGATACCAATCAGTGCGCATATCGTTGCTATTGCAGATGTTTATGATGCGCTGGTAAGCCCCAGGGTGTATAAAAGTGCATATGCTAATAACATAGCTTATGATATGATCATGAATGGCGAGTGTGGGCAGTTTTCGCCGGATGTAATGGAGTGTTTTGCGCTTGCCAAGGAGGATTTCTTTAACATTGTAGAAGTCATTAAAATGTTTAGCTTTTCTTGATAAATGGATAGCAGGCAGCGAAAAAATATTTTTTGCTGCCCGTTTTTTGGGCTGTATCTGAGGAGGGATAGGATGGAACAAAGGGAAGACAGCATATTTCCCATAGAAGAAGCCCTGGAAATGATTCTGATATTTGACCGTGCAGGAGAAATTTCTTATGCAAATGCAGCGGCAAGGCAAAAGTTAGGATATGATAACGACTTATGCAAAAAGCATATCAGCGATGTGTTCCCTAATACCTTTCGTGCTGTGGAGAAGGGGTTTGAGTCGGAGTGTCCTTTTGGCAATGAATTGCAGAACCTTGTGGCATATCGGAAAAATCTCACCTGTTTCCCGGTGGAGGCAAGGCTTGTACAGGATGCTGCTGATTCCGGCAGGTACATATGCATGGCCAATGATATATTGGAAAAGGAGTTCTTGAGCAGGGAAATAGACAGAATAAAGCAGGAAGCCGGGCAGGCAATGAAAGTAAAGTCGGAATTCGTTGCCAATGTGACCCATGAGCTCCGCACACCGGTCAACGGGGTGCTTGGAAATGTAAGGGAACTGCTTGAGAGGGGAACGGACGGAGAGACAGAAAAGTCCCTGCGTCTGGTGGAACGTTGCTGTGACGATATGAATAAGATAATCAATAATATTTTGGATTTTTCCAAGCTGGAAGCCGGCAAATTCACTTTGGAGCCACGCAGGTTTCATTTCAGGAATATGCTGGATTATGTAAGGGCAAATCATATTAACAGAATTACCGAAAAAGGTCTTGGCTTTTTTATGACAGTATCGCCCCAGATACCGGAGTATGTGATTGGAGATGAGCTTAGAATCGTACAGATTCTGAACAATCTTTTATCCAATGCGCAGAAGTTTACCCCTTGGGGCAAGATTACTTTAGAGGCAGTCAGGACAGCTCAGGTAAATGACAGGATGGAGCTGTTTTTTATCGTATCGGATACAGGAATCGGAATCGATAAAGGTGACAGGGATAAATTATTTCAAAGCTTTTCCCAGGTGGATGCATCCATTTCCAGAAAGTATGGAGGCACCGGTTTGGGTCTGAATATTTGTAAGCAGCTTGCAGAGCTGATGGGCGGACAAATCGAGGTGGAAAGCGAAAAAAATAAAGGAAGCACCTTTTCCTTTTCTATATGGGTAGGCGCCTGTGAAGACGGAGAGACAGTCTCACAGCAGGATGACGGAAAAGGAGCTGCTCCTGCTATGGCAGCCTTGCTCCATACCGCTGAAGAGAATGGAGAGAATCCGGAAAATATCAGAAAGTATGGTACGCCGGAAAACCGCGAGAAGCTTAAGAAAAACCTTTCCAAGCTGATTCTCAGTGTGGAAATGGAAAATTGGGAAAAGGCGGAGATGTTTATGGAAACCGTCAGACAATTGACGGAAGAAGCCCCCAGGGAGGTTAAGCGGGCAGCATTAAGGCTGAAGATGGCAATTCAGAAGGAAAATTATGAGAAAGTAACCGCAGAGTTTGAAGAACTGAACAATTTCCTGCAGTCGGAAGGAGATGTGTTGCATGACTTATGAGGATAGAGATACAGGAAAAGCGAAGATTCTCGTGGTGGACGATGTGGAAACCAACAGGGTTATTCTGGAAGAAATCATAAAGAATATGGGAGAACAGCCTATTCTGGCTGAAAGCGGGGAAGAGGCTCTGGAGCTGGTAAAGCAATGCCTTCCCCAGCTGGTTCTGACGGATATTTCCATGCCGGGAATGGATGGATATGAGTTATGCAGGATTTTGAAAGGGAATGAAGAAACAAAAAATATTCCCATTGTGTTCATTTCTGCATTTGACGATCCGAAAGATATCATGGAGGGATTTTCCTTAGGAGGCGAGGATTACATAACAAAGCCTTTTATTCCCAAGGTGGTGCAGGCACGGGTAGGCGTTCATCTCCGCCTGCATGAAGCAAAGAGGGAGCTTATGGAAATGAACAGGCGGCTTCAGGTTTCCGTCAGTGAACAGCTTAAACAGATGGAGCTGGAGAAAAAGAATATATTATATGCCATGGCTGACATTGCTTCCCAGAATCTGGACTATGAAAAGGAGCATATGGACCGGCTTGGGCAAAACTGCAGAATTCTTGCACAGGGGATGCAGCTTTCGCCCATGTTCGAGGAGCGGATTTCAGATACTTATGTGGATACGATAGAGCTGGCAGCGCCGCTTTGTGATATAGGAAATATAGGGATTTCCAAGGAAATTCTGCAAAAAGGGGCAGAGCTGACCCAAGAGGAAGCTTCTATTGTACAAAATCATACAAATATCGGGGCAAAGCTTTTGAAGGATATTCATGTGAACAGCGATTATAATGATTTCATCAGCATGTCCATTGACATTGCCCAGTGCCATCATGAGAAGTGGGATGGCAGCGGCTATCCGGGGGGCATGGCAAAGGAGGAGATTCCCCTTGCGGCACAGATTGTAGCCCTTATGGAAAGATATTGCACGTTAACAGGAAAGGAGGCCCGTTCCAGAGAAGAGGCCCTTGATATTATAAAGGGAGAATCCGGTATAAAATACAATCCGGATATCATAAATATATGTTGCAAAATATCGCGTCAATTATGCTGAACGATATATTTCATTATTTTGACGGGAGGAATGAAAGTTGATTACAGATGAAGAGTTTAAAAGAATTTCAGTCTTTATGAAGCAGCGATACGGCATAGACTTAAGCCAGAAAAAGATTATTGTAAATGGCCGATTGGAAAACTATATTAAAAATTCGGACTGGAATAATTTTCACGAGTACATGGATGCGGTGGAACGTGATAATACCGGAAAACTGGAAAAGATGCTGGTAAATTTCCTGACTACCAATCATACATATTTTATGAGGGAATTTGAGCATTTTGACTTTTTTAAGGGAACGGTGCTTCCCTGGCTTCGTAAGAAAGAAGCCTCCAGAAAGGATTTGCGAATCTGGTGCGGAGCGGCATCCACAGGAGAAGAGCCCTATATGATAGCTATGGTTTTAGCAGATTTCTTTGGGCTTGAGCGCAATCAATGGGATACGAAGGTGCTTGCTACAGATATTTCCACAAAGGTGTTGAAACAGGCTATGGCGGGTATATACAGCGCAGAGCAGTTAAGGAACATTCCGCAGCAATGGAAAAGGCATTTCTTTAAAGCGGTTGCCGGTGGCAGCCAGTATCAGGTTACAGAGGAGTTAAAGGAAGAGGTTATCTTCCGACAGTTTAATCTGATGGATCCGTTTCCTTTTAAAAGGAGAATGCATACTATCTTTTTAAGGAATGTTATGATATATTTTGATGAGAAGACAAAACAGGAGTTGGTTCAGAAGGTGTATAACGCATTGGAGCCGGGAGGATATTTTTTCATAGGTACTACAGAGACACTTGACAGAAGCAACACGCCTTTTCAGATTATTCAGCCGTCTATTTTTCGGAAAAAGGAAGGGAATTAAAACATGAGACCGATTAGAGTTTTAGTCGTAGAGGATTCAATCGTATTCAGGGAGCTGCTTGTTCAGAATCTGGGTAAGGACCCTGCTATTCAGGTGGTGGGAACTGCAAAAGACCCTTTTGAAGCAAGGGATGCCATTTTAGCCCACAAGCCGGATGTGATGACTTTGGACGTAGAGCTGCCAAGAATGAACGGGATTGAATTTCTAAAAAAATTGATGCCTCAGTATCCGCTTCCGGTAGTGGTCATCAGTTCTTTGAGCGACAAGGTATTTGATGCCCTGAAGGCAGGAGCCGTGGATTTTGTGGCAAAGCCTGCCGTATCCAATCGGGCCCAATTAGAAGATTTTATAAAGAATGAGCTTCTTGTAAAAATCAAGATTGCTTCTACTGCCAAAATCAGCAATATTAAAAAGGCGGTTATGGAGGGACAGGAGCAGCATTTGTCCGTAAAAGGAAATAATCTGATTGTGGCAATCGGAGCTTCCACTGGCGGGACGGAGGCAATTTGCGATGTAGTAAAGGAGTTTGGAACAGACATCCCCGGAATTGTTGTAGTGCAGCACATGCCACCGGGATTTACTGCAATGTATGCCAGAAGGCTTAATGAACAGTGCCGAATTACAGTAAAGGAAGCGGAGACAGGTGACAGGGTGTTGCCGGGACATATGCTCATTGCTCCCGGAGGCGACAGACATATGAGGCTGTTAAAGGTAAATGGAGTATATCAGGTAGAGTGCAAACCGGGTCCCCGGGTTAACGGGCATTGCCCGTCTGTAGATGTGTTGTTTGATTCCGTTGCCAAATCCGCAGGCGCCAATGCGGTAGGAATCATACTGACCGGAATGGGAGGTGACGGCGCAAAGGGGCTGTTAGCCATGAGAAAGGCCGGTGCACGGACTATCGGGCAGGATGAATCCACCTGTGTGGTTTATGGAATGCCAAAGGTTGCTTATGATCTGGGTGCGGTGGAATATCAGGAGAAATTATCCGCTATCGCAGGAAGAACATACTCAGTATTAAATAAAATGTAAAGGAGAGAGGATATGAAAATTCTATTGGCAGAAGATGATTTTGCAACAAGGAAGTTTATGGTTAACTTCCTGTCAAAGTACGGTGAATGTGATGTTACTGTGGATGGAATGGAAGCGGTGGATGCCTTTATGATGGCTTTAGAGGACGGTGAGCCTTATGATTTGGCATGTCTTGATATCATGATGCCGGTTATGGACGGATATCAGGCCCTTGTAGGCATTCGTAATCTGGAAAAGGAAAGGAACATTCCGGAAGATAAGGCGGTGAAGGTTATCATGACCACTGCTTTAAATGATGAGAGCAATGTGAAGATGGCATTTGAATTAGGATGTACCATATATTCAGGAAAGCCCATTGACCAGGCAAGATTTGAGCTGGCACTTAAAAAGCTGAATTTGATATAACGAAAGAATATATTGGAATATGCAGGAAAGGAGAAGGCTATGGCTGAAGAATTTAACACAGACGGCATGCTGGATATGTATTTGTTTGAGAATGAACAATTGCTTGAACAGCTTCAGGAAAGAGTTTTAGAGCAAAAAGATGCGGAGTGTTTTGATGAAGACAGCATAAATGAAATATTCAGAACCATGCATACCATTAAAGGCTCTTCGGGTATCATGATGT
The DNA here is from genome assembly GCA_910585715.1 of uncultured Lachnospiraceae bacterium. Lineage (GTDB taxonomy): Bacteria > Bacillota > Clostridia > Lachnospirales > Lachnospiraceae > RGIG3040. The sequence goes on from CAJUEX010000015.1 coordinate 54,752, forward strand.
TTGACAATATCACTGCTGTTTCACATAAGCTGGAAGACATCTTTTACTACTTAAGAGAATCTCAACCTGATAATGTGCCGCATTTAGATCTGGTGGAGCACGTGTTGGAAGTAGAGGACTTTATTTCAAGTGAATTGGAAAAAATCCGCAACGGCAATCCGGCAGATGGAGACTCAAGCGAAATAATCGCAGGTCTTGACAAGTTCCTGGAAATGATCAAGAACGGAGGAGTAAAAGAAGGAGGGAAAGAGCCTCCTGAAAATGTACATGAGGAGCCTAAACAGTTTTACATAGCTCCTGTTGCTACAAGCGCAAGTCGGTTTTATAAAATTTATCTTACATTCTTTCCGGAAACGGAGATGGCAAATGTACATGCTTATAAGACCGTATATGCACTAAAGGAAATAGCAGAGGATCTGCTGTATTCTCCGGAGGATATCATTTCAGATGAATCAAGCGCACAAAAGATTATAGAAGACGGTTTCAGGATTCTGCTTCAGGCACAATGTACGGAAGAAGATATACGCAAGGCAATTGGTATAGGCTACGACATTGAAAAGGTGGATGTCTTTGAGTGTAAGGCGGAGGAATTTCTTCAGGGATTTGATTTTGGCGATCAGGATGAACCAAAAGCAGTTATTGATTTAGAATCCAGTGTGGAAGAAATTGAAAGCAAGGCAGAGGCCAAACAGGAGGCAGAGGGGAAAGAGGCAAAGAAGCCTGAAAAGCCTAAAATAGCACCCGGTGACTTTGTTATTAAGTCAAAGGAGCCAGGTAAAGCCAAGAAACTGGCAAAGGACAGAAATAAAGGCGAGAAAGCTTCCTTTATCAGTGTGAATGTAAAGAAAATGGATCAATTGATGGATTTGATCGGGGAACTGGTTATTTCAGAGTCGGTAGTGCTGCAGAATCCGGATTTGAAGGTGCCGGGATTGAATCTTGACCGTTTTAATAAGGCTGCTTCCCAGTTGTCCAAGATTTCCACTGATTTGCAGGATGTGATTATGTCTATGCGAATGGTTTCCCTGTCGAATACCTTTCAGAAGATGAACCGTATCGTATTTGATGTATCCAGAAAATTGGGAAAAGATATTGAGTTCGAGATGGTTGGCGAACAGACGGAGGTGGATAAGAACATTATTGAGAAAATCTCCGACCCGCTTATGCACATTGTAAGAAATTCTGTAGACCATGGAATTGAAGAAAAGGCGGAACGTTTAGAAAGCGGCAAGCCGGAAAAGGGCAAGGTTATTTTATCAGCCAAAACAGAAGCAGGAAAGGTATGGATCAGTGTTACGGATGACGGAAAAGGCCTTGACCGGGAAAAGATACTTGCAAAAGCAAGGAAACAGGGAATTTTGGATGATAATAAGCCGGATGAAGCTTATACGGATAAGGAAGTATACCAGTTTATAACACTGCCGGGCTTTTCCACTAATGAAGAGGTTACAGAATATTCAGGCAGGGGAGTAGGCATGGATGTGGTAGTTCAGAACATTCAGTCAATCGGCGGTACGCTGGATATTGAAAGTACAGCAGGAATGGGAAGCACCATGAGCTTGAAGATTCCTCTGACCCTTGCAATCATTGACGGCATTGTTTTAGAAACCGGAAAATCTTCCTTTGTATTAGAGACAGGCGTCATTAAGGAATTTGTCCGCGTGAAAGAGGATATGATGATATATGAACCAAACGGAGATGAATATATCATGATACGCGGCGAGTGTTTTCCAGTGCTTCGGCTTGGCAAATGGTATGGTTTAAAGGAATACTGTGAATCCGTTGAAGAGGGAGTTATGCTGATTCTGGAAGTGGAGGAGCAGAAGGTTTGTCTTTTAGTGGACAGATTGATTGGAGAACAGGAGATTGTTGTGAAGCCAATTCCTTCTTACATCAAGAAGGTGAAAGGTTTGTCTGGCTGTACGCAGCTTGGTGACGGAAGTATTGCATTAATTCTGGATGCTGTCGGATTAATGGAATAAAAAATAAAGAAAGGAACGGTAATTATATGGAGGAAACAAACGAATTGAAGAGAGTGGCAGCAGACTCCGGTTCGGATGATGATAACAATGAAAAGGGCAAGTATATGACCTTTAAATCCGGGAACGAGTATTTTGGATTAGAAATTCAGTACGTAAATGAAATTATCCAGATGCAGGAAATTACGGCAATTCCCGAAACAGAGGACTATATCAAAGGCCTTATCAATCTGAGAGGAAAGGTTGTTCCCGTTATTGACGTAAGGCTGCGGTTTAAGCAGGAACCGCTGGAATATAATGATAGAACCTGTATTATTGTCATCAAAGTGAAATCGGCAGTGGTAGGGCTGATTGTAGAGAAGATTGCAGAAGTCGTTGAAATCAATGAAGACAATATACTGCCGCCGCCTAAAATCGGTCATGGGGAAAGAGCCCAAAATAAATATGTTTATGGCATCGGCAAGGTAGGCAATGCTGTTAAGCTTTTGTTAGACCCTGATAAGCTGTTAAATGATGAGGACTTATCAATTGTAGAACAGGCAAACGATATGAATGTGGATGAAGAAGGAGAGGTATAATTATGAAAGACATGAAGATGAAAACAAAGATGATTGTGGGTTTTGTGATTCCTACTTTATTTATAATTATTAATGTGTTGATTGGTATCAGTTCCATACGAAACATAAGTGACAAAGTGGCTGAAGTACAGAAAGAGGAAATTGAAGATATTCAAGCAACAATGAAAGAAATTGGCGCAGATGAAGAGAAAGCAGCAGTTTTGGTAGAAGCAATTTCAGGTGTACAGGCAAATAGCCTGAAAAGCATAGAGAGACTGGCAACTAACTCAAATATATTCAGCTTTGCTTTGGTATTTGTTTCCGTTATAGTTACAATCTTCCTGTCAACATCCTTAATTAAGGCAATAAACAGGTCTGTTATCCAGTTGTCACGGGCAGCGAAGGATATAGCAGCAGGCCGTGTGGATGTGGAGATGGTTAAATACAATAATGACGAGTTTGGTGAACTGGTAGATGAGTATACTCATGTTATCAACAATATGAAATATCAGGCAAGCATTGCAGAAGAGGTGGCAAATGGTAATCTTACTGTTCAGGTAGATGTGAAGTCCAGTGATGATGTGCTGACCGGCGCATTAAAGAAGCTGGTAGAAGACAATCTGCATGCATTATCCAACATCAGTGATGCAGGCTCTCAGGTTACAGTAAGCTCTTCACAGGTAGCAAGTGCAAGCCAGGCATTGGCTCAGGGCTCTACAGAGCAGGCAAGTGCAATTCAAGAGATTACAGCTTCCATTGATGAAATTGCAGAGAAGACAAAAGAAAATGCAGAGGAAGCAAATTCTGCAGCAGGACTGGTAGCCCGGGCAATTGAAGACGTACAAAAGGGTAACGCACAGATGAGAGATATGATGACTGCTATGCAGGATATCAATAAATCCTCTGAAAGCATTTCCAAAATTATTAAGACTATTGACGATATTGCATTCCAGACCAATATTCTTGCATTAAATGCAGCAGTTGAAGCTGCAAGAGCAGGCGAAGCAGGAAAAGGCTTTGCAGTTGTTGCTGAAGAAGTCAGAAGTCTGGCAGCTAAAAGTGCTGCAGCATCCGGTGAAACAGCCGAACTGATTGAAGAATCCATTAACAGAGTAAATGCAGGTTCCAAGATTGCTGATGAAACAGCAAAGGCTATGGAAGAGATTTCCAAGGTTGTACAGGAAAGCGAAGCAATCATTAATGGCATTGCAGAATCCTCCAATTATCAGGCAACTGCAGTTGCACAGATTGAACAGGCAATTACACAGGTATCACAGGTAGTACAGACTAACTCTGCTACCAGTCAGGAATGTGCGGCTGCCAGTGAAGAGCTGTCCAACCAGGCTTCCAGAATGAGAGAAATGCTTTCTATTTACAATTTAGGTTCAGGCAGCGGTTCTTCTTACAGAGGTTCCTCACAGGATTCCTCCTCCAATGCCAATGAACAGGTAATCTCTCTTGGGGATGGCTTTGGAAAATATTAATCTTGAAAAAATAAATGTAGAAGATGAATTTAGGAGCTGGGGCACGAATTGGTGCCCGGCTCCTTTTTAAATTTGCGTGCCATGGGCGCGCTCTAACTGGTGAAGGTTACGAACCCACTTAGATAGTAATGCCAGAGGGCTGTCTTTATGCATTAACACACCCCATAAGTCTTGTTGTCTATTTTTTGATAGAAAATCATAGACTGATAAAAAGCGCGGAGTTTTATATGGCAAATGGAAATCAAAGCGAAAAGGTGGAAAATCTTTTAAATTTAAGTCTTTCTGCAACGGAAGCGGAACTGGAAAAGTCTCCGATTTTGCGGGATGGAATTATAGAAAGAGAGAAAGAGCCCATTTGGGAGGTGATTGTAAAATATCACGGTGATATATCGGGCCTGAACAGTGAGCAGGTAAAGGTGGAGGAACTGATTGCCGGATATGGGATCATTACACTGCCGGAGTCCTTTATTGAGCCGCTGGCTGCCATGGAAGAAATAGAGTTTGTAGAAAAGCCAAAAAGTATTTATCCCAGTGATTATGAAGGGAATATTGCCTCCTGCATAACTCCTGTTACAGTGGGAGCGCCAAATCTGACGGGAAGCGGAGTGCTGATAGGGGTAATTGATTCTGGTATCGATATTTATAACAGCAGCTTTCGAAATGCTGACGGCTCTACCAGAATCCTGTATTTATTTGACCAGTCATTGGGACGGGAATTTACAGCAGAGGAAATCAATCAGGCATTAAATGCCCAGACAAGGCAGGAGGGAAATGAGCTTGTACCAAGCAGGGATACTACGGGACATGGTACGGCAGTTGCTTCTATTGCGGCAGGAAAGGTCTATTCGGATACAGCAGGGGCAGCAGCGGATGAAAACGATATTTTAATTCAGGGGGTTGCCACAGAAAGCCAGCTTATTATTGTGAAACTGAATACAAAAGGACAAAACAGCTTTCCCATGACTACCAATCTGATGCGGGCATTTTATTATGTAATCATGAAAGCAATGTCTTTAAAAAAACCGATAGCAATTAATTTAAGCTTTGGAAATACGTATGGCTCTCATGACGGCACTTCCCTAGTGGAGAGGTTTTTAGATAATGTTTCGGAAATCGGAAGGACAGTCATATGTGTGGGAAGCGGAAATGAAGGGGCGGCTTCCGGCCATGTATCGGGCAGGTTTTCGGGCAGAAGTGAAAATCAGGTAATTGAATTTTCCATAGGGGAATATGAAAGAAGTTTTAATCTGCAGATATGGAAAAATTATGTGGATGATTTTTTAATTGAGCTTACGGCGCCTTCTCTGGAATCCATTACAATTAATCTGAATGAAACGGGTACCCAGAGGAGAAGGCTGGCTGAAACAGAATTGCTGCTTTTTATAGGAGTTCCCAAGCCATATGGGGTAAATCAGGAGATCTTTCTGGATTTCATTCCAAGGGACAGCTATATTCCAAACGGTATATGGAAGCTTACATTTATTCCCAGAAAAATCGTAGTAGGAGAATATAAGCTGTATATGCCAAGCTCTACTGTAAGGGGCAGCGCTACCAGATTTCTCACGCCAAGCACGTTGCGCACGCTGACCATTCCTTCCACTGCCGGAAAGATAATAACGGTTGGGGCTTATGATGCCAGATACCGGGCTTATGCGGATTTTTCAGGCAGGGGCTACGTGGAACAGGCAGCCGGCCTTATTGGAAGCACAAAACCGGATTTGGTGGCGCCGGGAGTGGGGATTTTAGCAGCTTCCCCAACTGGGACTACGGCGGTTACGGGCACTTCCTTTGCAGCGCCTTTTGTGACGGGAGGAGCGGCGCTTCTTATGGAGTGGGGGATTGTCAGGGGGAATGATCCGTATTTGTATGGGGAGAAGATGAAGGCTGTGCTAAGAAGGGGGGCTTCGCCGTTGTTTGAAAATGTAAGCTACCCAAATGAAAGAGTGGGGTATGGGGCGCTTTGTGTGGAGAATAGTCTGCCGGAGTGATTGAGTTCATAACAGTCAATGCTCGCTCATATTGCAAATAGCCCGTATCAATGGTATAATTGTTACGGAAAAAACGGGAATATAAAGGATGGAATATATATGAAAAGAAGAATATGCGGATTACTTCTGGGCATTCTATGTACCGCAGCGTTTACGGGGTGTGCCCCGGCAGAGAAAACGGACTTGGAGGATACAAAACCCCAAAAAGTTGAGCTGGTTGTCTGGGGAGCCGAGGAAGATACGGAACTGATGAATCAGATTATCCAGAGTTTTCAGATAAACTATCAGGGACAGGCAGATTTTCAGATTTCATTCGAAGTACAGGGAGAATCCCAGTGTAAAGACGTGTTGTTAGGCGGATTAGAGGATGGTGCGGATGTCTTTACCTTTGCGGACGACCAGTTAAATGCGCTGGCAGCCGCCGGAGCATTGGACCCTATAGAGAATGCGGATGAGATCAGGGGTAGAAACCTTTCAAGTGCAGTAGAGGCTGCCACAGTAAATAATCAGCTATATGCATATCCGTTGACTGCAGATAATGGATATTTTTTATATTATAACAAGCAATATATCACAGAAGAGCAGGTTAAGACGTTGGACGGTATATTAGAGGTCGCAGCTGCAAACGGCAGACTATTTACCATGGACTGGTCCTCGGCATGGTATGTATATTCTTTCTTTGGAAATACAGGGCTTCAAGTAGGGCTTAACGATGACGGGATTACGAATTACTGCACATGGAATCAGACAGATGGAGGTATCCGGGGTATCGATGTAGCTCAGGCAATGCTCCGGATTGGAGGAAATCCGGGCTTTGCCAGTTGTACAGACGAAGAATTTCTTAACGGAGTAAGGAACGGCTCAGTGATTGCAGGTGTCAGCGGTGTATGGAATTCTGTTGCGGTAAAGGAGGCCTGGGGAGAGAATACCGGAGCTGTCAAGCTGCCAACTTATAACTGCAATGGCCGCCAGGTACAGATGGCTTCTTTTTCCGGCTGTAAACTGATTGGTGTAAATGCTTATTCCAAGCACCGGGTATGGGCTTCCAGGCTTGCTGAATGGATTACTAATGAAGAGAGCCAGCGGCTTCGTTTCGAAATGCGTGGGCAGGGTCCATCAAACATCGCGGTCGCAGGCTCCGCAGAGATTAGTCAATCTCCGGCGATTGCCGCTCTTATAGAGCAGTCTGAATTTTCACAGCTTCAGCGGGTAGGCGGCAAGTTCTGGGATCCTGTTTCAAAATTTGCGGGAAGTATGGCGGCAGGAAATCCTTCCGGCCAGAGCTTGCAGGAGCAGTTAGATGAGATGGCAGAAGGCATTTCTGCAAGATAGATAGAGAGATATATATGGAAAGGATTTGTTAATGTAAGATGAAGAAAAAACTCACTATACAACAACGTCTGATACTTCCAATCATCCTTCTGGGAATTGTGGCATTGATTTCAAATGCTTTGTCGGTCTTTAGTATAAACAACGTAAATTCCAATGCTTCGAAAATCGTAGATGACTATATGGTGGGCTCGGAAATGCTGCAGAACATCCGCCACACCACCACAAATATCCATAAGATGGCGCTGTCCCATATCGTGGCAACGGACTATAATACCATGATTTCCGTGGTGGCACAGATCAAAGAAGAAGAAAAAACATTGGAAACATATTTAAAAGAATACAAAAATTACGTCACGGAAGATGAAGAAGCAATTTATGCGCAGCTTTTAGAAAACTATGACTCCTTTAAGCATGCTTTGGTCTATCTTGTATGTGCCAGTGCGGACAGCAAGACCCAGGATGCCTATGCTTATGCCAATGGTGATGTTGCTTGCTTCGGATCTGCCATAGCAGGCAATACTGATGAGCTGTATGCGGCTGTAAGCGCAAGGACAGCCAGTGCAAGACAGAAGCTTTTAAACGTCTATATCATGGCACTGTTCATCGCTGTTACATCTATTGTAGCATGTCTGGCATTAGTACTTGCAGCCATCCGGATTATTAAAAAATATGTGATAACACCAATTAAGGGTACGGTGGATACGCTTCATGAAAGTTCACAGAAGCTTGACGGGGTGACAGGAGAAGTGCTGAAAAACACCCGCACATCGGGAAAAAGTGCCAAAGGCCTTTCCTCTCTTGCAGGCTCCCTTTCCATGGCAATCCAGAAGGTGGCAAATAATGCAGCCATTATTAACAGCAACGTTGCAGACATCAAAGGGGATGTCCAGAACATGGCAGAAGAATGCAGCGCCATTACGGATTATTCCTCTGCCATGAAGATACGGGCAAATGAAATGGAGGAAGCGGCACAGACAAATACAGAAGTGATTCAAAAGAAGGTGGCCGATATCCTGGAGGTACTTGAAGAGGCGATTGAAAACAGTAAGAGTGTAGAGCAGGTAGACAGACTGACAAAAGATATCGTAGAAATCTCGTCAACGACCAATCTGATTGCCCTTAACGCATCCATAGAAGCTATGCGTGCCGGCGAAGCCGGAAAAGGTTTTGCTGTGGTTGCAGCAGAAATTAAATCCTTAGCAAGCTCCTGTAGTGAAACTGCCGGACGTATCCAGGAGGTCAATCAGATTGTTACAAACGCAGTACATAACCTGTCAAAGCATTCCCAGGACATGGCAGACTATCTGAGTGAGACTATTTTGACGGAATTCCGAGAATTTGTTTGCTCAGGAAGACAGTATAAAGAGGATGCCGATTATGTAAAGGAGATGATTGACTCATTTAACAGCAGGACCGACCGCCTTAGAAATTCTATGATTGAGATAGCCGATTCTATTGAAAGCATTACAAAAGCGCTCGATGATGGCGCCGCCGGGATTAACGGAGTTGCAGACAGTACTAAGAGTCTGGTGGAGGATATGTCAGATATTACGGGCCGTATGGATATAAACCGGGAGATTGTGGAAGAACTGAAAAAACAGATGGAAGTATTCGCAGATTTTTAAGAAGATAGAATGATTTTAGTAGCAGAAGCCCTATTATTGGAAAGGAATCAGATAATAACGGAAATAATAAGTAAATTTTAGATTGATATAGAGTAAATTGATTTAGGGTAAATGAAATAGGGTAAATGAAATAGGGTATTGTATTATAGAATTAATCTATGGTATAATTATCCATCATACAAAGAAGATGGTATGGGTAACAGCATAGCATTTTCCCTTCTCATGCCATCCAATCGAAAAGCATTGTAAAGGAGCGAGGAATATGGCAAAACTTATCATAACAGTTGAAGGTGGAAAGATAACGCAGACACTGAATTTTCTTGACAGGAACATCAAAGACAACAGATATGTTTATGCAAACGGCAATGAATCTGGGATTATGAGCAATCCGGAAGAAATCTATGAAGATATTCCGGAATGCGAGAGAATAAGGGAAAATTATGATGAACTGTTAGAAGCGGTGAACTTGGGGAAAAGTCAGATTACCAATGTTATGCGTCAGCTAAATGAATTGGAAAAGGTAATGGATCAGTACGAGATTCCCAAGCTGGAGAGTGAAAGGGAACATGTGATTACCCTGAACAACGATGACCTGATGACCCTTTCTGAAATCGCAGGAGAAGAATCTCTTACTACAGATAAGGAGATTGAAGACGCCATCAGAAAACTGATACATAATAAATAAAAATGTGAATGATAATTGAAATCGGGAAGGTGACTTATTTTACACTGCTTTCCTGATTTTTTTATTGGTTTATTCCCGCGAGCAACGAGCCAAGTGGTTGCGTGCAAGCATTTGGCGACTGCTGCGATGGTCAAATATCCCGCCCCTCGTGGCGTTTCAAGTTTGCTGCCCCACTGCCTGCGGCTGGGGCTTTGACTGACTAATTATAAAATTCTACAGCCTTGTATAAATTAACATCACGGCTTAGTCAGTGTTGGGAGAGCAGACGGATTCGTATAGATTGAATCGCAGCGATGTTATAGAAAAACAGTGATATAGAAAAATGGGTAACAGTTCAGCCTGCAAGTTTTGGATTTGAGGACGCAGGAGGGGCAAGGTAGA
>CAJUEX010000016.1 GCA_910585715.1 uncultured Lachnospiraceae bacterium
TTCTGCCAGTTTCTACGTCCTCAAATCCAAAACCCGCAGGCTGAACTGTTACGAAAAATATAAATTGATGTCCACATTTCCCGAAACTCCGGGCACTGTGCCCTTTTCCGTATACTGCCACATTTTATATTCGTACGGGTACAATGGTTTTTCCTGATAATCCGCATACCAGAGCTCATAGTCGGACAGCTTTTCCAGACGCAGCACTGTGGTAAGCCTTTTGGCATTGGCATAAATCATCGGAATATAGCCGGACTGTTTAATCCTCTCGCAAAATGCTATGGTAATATCGGTCAGCTCCGCAGGGGTCAAATCATCTGTTCTGGCATCTGCATAATAAATAGGTTCTGTATCAAATACGATGGGCATATCGATACTCCGGCCCTCCAGCGCCTTTAGTACAAATTCCGCTTCTTCCACCGCTTCCTCCTGTGTAACTGCCGATGAGAAAAAGTACACTCCTGTTCTCAGGCCTGCCGCCTGTGCATTTTGCAGATTGTCATAAAACCTTTCATCCATTACCATTTCTCCGGATTCATAGCCTCTGATTCCAAGCCGTATCATGACAAATTCCATTCCGCTTTCCTTTACTGCCTGCCAGTCAACGCTGCCCTGAAACTTAGACACATCAATTCCCCGGATTGCAACAGTCCCTTTATCGTCCCTGTATGCCTTATAACCGTTTTCTTCCGTAAGAAAGCTGAAATCATACTGGTTTCTGGGCACGTTTTCCAGCGTTTCCACCCTCAGGTAGCCTTCTGCTATATCATATACGATTTCGGTCTGTTTCTTCTGTTCCAGCAATACATTTGCCTCTTCCTGAGACATTTTATCGTCTTCTTTCAAAAAGCTTTCCAACAAAACCGGTTCCTGCTCTTCTTTTACCGGCTCTTCTAAGGCAGTTTCCTCATGTCCTGTTGCCGCAATTGTCTCCACTCTGTCCTTTGCCTGATTCTGCACATACAGGTGAATGCCATTAACAGCCCCGAAAAGCAAAAGGATTGTTATCATATAAACCGCAAGCGCAGCTTTTATCTTTTCTCTCTTCCCCCGGACATGCAGCGTGACTCCCAGTAAAAAAGCGATAATAAGTGCCATCACAAGGAAAATGGACATATTCTTTCTATATTCAGAAAGGGCAGCTTCATCACTCCTCCAAAAAAAATCTGCAAAAGAATGTTCTTCCCCCTGCTGTTTTTCTTCCTGCAAAGCTTCCTCCCCGGTCTCCTCTTCTCCTGTTTCCTCTTCCAATACCGGCTCTCCGAATTTTAACAGATTCGTTTCGCTTCCTACCGTATGTCCGTTATATATTTTGGCAACCAGCCGGTCGCCCTGCCTGATTCCTTTTATGCTGATTATCATGCTGCTGTCGCTTCCCTGCCAGGGCAGCAGCTCCGAGTAAGTCTCTCCTCCGTCCAAGCTGTAGGAATAATAGGCAATTTTGCTTTCTTCTTCCCTTGCAGAAAGCAGGAAGCCGGCAGTTACCTCCTGCTCTTTTCCTTCTTCACCCGAATAAGTCTCTGTAGAAGAAATCATGGTTATTCTGGCATCTACCGGTCCTGTGGCATCGCTTCCTATTGGTTCCTCCGGTATATAATAGCCATTTTTTACATAAGAGCTGTAATCCACTCCCAGCTCTTCTGACGCAAGCCCATAATATTTTGCTACTGCTCTTGCGTCCAACTGTCCGAATCTTTGTAAGTCTTCCGTAGTTTCTATGTATGGAATATCCGTTTTATAATCTGCATAACAGTGTTCCACTATCACGGCAGGAATACCCAGTTCCTCCGATTCTCTTATAATTCCGTAATAATCCGTGCCCCTGTCATTGAGTCTGGTCTTTACTCCTCTTGTATGAAGGCCGATTCCTTCAAATTCTTCTAAAAATATATCTCCCATGGAACGCATCTGTCGATAGGCAAGCCCCTTGGACGGAATCCATACTTCAGAGCCAAAATTCGTGTGCTCTTCAGACATATTAAAATGAAGGCTGATGAGAACATCAGCCCCTGCTTCCTTTCCATAAGCGGCACGCTCCTTTAATGACATGCCCCTTGCATCTTCATTTGTCAGGTATACGTTTACATTGTCATATTTTAAAAGCTCTTCCCGCATGGCATTGGCAACAATCAGATTCATTTCCTTTTCTATGTGCCCATTATAATCAAGCCCCAGATTGTCTCCGCCATGTCCCGGGTCTAATACAATAGTAATTCCATCTGGCATATTCACTAATCACTTTCTATTTTTCTTTATTCTTTTCCTTCGGCTCCTTCTTTCCTGCCGGCTGTCCTTCATCCTTAGACTTTTCCATATTATCAATCATTTTCTCAATCATCTGTTTTTTAACATATACGTCAAAGCTCAACATGCAGATAAAAGCAAACTGACGCAGAAATTCCCTGCTTTCCTCAGGCGCCTCTGAAAAAGTCTCTTCCGCCTTACCAAACTTTTCAGAAACATCTTTTTTCATCCGTTCTATTTCTGCTCTTTCCAGACTGAAGACCTCATTATAGATGTCCTCTAAGCCAAAGCTTTCCTTTTCATAGAAAAACCGTTCCGTTAAAGGCTCCAACAGCTTGCTGATATCACCTATGGATAAGATTCCTTTAAAATAGTATATAAAAATAAGCAGAAGCATATGTTCCTTTGTATACTTCTTTTTTACGGGAGGCGGCAGTAAATTATTTTTCGCATAATTATTTATCATGGTTTTCGTCAGGATTTTATCCTCCTCCGGATGCCTTGCCGTGCCTTTCATCTTCGTATCCATGAATGTGGTGACCTGATCCATGTATAAATCTATGTTGGGAATGTCTTCTGTCTTTACATAATCAATCTGTTCCAGACTGTCAAGTATGCTGTTCAATAAATCTTCTGTTACTATTTTCATCTGTTTTCACCCCTTCACTAGATTATACGGTATTTAAAACTATTTGTAAACATACAAAGTTTTCCCATATGCCTATGTAAAAATAGGACCCGATTTTTTCCCTTGCATTTCCCCCATAATTTGTTATACTGTTTTAGTGGAATATTTTTTTTATTCCGCTTATAAATCCGGAGGATTGTCCGAGTGGTTTAAGGTGCAGCTCTCGAAAAGCTGTGTGCCCCTGGCACCGAGGGTTCGAATCCCTTGTCCTCCGTTTTTTGATTGGAGATTACTATGAAGTACGTACTGGATATGCACACCCACACCATAGCCAGCGGTCATGCTTATAACACTATAGTGGAAATGGCTGCCGCCGCTAAGGAAAAGGGGCTCATGCTGCTGGGCATTACGGAACATGCCCCCAGCATGCCCGGCACTTGTCACGAATACTACTTTCAGAATCTGAAAGCTTTAGACAGGAATGGCTATGCCCTTCCTCTTTTATTTGGAGTGGAACTGAATATTTTAGATACAGACGGCAGCGTGGATATGAAGCAGGAGTTGTTGTCCACTATGGATATTGCAATTGCAAGCCTGCACCCTCCCTGCATTCCTTTTATGGATAAAGCAGATACTACCAGGGCAGTCTTAAATGTTATGAAAAATCCCCACATCCATATTATAGGTCATCTGGACGACGGGCGTTTTCCTGTGGATTATGAGGAAATTGCAAGAGCAGCCAGGGATACAAAGACACTGTTAGAGGTGAACAATTCTTCTCTGGCGCCCGGAAGCTTTCGTCCAAATGCCAGGGAAAATTACAAAATCATGCTGGCTGCCTGCGAAAAACATCAGGTTCCCGTTATTTTAAATTCTGATGCCCACACAGATACCAATATAGGTAACTGCTGCTATTCCGGGCCGTTGATACTGGAAACCGGATTCCCGGAAGAACTTATTGTAAACAGCTCTGTAGAAAAATTCAAACAGGCACTAAAATAATTGTAACAGTCCGGATAACAGATTTTCCCGCCTGTCACGGAAATCAATTTTCAGACGGCAGCTTTCAAGGCAGGCTCCGGAACGGACTCCCCGCAAAAAATGTTTCTGCGTCGCCACGCTCTCGCTCTGATAAAAACGCAACAGTTCTAAGCTCGAAAATACCTCGCTAAGAACCGGCGATTTTATAAGGGCTCCTTCAGAAATCATTTTTGCGGGGAGCCTGTCCCGGAGCCTGCCTTGAAAGCTGCCGTCTGAAAATTAATTTCCGTGCCCGACTGTTACAACCGGTTGACGATATATTTTTTCCATGTTACAATTCAATAAGTTATCACTGTAAAACTTTATTGTATAAAAGTATCCGACGGCGTCCTTTAAACATATGGGCGGTTTCCGTCTGTTTCATCCGGAGGTATCTATGAATAAAAAATTAAAAACCGATGCGGTAAATCAACTTTTTGATGCGGTTCTGACTTTGGAAAACCGGGAAGAATGCTATGCTTTCTTTGAGGATTTATGCACAGTGAACGAGCTTCTTTCCCTGTCCCAGCGCTTTGAAGTGGCAGCTATGCTCAGACAGCAGAAGACTTATCTGGAAATCGCAGAAAAAACCGGAGCTTCCACCGCCACTATCAGCCGTGTGAACCGTTCCTTAAATTATGGCAGCGATGGCTACGAGCTGGTTTTTAACCGAATGAAATAAGAAATTCCAAAAGAAAAAAGGGCTGCTTCTATTTGCGCCCTTTTTTCATTATATTTATTTATATATTTGCATATCTGCCGTTTCCTTTTAATCTAAAATATGGCTTCCATACATTTACACATTCAGCTTCATATCCCCTTCCTTTATCCATCCTTTTTTTCTCATAAATTCCGAAATGCCGAGAGACAATACTGCCGGAAGAATAAAATGAAGCACAATGATTTTCACAAGCACCACTGCTGCCCCTTCATTTGCTGCCATAGTCTGATAAGTAGTAATTTGTCCTACCAGCCCTGCCGTTCCCATACCGGAACCGGTTGCATTGTTTTCCATATGGAACAACAGCGTAGAGACAGGTCCTAAAACAGCGCTGGAAATAATGGCAGGCAGCCAGATAACCGGCTTTTTCACTATATTTCCAATCTGTAGCATGCTGGTGCCAAGTCCCTGTGCCAAAAGGCCGTTCATCTTATTTTCACGGAAGCTGGCAACTGCAAAGCCTATCATATTAGCACAACAGCCTACCGTGGCAGCTCCTGCTGCCAGACCGGAAAGGTCCAGAATAATACCCAATGCTGCCGAGCTGATTGGCAGCGTTAAAATAATTCCCATTAATACCGAAACGATAATACCCATCAAGAACGGTGCCTGTACCGTGCCGGCATTTACGACAGCGCCTAAAAATGCCATGAATTTGGAAATAGGAGGTCCTAAGATAAGTCCTACCGCTGAACCGGTTACAATGCAAACGAAAGGAGTTATGAGAATATCCACTTTATTTCCGGATACTACCTTTCCTATGTAAATGCAGGCAAGGGCTGCAATAAAGGCGCCCAGCGGTTCTCCCGGTCCGGCATATACAATGGTTCCTTCTACTAAAACCGTACCTGCCAAAAGCTTGCTGGCAAATGCGCCCATCATGCCGCATGTTGCTGCCGAAGCAATCACAAGAGGGCTGGACTTTAACCGCATTGCAGTTCCTACGCCAATTCCCACTCCTGTTACGCTGGCAGCAACCTTTCCCATCACAAAAAGATACTCTCCTATAATGCCGGGAATCAAATTGCCCAGCTGCTGAATAATCGTTCCAATAATCAAAGTGGCAAAAAGTCCGGTTGCCATTCCGCTTAGCCCTTCAATAAAAATCTCGTTTAAAACCTTTTTTACTGTTTTCATATGTTCTCCTCTTTTCCGACCAGTTAAATTACAATTTCATCTGACATCAGGCATATGGCTTCGTGTGTTCTTCCAGCTGTTTGATCTTTCACCTTCAAATATTCATTCCACTGTCTTGTCAGTTGTCTTGTCAGTCAAATGCAAGAATAACATATTTCTATTCTTTTATCAAGTATCCTTTCTCTAAAAGCTTTCTTTCTATCTGATTGAGTATATCCTCACTGGCAGCCTCTACTGTATGATAGTGAATCCCGTCCGTCAGTACATTCAAAGTTTTGCTAGTACTGTTTTTACATTTATTTACAAAATTATCTGCATCCTGCCTGCTGCCGATAATTAAATCAACCGTAATCTGCCCGTATATTTCATGCTCCACTACCACATCCAATACCTTTCCGCCAAAGTCCACGATTGTATAAAACTCCTCCAGAATATCGGAATCCCTGTGTTTTACCTTTATGGTTCTCTTACATTTGCTCTCTTCTTCCTGTTCACAAAAATAGACATAGCCTTTGTTTGTTGCCAGTATATTTTTATGAAAAGCCCTGAGTAGCGCAATATCCTGAACGATTACCTGCCGGCTCACTTCAAGTTCCCTTGCCAGTTCCGTACCGGATATAGGCTCTTTCCCGGCTTTCAGTCTATTTAATATCTGTTTTCTTCTTTCTTCTCCATACATAAATAATACCTCAAATCCTTTAACACATATTCCAATACCTGTTGCAGCCTCATCATAAATACATAAGACCCACTCTATATATTAACCAATAACCAGCCTCATTTGTCAAGTTTTCCCCGCTTCCGAATCGTAACAGTTCAGCCTGCGGGTTTTGGATTTGAGGACGTAGAAACTGGCAGGCTGAACTGTTACTCCAAATCCACTTTTTAAAAAATTTTTCTTTACTTTTCATTGTTTCTATGCTATCCTAACTTTGTTGCACGTCAACAAGATATTATTTTTTGGAGGTACTAAAATGAATAAAGGTACAGTAAAATGGTTTAACAACCAAAAAGGTTACGGATTTATCTCTGACGAGCAGGGTAATGACGTATTCGTTCACTATTCAGGACTTAACATGGAAGGTTTCAAATCTTTAGAAGAAGGCGCTGCTGTTGAGTATGAAGTAGTAAACGGTGAAAAAGGACCTCAGGCAGTAAACGTTACAAAGTTATAAGAAACGTTTCCCAGTTCCTTACAAGCATTAATCAGTTTTTCGATGTGCCTTTTTGAAATATAAATTTTAAAGTAGATTTTGAATTTAGTTTTGAATAAGCAATATTGTTTTAACGGATTAAAAGAAGACCGGTCATTTCGACCGGTTTTTTCTTTATAACGATGTAATAGTTCAGCCCTCAGCTTTCCCACACAGGAGCCGGAACCGGATGCAGACAGAAAATGTTTCTACATCGCCACGCTCTCGCTCTGATAAAAACGCAACAGTGCTAAGCTCGAAAGAACCTCGCTAAGCACTGGCGTTTTTATAAGGGCTCCTTTAGAAATCATTTTCCGCCTGCATCCGGTTCCGGCTCCTGTGTGGGAGAGCTGAGGGCTGAACTGCTACATAACGATTATAAAACTCTCCTACTGCCCTCCATAAAGGAAAGCACCTCTTCCAGCTTCATATTCCCGCCGAATAAATCCAATGCGCTTCCAATAGTAGCATTGACCTTACCCTTTCCAAGCTTGTCAAGCAGCTCCAAATCCTGAAAGCTATGAATACCTCCTGCATAAGTAACGGTCTTCTTCCCCCAGTCCCCCAACATGCCTGCCACTTCTTCTTCAATCCCCTCTGCTTTTCCCTCCACGTCCACAGCATGTACCAGAAATTCATCACAGTATTCCGAAAAGAAATCCAGCGTTTTTTCCGATAAAATCATTTGAGTGAACTTCTGCCATCTGTCCGTTACAATAAAATACTTTCCGTCCTTTTTCCGACAGCTTAAATCAATCACAAGGCGTTCCTTTGAAACAACATCCCTTATTTTTTTCAGATGCCCTATATCCACCTTACCGTCCCGAAACACATAAGATGTGACTATTACATGGGAAGCGCCCGCATGAATAAACTCCATGGCATTTTCCGGCGTAATGCCTCCTCCTGCCTGAAGTCCCATGGGATAGCTGCTCAATGCCCTTACTGCCTGTTCCCTGGTGCTTTCATAATAAGGGCTGTCTTTTCCGTTTAATAAAATCACATGGCCTCCCCGGATTCCTTTTTTTTCATAAAGTTTTGCATAAAAGGCGCTGTCGAAACCGGATACAAAATTTTCTTTTGCAAAGTCCGATTCATCCAAAAGAGAGCCGCCGACAATTTGTTTTACCTTTCCATTATGTATGTCTATACATGGCCGAAATTCCATAAAAACCTCCTGATGCTATTATTTTAAAGTTAAAAAAATTCAAAAATGATTCGTATATAATTTTCAGAAAAAAGCCATAATATATATAGGTTGCAAGCTTTTACAGCCTATATCGTTATAAAAACAGAAATAAAAAAGGAGAATTTATTATGAAAAAAAGCAAACTTATACTTTTATGTGTCTGCATGGTTTCCATGCTTGCTTTCACAGCCTGCGGTAATGACAAGAAAAATGATACCGGAAATAATACTACTAATGATACAAACAAAACAAATAATGACACTGCAAATAACGGAACCGGCAACAACCAGACAAATGACAACATGACAAATAACAATACTTCCAATCAGGGAACTGCTACAACCGATACTAACGGCAACAGCGCTGCCAACGGAGCGGATACAACAAATAATAACAATACCAATAACACTGCGGACAACAACACTTCCACAACTGATAATAACGCAAACGCAACAGACAATAACGGAAGCGTAGTAGATGGTGCAGCAAATGCTGTAGACGATGCCGGAAATGCTGTAGGAAATGCAGTGGATGACGTAGCTGACGGCATCAGCGATGTTACCAAGGACATCGTACAGTAATGAAAATATATATGATATTCAGCATAAGAGGGCAGCTTTGTACAGGCCGCCCTCTTTTTATTTTTTAAACATCTTTTTCCACAATGACTCCATCCCTGTATGCCTGTAACAGTTCTTCCAATTGTGAAATGCTCTCCCGCAGCTCTGCACCGATATCCGTATCCGCTACGCTTTGTCTTCGAAAAGAAGTTTCCACAATAATAGAATCCGAAAAAATATCCGATTCATTGCGGATTGCAGCATCTGTGGATTCAAAAGGCTCATGGGACACCAGACGCATTCCATAAGAATTTGCAACCAATGTATAGCCTGCAATGCCTGTCTTCCCCTGATATGCCTTGGAAAATCCTCCGTCTATAATAAGGAGCTTTCCATCACACCGTATAGGTGACTCTCCTTTCTTTCGTTCCACCGGAACATGACCATTGACGATGTGGGATTTTTTTTCATCCAGTCCGAATTCCCGCAAAATCCTGCACAATACCTCTTCATCATCCAGAAACTGGTAATAGCTGTTCTTTTTTTCCACATGAGTTTCCTTATCTTCAATAAAATACCGCTCAAAGGTAGCCATTTTATCTTTCCCGAAAACAGGTGAATTAGGACCTGTCCAGATATACCAGAGAATATCCTCTCCCTTTAGCTTGTCGCCGGAACTTCTGGTAGCATAGTAGCCCTTTCTTGCATAATTGTCCAACACATCATATAAGGCTCTGCCCACGTATTCCTTTCCAAAAATAGTCACCTTCTGGAAATTCCCCTCTTCATCCATGGGCACACAGCCATGGTAAAGCAGGTTGGAGTTATAGATTTTATATAAACCGCCCTTGGAAAAAAGAAACCGCACATCCTTTTGCAGCTTGTCACACCGGACAAAAGCCTGCCTTAACCGCTCCATGACCTCCTCCTCTTCATGGGTCAGCTTATAAGGATTTGCAGGGTCTACCGTAGGAAAATCCAAATCCTTCATGGGATACTCTTTACCATATACAAGCACCGTCTTTTTCTTATAGTCTATCTTATCAAGCAACAGCCTGTCTTCCATGCCAAAGCCCGGATTTCTTTTAATTATCTGGCCTTCCAGCTTAAACTGTATGATGGCGATTGCCTTATGCATTTTCATATCCAGACTTAAATCCTTCGTGTTGTAATCCGTATTGTATTTAATGGAAAAGGCATCACAGTTTACATTTTGATATCTTTCCATGGCAAAGGTTACAAGGGGAATCAGATTGATTCCGTATCCTTCCTCCAGAGTGTCCAGATTCCCGTATCTTGCCGACATACGGATTACATTGGCAATACAGGCAAGCTGGCCGCTTGCCGCTCCCATCCATACGATGTCATGATTGCCCCACTGCACGTCCACAGAATGATAATGACGCAAAGTATCCATAATCACATGAGGTCCGGGACCTCTGTCATAAATATCCCCCACTATATGCAGATGGTCGATAACCAGCCTTTGTATCAGATTGCTCAGGGCAACGATAAATTCCGGTGCTCTTCCGATTCGTATTATAGTATGGACAATCTCGTTATAATATGCTTCCTTGTCCTGAAGCTCTGCTTTTTCCGTAATCAATTCTTCAATGATATATGCAAAATCCTTAGGCAGCGCTTTCCTTACCTTGGAACGGGTGTATTTGGAAGATACCCGTTTCGTAATCTGAACAAGGCGGTGCAGGGTAATCTTGTACCAGTCTTCAATGTTTTCCTCTTCCCGCATGACGATTTCCAGCTTTTCCTCCGGATAATATATGAGGGTGGCAAGACTTTTTTTATCCCTGTTGCTTAAGGTATTTCCAAATTCTTCGTCAATTTTCCTCCTTACAGAGCCGGAGCCGTTTTTCAGCACATGGTTGAACTGCTCAAACTCCCCGTGGATATCCGTAAGGAAATGCTCCGTGCCCTTTGGCAGGTTCAGAATTGACTGCAGGTTGATAATTTCCGTGCTGGCAGCCGCTATGGTAGGATAATGCTTTGCCAGACTTTTTAAATACATCAGTTCTATATTTTCCATTTTTATTTGCTTATGCCTTCCTTGCCTGTTTATGAGCCGGCTTCAATGACATGGCTCATGTCATACATGCCCGCTTCTTTTCCTTTTAAAAATTTGGCAGCCTGTATTGCTCCTTTGCCAAATACACTTCTGGAATAAGCAGTATGGGAAAAGGTGATTACTTCATCCGTTCCTGCAAACAGAACGTCATGGTCCCCTACGATGGTGCCTCCCCGCACTGCCGATATCCCGATTTCCTTTTTCCCTCTCTTCTGCCTTACCTGACTTCTGTCGTATACATATTCATATTCTCCATTCAGCTCTTCATTGATGGAGTCTGCCAGAGCAAGCGCCGTGCCGCTTGGGGCGTCCAGCTTCTGATTATGGTGTTTTTCCACGATTTCAATGTCATAGCCTGCTCCTGAAAGCACATGGGCCGCTTCCTTCAGCATTTTCAATAACAGATTTATGCCTAACGACATATTGGCGGATTTTAAGACTGCCACCTTTTTGGAGGCTTCTTCCACCTTTCTTAACTGCTCTTCGGAAAGTCCGGTAGTGCAAAGGACACAGGGAAGCTTTTCCTTTATGCAATATTCCAGCAGGCCGTCCACTGCCTTTGCCGATGCAAAGTCAATCACTGCATCTGCTTTTATATCACATTCTGCAATATTATTAAAGACCGGGTATGGATTGTTTATATGATTGGAAACATCCACTCCCGCAACTACTTCTATTTCTTCATCTGCTGCAATCAGACCGGAAATAACCTGTCCCATTCTTCCATTGCAGCCGTGCATTATCACTTTCGTCATCTTATCTGCCGCTCCTTGTCTTTTCTTATCTTTTCCCTGCTTCTAATCGGGAATTTTCCTTTCTTTTTATCATTGCCCGTTCTGTTTCTTTCTATCAATCCAATTTTGATACTATGTAATATCTGCCGCCTGATAGCAGAATGTGCCCTGCCATTTTCGAAAAAACAACAAGGCACACTTCAGGTTTTTTATAAAATTCCAAAGTCCTTCATGGCTGCTTCCAGCTTTTTGGCATTTGGTTCTTCCATTTCTGTAAGAGGACGTCTCATAGGACCTGCATTTAATCCCATTAAGTTCATTGCCTTCTTTACCGGAATGGGATTTACCTCGCAGAATAATCCGTCAATAACCGGCATGGCATCCAACTGTATCTTACGGCTTCCTTCCACATCCCCTGCAAAAAACTTCTCACATATATCATGGGTCTGTGCCGGAGCTATATTGGACAAAACGGAAATGACTCCTTTTCCTCCCAATGACAAAATCGGTACAATCAGTTCATCATTGCCGGAATATAAATCCACGCTTCCCTCTGCCAGAGCCATAAGCCTTGCCACCCCCACAAGATTACCTGTAGCATCCTTTACGCCTACAATATTGGGCACATTCCTGCAAAGCTCTACCACCGTTTCCGGCTGAATGAGTACTCCGCCCGTTCTTCCCGGAATATTATATAAAATGATAGGAATCTTTACAGCCTCTGCAATAATAGTATAATGCTCCTTTAACCCTTTCTGGGTACATTTATTATAATAAGGAGTTACTAAAAGCAAACCATCTGCTCCTCTTTTTTCCGCTTCTTTTGATAAGTAAACGGCTGTTTCCGTACAGTTGGAGCCGGTTCCGGCAATCACCGGTATCCTGCCGTTTACCTGCTTCACACAATATTCGATCACATCCAAATGCTCCTCGTGGGTCAGCGTGGATGCTTCTCCGGTAGTGCCGCATACGATAATGGCATCGGTCCCTCCTTTTATCTGCAATTCAATCTGGTCTGCAAAGGCTTCATAATTCACCTCTCCGTTTGGTTTAAACGGCGTCACGATGGCAACGCCTGCACCTGTAAAAATCGACATAGCTTCCTCCTTCTGGAACTTTACTGGACTTAATCTGGAAGTCAGATTCCCTGCGGCAGTTGCCAAATGCCTGCGCGCAAGCACTTGGCTCATTGCTGGCGGGAATAAAAAACCGGCCTACAGAGCCGGTATACTTTCCATATATATCCGATAGCTCCCCATCTTTGCTGATGACAGTCATACAGTTCTTCACTGCATGCCCAAGGGTATCTGTTTCAGGACACATATCCTTTCGGCACTTTTTCCTTTCGCTTTTCTTCTCCTGTGCCTGACACATCCGAAAAGGTACTGATAAAAAATGCGACCTCTATCTATAGTTTATCTTATTCTGTTTTCAAAAATTGGTGCCAACTTTTGAAATTATCAAAAGCATAGCACCAATCCCTCTGACTGTCAACCTATTTCATGCTGATCCGCTCAATTTTGGACACCTCGTCTGCCAGTGCGCATACTTCATCGCTTAACTGTATGCCTGTCATAATTAAGGTAGTCTCCTCCTGCTTTGCTTCTATCAATGCTTTTAAGTCTTCTACCGTTATGATGCCAACATCAATAAGTCCAAGCACTTCGTCCAGTATCAGCAAATCACAGCCTCCTGTTGCCAAAACCTTTTTTCCGAAGTTCAGCCCGTTTTTCATGTTCATGATTTCTTCCGCCTTCCCCTCTTTTGAAAGGCTCTTAAAATCCGCCTGGGACTTTTCAAACCGGAAAAATTTGATTTCAGGCTCTAACCGTTTTAAAAATGCCGAATCCTCCAGTCCCCGGCATTTCAGAAACTGGATAATCACTACTTCTTTTCCTTCACTTGCAGCCTGCAGCGCCTCTCCCCAGGCTGCCGGGGTTTTTCCATGACCGTCTCCGCTGTAAATATGTATCATGCCCTGGTTCATATATCACCTCATAATTATTCATAATAGAAATATGAGACGTATCATATCACAAAAATATGTTTTTGGCAAATTTTGCGATATTTTCTTAATCAATCAGCTTGAGCGCCCTCCTCTTCGGACAATTCCAGCTTGCTGACAGAGACTTCATATGCCACACGCTTTTCCACCTGGTCTTCCGAAATTTTCTTCATATATTCCCTGCTCTGTATCCTTCCCCAGATTCTGCACCTTGCGCCTACTTCAAAGCTGCTGGCATACCTTGCATTTCTTCCCCAGCTGATGCAGGGAATATAATCGCTTTTTCCATAAGGGCGGTTCACAGCT
Source organism: uncultured Lachnospiraceae bacterium (assembly GCA_910585715.1). GTDB lineage: Bacteria > Bacillota > Clostridia > Lachnospirales > Lachnospiraceae > RGIG3040. Next base: position 13,821 of record CAJUEX010000016.1, read on the forward strand.
AAAAGCAAATCTGCAATTTCTCTTCCCAGAGGGGTTTTCCTGTAAATTGCTTCCTTACAAATATAACCATCCAGAAAAATCTGGTTTGTTTTTTCATTTTCATCAATTTCATCCACAAACTCGATTTCTCTTACGAACACGGAAAGAACAAGCTTATTCTTTCTTTCCTCATGGCGGTTGTAAGAGCGGAACTGCCCTCCCACCAATACATTCTGTCCTCTGTAATCTTCTTTTACATTTAGCAGCCTTTCGGAAATCATGAGCGGAATCAAATCTGCAGACTGGCTCAGCCTTGGCACCAGCACATCTACCATATAAAATCCCTCTCCGAAAATTTCGTGACTGAAAGTGAACTGACTTGCAATCTCTCCCATTATAGTCACCTGATTGTTTTCAATAACCTTATCTGTCATTTTTTGTTTCTCCCTTCTTTGTCAAGAATTTTTTCCTGTCATACATCACAATTATATAATAAAAATATAAAATAAATTACACTTTCTTATCGACAAATTTCGCAAATCGTATGATTTAATATTTTGTTTATACTTTTTTTATATTTTTTTATTAAAATTAATTAGTTTTTTTAACTTTCATTGTTGCGTAATTGTATTTACCATGTAGTATGGGAGTCTGCATATCCAAAAATGCAGGTTGTATTTTCAAAAATTTGTGGTAAACTATAGGAGTTTGATTGTTAGTATCCATGAAACCGGATGATAAATGAGGAGAATATTATGTTAAGAACAAGAGATGATGTAAGAAATGTTGCCATAATCGCCCATGTAGACCATGGCAAGACCACTTTGGTAGATGAGCTGTTAAAGCAAAGCGGAGTCTTCCGTGAAAATCAGGAAGTAGCTGAAAGGGTTATGGATTCCAATGATATTGAGCGGGAAAGAGGGATAACCATTCTTTCCAAAAACACAGCTGTTACTTATAAAAATACAAAAATAAATATTATTGATACTCCCGGCCATGCGGATTTTGGCGGCGAGGTGGAACGTGTGTTAAAAATGGTAAACGGCGTAATCCTTGTAGTGGATGCCTTTGAAGGCGCAATGCCCCAGACCAAGTTCGTATTAAGAAAAGCTTTGGAATTAAAACTCCCGGTAATTGTCTGCGTGAACAAAATAGACAGGCCGGAAGCAAGACCTGCCCAGGTAGTGGATGAAGTATTAGAGCTTCTCATTGATCTGGATGCAGATGAAAGCCAGCTTGACTGCCCCTTTGTATTTGCTTCCGCCAAAGGCGGTTTTGCTTCTTTGGACATGGATAAGGAAGGCTCTGACATGATGCCTCTGTTTGAAACTATTTTAGACTATATTCCTGCTCCAGAGGGGGATGACGAGGCAGGCACCCAGGTGCTTATCAGTACTATTGATTATAATGAATATGTAGGACGTATCGGTGTTGGCAAAGTGGATAACGGTACCATCCGGGTAAATCAGGAGGTGCTCATGGTCAATGCCCACGACCCGGAAAAGCATAAAAAGGTAAAGGTTTCCAAGCTTTATGAGTATGACGGGCTGAATAAAACAGAAGTAACGGAAGCCGGAATCGGCTCCATCGTAGCTATTTCAGGAATTGCAGACATCCACATCGGCGATACCCTCTGCTCACCGGAAAGTCCGGAGCCGATTCCCTTCCAGAAAATTTCCGAGCCCACCATTGCCATGACCTTTTGTGTCAATGACTCCCCTCTTGCAGGTCAGGAAGGAAAATATGTAACAAGCCGCCATCTAAGGGATAGATTATTCAAGGAATTAAATACGGACGTTTCCCTTCGCGTGGAGGAAACGGAAACTACAGAAGCCTTTAAGGTATCCGGCAGAGGCGAGCTGCATTTATCCGTCCTTATAGAAAATATGCGCCGGGAAGGCTATGAGTTTGCAGTTTCCAAAGCAGAGGTATTATATAAGGAAGATGAAAACGGCAAAAAAACAGAGCCCATGGAGTTAGCCTATGTTGACGTTCCCGAAGAATTTTCCGGAAGCGTCATCGAAAAGCTTTCCGGAAGAAAGGGGGAACTCCGCAACATGTCCGCTGCAAGCGGCGGCTATACCCGTCTGGAATTTTCCATTCCTTCCCGGGGGCTGATCGGTTACCGCGGAGAATTTATGACAGATACAAAAGGCAACGGAATCATCAATACAATCTTTGACGGCTACGGTCCCTATAAGGGCGACCTTCAATACAGAAAACAGGGTTCCTTAATCGCCTTTGAAGCAGGCGAGGCAATTACCTACGGCTTATACAATGCCCAGGACCGTGGAACACTATTTATCGGCGCCGGTGAAAAGGTATATGCCGGAATGGTAGTAGGCCAGACCGGAAAGGCAGAGGATATTGAAATCAACGTATGCAAGAAGAAACAGCTTACCAATACCCGTTCCTCCAGCGCAGACGAGGCTCTGCGCTTATCTCCTCCCAGAATCTTAAGCTTAGAGCAGGCTCTTGAATTCATTGATACAGACGAGCTTTTAGAGGTGACGCCGGAGCATTTGCGTATTCGGAAGAAGATTTTAGACCCTACTTTGAGGAAAAGAGCGGGGATGAAGAAATAAGCTTTTTGATTTTTTGGATTTCAGGACGTTTGTAGATTTCAGGACTTTTTTGGATTTCAGGACGCAGGAGGAGGCGGATAATAGAAAAGTCTTGCCGGCACGCTTTCGCTCTATGAAGACGCAGCGGTACTAATGCGCCAAAATACGGCGCATAAGGACCGGCGACTTCATCAAGGCCTGCAAGACTTTTCTATTATCCGCCTCCTCCTACTGTGTACTGGAGAGCTCTAAGCTGTGAAAAAGTTTGAAGAAGGCTTTGCTTATTATTTTTGAATGTAAAAGCCGAAAACAGAATTGCTGAATTCACCGGCAGCAAATTTGTGTTCTTTTTCTTTGATAAACACTTTATAAACCGGAAATGTATACTTCTGACCATACAAGGGGTCTGCAACATCAATCTTTTCTTCTGTTCTTATCCATTCATAGTCAAATATATTTACACCAAAAAGAATAGTATTTCCATCAAAACCAGTTATCTCATGCTGCCATGTTTTTTCCTTATACTCTTTCATGTCCACCTCTATTACCAAGCCCAATTCCTATATACTCAAGTGTATATGAAATTATATATTCAATCATATACTTAATTGAAAACAAATCCCCATCGCCGCTAATTAATAAACCATTTCCAACAAATACACCATTCTAAAAAAATAAATAACCTAACCTTGAAAAACATACATAAAACCTTTCAATACTTCCAAAAATCCCCCAAAACACCTTACCGGAAAAAGAAATTGATATAGCAGCCACCTTTCCAAGCATACCGCCCGAGAAAAACCAGCGTCAGAGGGAGGCGGTATGGCTCTATGGCGGTGCATTGGTTTGGATGGGGCTTTTCCTTAACAGGCTGCCCACAACCCAGGGTAAAATTGCCATGGACGGCAATTTTAGGCATGCCGCGCCACGGACGGCGCTGCATGCCGACCCGCCCGGCGCCGACACCCTTCCCAGCCTGTTTAGGAAAATCCCCATCCAAACCACCGCACCGCCATAGAGCCATACCGCCTCCCTCTGACGCGTCCCCCTTCTCCAAGCCCCCCTTAAATGTGCAAAATCCAAACCGCAAACTTAAAATAAATCACCAAAACAAGCGCATCAACTATCGTAGTAATAAACGGACTGGCCATAACCGCCGGGTCAAACCCCGCCTTCTTTGCCAGCATGGGAAACGTACATCCCACCACCTTCGCAATCAGCACTGCCACTACCAGCGTAATACAGATAACCGCAGAAACTAAAAGCGATACCTTATCCAACAGCATAAGCTTTGCAAAATTAGCAATCGCCAGCGTAATGCCGCAAAGCAATGCCACCCTGATTTCCTTCCAGATAATTTTAGGCATATCACTAAACTCGATTTCATTCAAAGACAAGCCGCGAATAATCGTTACACTTGCCTGTCCCCCTGCATTTCCTCCCGTATCCATAAGCATCGGAAAAAAAGTCGACAACACAAGGCAGGCGCTGAGGGCATCCTCATATGCGGAAATAATCCTTCCGGTAAACGTGGCGGAAATCATCAATACAAGAAGCCACGGCATTCTTTTTTTCCAGATTTCAACCGCCCCTGTCTTCATATAGGGCTTATCGCTGGGCACGATAGCCGCCATCTTTTCAATATCCTCCGTAGCCTCTTCCTGCAGAATATCCACAACGTCATCTACGGTAATAATGCCCACCAGACGGTTTTCATTGTCCACCACCGGCATGGCGGTAAAGTCATATTTCTGGAACTGCCTTGCAACCTCTTCCTGGTCCATCATAGTATTTAAGGAAATAACATTTTCATGCATGATATCTCCTATAACGGCATCCGCAGGGCTTAACAGCAAATATCTTAAGGCTACCGTTCCCACAAGAGTTCTTTCTTTATCCAGCACATAGCAGATATTGATGGTTTCCGAATCCACTCCGACCTTGCGTATCCGGTTGATAGCCTGCCCTACCGTAAGATTCTCTTTTAAATCCACAAATTCCACTGTCATAATGCTTCCGGCGGAATCCTCCGGATAGCGCAGAAGATGGTTGATGTCCCGTCTTGTTTCCCGGCTGGCATTTGCCAGAAGCTTTTTCACAATATTGGCAGGCATTTCCTCAAGCAGGTCCGTAGCGTCATCCGCCATCAGGTTATCAATGATCCCCGTGGCTTCCCTGTCGGACAATGAAGTAATGATAAACTGCTGGTCTTCTATGGGAAGATAGGAAAATACATCTGCCGCCATGGTCTTTGGAAGAATACGGAATACCTTTAATTTTTCTTCTTCCTGCAGCTCTTCAAAAACCGTGGCAACGTCCGCATAATTCAACTCTGCCAGCTTCTGCCTGAGCCTGGTATACTGTTTTGCAGCCATCAGCTCTTTGATTTCTTCCATATTAATTAATTCTTCCACTGAAAACTCACCTCTTTCTTCGTAACAATTCACAGACAATTACAAAACAGCCCGCAGCCTTCCCTGCAGGTGTCTGAACTGTTACCTTTCTTGCAGATGTGGCATATGCACATCACCTTTCGCCTGCCGTTCAGCCTTTAAGGAAACACCTTTACCTTTCCCATAACCTCACCATAATAAACTGACGTCTCTTCCATAAATTCAACCCTGCCGCTTGCCGCTTCCGTCAATGCTTTTTTGCAGCCTTCCGCCTCGCTTTCCGGCACAAGCACAAACATGGTCACTTTTTCTTCAAATATATTTTCAAGCACCGGAAATCCCTTTTGTCCAAGCACATACTGAAGCCTGCCCAATTCATTATAGCCGCATACTGCCTGAAGCTTTATTCCTGCTTTTTTTTCCACGATAAGGCTTTCCTTTAACCCTTCCTTTACCGCCTGCTGATAAGCCCTTACCAGCCCTCCGCTTCCTAAAAGGGTGCCCCCGAAATATCTGGTTACTACTACTGCCACGTTACGAATTTCCTCTTTCAGCAGTACATCCAGCATGGGCCTGCCTGCGGTGCCCCCCGGCTCCCCATCATCGCTGGAACGGACATATTCCCCCTTTTCACCTATGACACAGGCAAAACAGTTATGGGTGGCATCCCAATATTTCTTTTTCATTTCAATTAAAAACGCTTCTGCCTCTTCCTTTGTCCGGACAGGTCTTATGGTTGCAATGAATCTGGATTTCTTTTCAACAATCTGACCTGTGCCCTGGGAAAACACTGTTTTATACCCTGCCGGCATACCTTCACCACCTTTAAAAGACATACGTTTTATTTTATCATATTTCTGAATAAAAGTGTATAAGATTGTTAAGAATTATGAATATGGAATAAATTACTTTCATTTAAAGGGATTTTTTGGTATAATAACCTCAAGTATGTAATGGAGGCTTTTTATGAATTATGGTAAAAAGGGCATCCGCAAAAAACAGCGGAAGCTTAATTCTAAATCAACAAAATTTTGGAAAATGTTTTTTTTAACATTTTTAAAAGCATTTCTGGCATGTATTCTTGCCGCTGTAGTTGTCGGCGGATGTATGGGCATCGGGATGTTCAAGGGCATTCTTGCTTCTGCACCTGATATTTCCAGCTTAAGCGTTGTCCCTTCCGGATATGCCACTATCGTTTACGACTGTAACGGCAACCAGATTACCAAGCTGATTTCCGAAAATTCCAACCGAAGCTATGTATCCAGGGATTTAATTCCCCAGGATCTGGCAGATGCTTTTGTGGCAATTGAAGACCAGAGATTTTATGAACATAACGGAATTGATATTAAGGGAATCGCAAGAGCAGGCTACAAGGCCATAAAAGAAAGAAACCTGTCAGAAGGCGCCAGCACCATCACCCAGCAGCTTTTAAAAAACAATGTATTTGAAAACTGGGTTGATGAAGCCATGATGCAGAGCATCAAACGTAAAATTCAGGAACAATATCTTGCTTTGGAGCTGGAAAAGCAATACAGGGAAAAATACGGCGAGCGTGAAGCAAAAGAAACTATTCTGGAGCTTTATATGAACACCATTAATCTGGGGCAGGGTACTTTAGGCGTACAGGCTGCTTCCCAGCGTTATTTTAACAAGCCGGTTTCCCAGCTCAATCTGTCTGAATGCGCTGTCATTGCGGCAATTACCCAGAACCCTTCCAAATTCAATCCTATTTCCCATCCGGAATACAACAGGGAACGCCGTGAAAAAGTATTGGACGACATGGAAGAACAGGGCTATATCACCAGTGAAGAAAAGGCTGCCGCCCTTGCTGACAACGTATATGACCGGATTGCTTCTGTCAATGAAGTGACCAGCGTCCAAAAGGTAAATTCCTACTTTGTGGACGAGCTGACAGAACAGGTTATTGAAGTCTTAAAAGAAGAAAAGGGCTACAATGAAACTCAGGCCTATAACCTTTTATACAGCGGCGGACTTTCCATTTACACCACACAGGACCCTGATATCCAGAAAATATGCGATGAGGTGTTCAGCAGTGAAGAAAGCTATCCTTCCGATGTGAAATGGTACTTAAATTATGAGCTCACTATTCAAAAATCTGACAAAACGCTGGAAAACCACAGCACGGAAATGCTCCGGACCTATTTCAAAAACAGTAATCCCAACTTTAACCTTATTTTCTCATCACAGGATGCAGCCTATGAAGCCATTGAAGAATACAAGGCTTCTGTTATGGGAAACGGGGACACTGTTCAGGGCGAAAATATTACCTTAACCCCTCAGCCTCAGGTTTCCATTACTGTGCAGGATCAGCATACCGGTTATGTAGTTGCCATGATAGGCGGACGGGGCGCAAAGACAGCCAGCCGTACTTTAAACCGTGCCAGCAACACTATGCGCCAGCCCGGGTCCACATTTAAAATACTTGCCGTTTATGCACCGGCTTTAGACAGTGCAGGACTCACTCTTGCAAGCGTCCAAAATGATGCGCCTTACAATTATGCTGACGGAAGACCTGTATCCAACTGGTACGGAAATAATTATAAAGGCCTTTGTTCCCTCCGCTACGGCATCGAACAATCCTTGAATATCGTAGCAGTCAAAACACTGACCCAGATTACTCCCCAGCTTGGCTTTGACTATTTAAAGAATTTCGGTTTTACCACTTTAGTTGAAAGCAAGGAAACGGAAAACGGCATCCTGTCTGACATCAACCAGTCCACTGCTCTTGGCGGTCTTACTGACGGAGTAACAAACATGGAGTTAAATGCTGCCTATGCAGCCATTGCTAACAACGGTACTTATTTAAAGCCTACACTCTTTACCAAAATAATAGACCATGACGGAAACGTTATCGTAGATCATACCCAGCCGGAAAGCCATCAGGTTATCAAAGAGACTACCGCTTACCTGTTGACTGATGCCATGACAGATGTTGTGACAAAGGGAACCGGCGCTTCCGTAAACTTCGGCAATATGGCCATTGCCGGCAAAACAGGAACTTCTTCTAAATATGTAGACGTTTGGTTTGCAGGCTTTACCCCTTATTACACAGCTACCACCTGGGCAGGCTTTGATAATAATGTATATTTATCCACTTCCCAGGAAAAGAATCTTGCAAAGACCCTTTGGAGGGCTGTTATGTCCAGAATACATGAAGGACTTCCCAATGCAAGCTTTGAAAAGCCGGAAGACATCGTAACCGCCACGGTATGCTCCAAATCCGGTAAGCTGCCCATTGCAGGTGTCTGTGACGGCACCCGGACCACGGAATACTTTGCAAAAGGCTCTATTCCTACCGATACCTGCAATGTACACTATCAGGGTCAGGTATGTGCCGCCACCGGAAAAGCTGCATTACCAACCTGTCCATATCAGGTTCCCGGCGTGCTGACTATGCCTCCTGACGACAACGGAAATTCTTCCATCACTTACTGCGAGCATACAGCGGAATATTTTGCAGACCCTGCCAACGCAGCAAATATTGCAGCCCAGCAGGCTGCTCAGGCCGCACAGGCCGCTCAGGCTGCACAACAGCAGGCAATACAGCAGCAACAACAAATACAGCAACAGCAACAACAGCAACAGCAACAACAGCCCCCTCCACAATAAGATTTATAGCATGCTTAATAAAAACCCCGGAAAATACTTTCCGGGGTTTTTTGTCAGAATATATATACTGCAGCAACAGTTCAGACAACAGTTCTCACACAGAACTCATTTATAAAATATGATATCCACATCCTCTTCCTCTAACTCCATATCTCCCATGAGCCACATATCCGATATTTCTTCCTGCCACTTCCAATAGGGGCTGGAAGCCACCGGTATGAGATAATTGCTTTCTGAAACATCAAAGGAAAAACGATGCCCTCCAAATTCCAGAGCCATCTTCTCTCCTTCCATATCCTTTTTCATGAAAATTCCTATATAGGAGACCTCTTCTCCCTTTACAGGTTCATTTAAGGTGATTTCCAATCCCTTTTCAGTCCGAGCCTTTGTAAAAGATATTTCTGCCCTTTGCAGCTTCTTCATACCCTCAGAAGCCGCCCAGACAGCCGGAAGCTTTCCCAGATATTCCCGATGCATAAGCTCGGCAAAAGCTTCCCTTCCCTCATGGCTTCCTGACACCTTATTCTCACCTTTTATCATATAAATCACATTTTCATACTGATAGGGTTCATATCCTTCTTCCATCACATATTCATATAATTTCATGGCACGCAGGCTTAGCGGTATATCGTCCAGTTTAATATAAGGAGCAATTAAAATTAACTCCGGCGGGTTTTCCTTTAACTCTGCAATTGCATGCTCATTTATCAAATCATTGCTGATATTATATCCTGAGGTATAGGACATTCCCGTCTTTCTGTCTAAAATAACCATCTGGGCAATTCCGTTAGTCAAGTCCAAATATGCATTTTCCCCGCCCAGTGACTGGGACAATACAGCCTCAATGTTATTTAAGCTGTTTAATGTATTTCCTCTGACAAAACCTGTTCCTATCCTTTTTAACCCTGTCTGCTCTCCTGAAATATAAACAATCGGGTCTTCTACCGTTTTCCCTCCAATGTTTGTTTCCAAGACAGCCGGGACTGCTTCTGTGGGAAGGACATTTTCTTTATTTAAAAGCAGGTCATCATTTACTGCCATTGCCAAAAACGCAAGCACAAACAGATAAACTCTTCCTTCTGCTTTTTCCCTCACAAGCATAAATAAAACCAATAGCAGAAAAAACACTCCGAGTATTTTTGCCCTTAGCCCCTCTTCATAACGCACATAGGCATAATTAGCAAGCACGAGAGAGCTTAAAACCAAAGTAAACGCTTCCATATAAGCCGAATAATACAGGCAGAGGGCAATGGCTCCCAATACACAAAATGCCTTTAGAAAAAAGGTTCCCTGCCCGTTCAAAATGCCCGGAATAAAATAAGAAGAAGCATTGCTTATCTCTTCAAGCATTTCCATGCCGTTTACATAGAGAGTGGTTCCGGTATTTTCACGAAGATATGCCACTATCTTTAAAAACACCGGCAGGAAACAGATACCGGTTACAAACAGCACACCATAACAAATAACCAGCTTCTTTCTCTTTTCCTTCCAGAAAAAAGGCAGTTCTCCGGGCAGTTCTCTGATAAGTCTGTATAAAACGGAAGGCAGGAAGCCAAGGGCTGCCGCTCCCCCTAAAGATGCATTCCATCCGATGGCAAGAATGGACAAAAGAACCCACCACCACAAATAATCCAGACTGCTTTTTCGAACCTTTTTAGAAAACATGAGGAAGAAAAAGGCAAAAACAAACAGGTAGCGCATTCCCGCCAGATTCACAAAGAAAGGAATAAATCCATACATGAGAAAAACTGCTGCCTTTTTGTTTTCTATCGTATAGTAAAACAAAATGCCATAGCATATGACAAATATAATATTTCCTGCTACAAGCGCACCATTAAAGGATAAATACGTACCGTCAAAAAACAGGTAGTTCCATATTTGATAAAAATAATCACACATCCCGTGAATAGGAATCAAATCCCAATACGGAGCCTTTCCATAGGAAACCCATTGCTGCATGGGCAGGGTCATTTCCCCCATATGAAAGAAGTCCACATTCAATATGCCGTCCGGAATATGAAAAATCCGCAAAAGCCCCGCAGAAATTACTGTAGCCCAGGAAATATCATAATTTTTCCGAAACAGCCGGTATGCTTCATAACCGGTCATCCCCATGCCCAAAAAAAGGCAGACTGCTTTCCAGCTTCCCGAATAAAAAAGCTGTACCACTGCCCCTTCTTCCGTAGAATAATAAAAAGTAAAGAAACCCAGAAAGGAAAGCGGCATCAATAATTTGGAATATCCAAAAAGCTTTTTTGCTTCTTCTTCTTTCTTCCTTCGGATAAGAACACCATAAAAAACCGGAACCGCAAGAGAGGCTGCCTGCAGCACAAATGCAGCTTTTTGAAGCAGAAGTCTCTTTTCAAAAGAAGAAATGAAAAAGGTGCTTCCCATTACTGCCCCGGTAATGCTTAAATAGGAAAACAGCCCGGTAAGCAGCATATCGATATATTGCTTTTGCTTCACTTCCCTGCCCAGAATAAAGAAGGCTGCCAGACAGAGCAAAAACAATATTCCCCATTGCTTCCACAAGTCCTTTCCGGAAAAAATACTGCATAAAAAAATTACGTATCCGGCTTTTAAAAAAAGCAGTGTCCGCTTTCTTTCCTCCGAAAATTGTTCTTCCCGCTTTAAAAGCGCCTGAAACAAAAAAAAGCAGGCAGGAATGCCCAGCAAAAATAATTGCACAATCCGCATGTCCGCCTTTTTGGGATAGCCGTCCCACGTAGTGACTCCCGTTACAAATTCATCATATACAGGGCTCTGCCCATACAAGTATCCTGCCGCCAGTACCGCTATGGCACAAACAGTAAGCAGGCTGTAAAACAATGCTTCTAATCTTTTCTGCTTCATACACTATGCCTTTCCTTCACTTTGATAAGTCAGTATAATTCTTTTTAACTGCCTGATGTCAATGGGCTTTATCATATAATCCAGAATACCGCTTTCCTCCAACAGCTTTTCCATATTCGGCACTTCATAGGAAACCATCATGACAATAGGCGGGAACTGATTTCCCTCATTGTGTCTGATTGTTCTGGCAATTTCCGCTCCATCCATATCCGGCAGTATCTGGTCCACCAGAACAAGGCTGCATGTATCTGACTTCATATACTTAACAGCCTCTTCGCCGGTTCTCATGCTAATGCTTTTAATGCCCAATGATTTTAAATATGCCGCAATTAACTTCTGACATGCAATATTATCCTCAACAATCAAAACTTTCATGCCATTTGCAACAGAAAGGATTTTTTCTTCCTGCGCTGCAGAATTTTCTTTCAGTATTTTTAAGCAGCTGCCATATTCCTCAATGGGCTTTTCTTCCTGAGCCGTTAAATAAAGATAACAGCCGTCCTGTCCTTTTATTTCCACTTGCATTCCCCTTATCTGAATGTTTTTATATGATATATAGTTTATCATAAATTCCTTTTCAGGAAAACCATTAATTTTTAATTTGTTTTCTAATTCAATTGCCTTTTGGCTATGAATTCCTAAAACCAAGCAATCCGCAAAGCAGAAAACCTTTTTATATGGTTTTCAGCTTGCGGATTGCAGTATGAATAGTAATGAGGAATTATCCTCACATTTTATATCGGATTTTTCATCCTGTTCTAAAGGGTACATATGAATAATTTGTCAGTTTATTTTCTGTTTTGTTCTCTTTCTGTTTGTTAGTCTGTCCCGCGTTATTCGTTTTTTTCTCCCTTCTCTTCATGCCAGAAAATTTCTTCTGCAGCTGCATCAAATACATTGGCTATTTTTAATAATTGCAGTTTGAACAGGAATGAGGAAACCTCCTCCTATTGTGTATTGTATTTTTCTTCTAATCCTTATATTATAGTCCTGAAAATACTTCTTTCAGTTCTTTTGAAGGCTCACCCCTGTCTTCATCTCCAACAATTTTCCCATCTGCAATATGAATATAGCCTTTACTTCCATCCTTTCCTTTTAACAGAACCCATCCGTCTTTACCATCTTCCGTATATACTTCCATAAAGAATACCTTCTTCTGAGCCGGAATAACAGTTTTCATTCCGGTTGCATCCATATCAGTATAAACCGTTAAATCTTCATATAACTCATGAGCAGCTTCCGGCAAAAGACGGTACCAGCCAAGCTCCTGCTTTTCAAGCTTCCTGCTTTCCACATCATACCACCAATTACCATAGCCATAACAGGCATGGGGCAGGTTTAAAGGTGTTATCCCCATCACATTCCCATTATCAAAACCATTGTACCCGGATTTCTGTTTAAAAGGAAATCCCTGTACGTCTCCTATATAGGAAAGTTCTCCATCATAGCATAAGAAATAAGTAACCGGATTTTCACCGGAACCATTATCCAAAACAGCAATTTCCAGTTCTTCTGCTTCTTCCTCAGACCATTCCTCCACAATATTGGTCACATAAAATACATCCGTTGCCGGAGCTGCCAGGCGGATGCCATAATCCTCCAGCTTATATTCCTGCCCGTTAATTGTAAGCGCACCGCTGTATTTTCCCTGTTCTCCGGATTCCTCAAGGCTGTACTTGATTTCTTCTGCAGTTCCGTCTCCATCCAAATCTTCTTTTACTCCGCTGCCAATGCTGTATTCCTTTGGATAGGGATGCTCCGCTTCATAAGCCTTTTCCGCTTCTTTGATAATCTGCAGGTTGTCCTTTTCTATCCGGCTCAGCACCGACTCATCAAATTCCTTTGCAGGTATGGTTCCTTCATACCAGCTGCAGGACTCAAAATATTTTTGCAGATAGTCAGAATCAAACTGCCTTCCATGCCTTGCATATATTTCATTTCTGGCAATAGACAAATCATTATCCGAGAAGTTTAATAAGCTGTCCTCTTCTTTTAACAAAACGGTACTGCTTAAAGGCAGTATAAATTCATCCGGATTGTACCGCACTCCTTCCTTATCAATTTCCAACGTTCCGGTAACTGCCCAAATATATTCATACATTTTTTGATATTCTTCTGATATCTGCTTATCTTCAAAATAATAACTCACATCTGTCGGCTGTGACATATAATAAGTCTGTGTATCTGTATAAGCCAAAAGAGTAGCTGCAGGTTCCTCAAGCACTACACGGTCTGTCCGGTAAAACCCAAAAAGAAATCCCATCCCTTCCTGTTTTTCACTGGAAGCCGTCTGTATCAATGAAAATCCATTCTCATTCTGTTCAATCTGATATTTTCCCTCCCAGAAATCCGGTATGGATATGGTAATTTCTTCCCAGATAAATGTATTTCCTTTAGAAAATACATTCTCATCGCCCAGTTGTCCAAGTTCCTCATCTTCCCTCGTTTCGGCAGGATTTTCCCCTGCTTCCTCAATTTCTTTTACTTCTCCGTTTTCCTCCTCTGTCCCGGACACATCCTGCCCACTCTGCCCCGGCTCTGCGATTTCTGTTTTACCGCCGCAGCCTGCCGCAAACAACATTCCTGCCGCCAATACAATTCCAATAAATTGTTTTTTTCTCATGTCTTTTCCTCCACACTCATATGATTCTTCAAAAAAATTTTTTAATCAGTACTTCCATTAACAGAATACTTGGAAATATTTTCTTCTGTCAACTCCTGAAATGGAATTTCCAGCTGCTCTGCTTCGCCTACATACGAGCTTTTCCACTGATTATACCGTTCCAAATCTACCGGCTCGTTAAGTTCATATTCCCCCGGTCCCATAATATAATAAACAATTCCATCACCATCAATATCTGCTTCTACCGGAAAAAGATTTCCATTATATCGTTCCGCTAATGACCGGTCCCATGCGTCCACCATTGCCACCTCAATATAAGCATCGGCTTTACTGTCATACTGATACAGGGTATACGGCCAGAACTCGCCTGCTACCCCCTGATTATGGGACCATTCTGCCCAGACGACTCCATTGTCATAAAATTTCAGCGCAGGAAACTCCGAAAATTCCTCCCTGACCATATTGGAAGCATTGTCAAAATCATATATTTTCTCCACCTTTCCAGCCATTATAGTAGTAGTATACTCAATAATTAGTTCCTCTTTACCATCCCGGTCAATATCGTATACTGCAAAACGATTTTCAGACATATCGTTAAAATCATCATATCCACAATTCTGTTGTCCGGGAAACATATGGTTATAGTAAAGATCTTTTAATACACAACTGTATGCCTCCCTCATTGCTTCCCTGTCCGCCTCCCCGCCTTTTTGAGGTTCTTCCGCTTCCGGCTCTGTCATACTACTGTCTGCCGGCTCTCCGGGTTCTTTTGCTTCCATAGTGCCCACTGTCTTTTCCGTTTCTTTTACTGTCACGGTATTTTCCGCTGCCGGACCTGTGCAGGCTGTCAATCCCATTAGGAAAATACACATACCAATCATTATATATACTCTTTTCATTCCTTCCTCCTAAATAAAACTAATGTTCATATCCTTCTTCTTCTCCAAAGCCCCTTTCATAAAAGCTGTTGCCAACCTCTAAATCCTTCCTGGTTTTGGCAAAGTAAAATGTTCCCAAATCCGTACAGTCATATACACAGGATTCTATCTGGTATCCTGTCAAATCGTACAATTCCCGCAATGCCCTTTGCGCCAATGCCTCCAGTTCCTCTTCCTGTCTCAATCCTGCCGGCACAAAAATAACCGGGCGGAAGATTCCCCATAAAAAAGGGGAAGCCAGTCCCTTCACCTGTGCAACTCTCTTTTCAGAATCCCAGCATACCCATTTATCTCTGGCTATTTGCCTGCTTATGCTAAGTACATTTGCCAGATTAAACAGCAGAATGCCAAGTAGTCCTAAAAGCCACACAATGAAATATCCTTCCATAGCTTTTCTTTTCTCCCTATTTTTCCCTGTATTCTTCAATCATTTTTGCCAGTTCTTCAATTTCCTCTTTTGCTAACTTCTTTTGCTTTAAAAAAGCTGCAACGAAACCGGGCAGGGAACTGTTATAATTTTCTGCCAGATACCGTTCCCCTTTTCTTCCTGCATACTCTTCCCTGCTCATTTTAGAAACCACAACAGCATTTTCGTTTTGAAATATGCCATTTTTACAAATTTTACGAAGCACCGTATAGGTGGTTGACTTTTTCCAGTTCAGCTTTTCCCCCGCAAGCTTTACCAGCTCACCGCTTCCCACAGGCTCATGCTCCCATATAATGTCCGCAAGCTGCATTTCTACTTCTGTCATTATGTATATAATCATTTTCCTTTTCCATCCTTTTCTTTCCTGCAGGTCTAAATCCCATAAACCATATGTCAAGTTTATATTCTTTAAACCATTCTGCCAAGCCAAAAAAATTGTGTTTTTATGCTTTCGGTTCTTATTTAGATTCGCTGCAGCCGTCTGAAAAAGTGCAAATTGAAAAGGTGCAAAGCCTTAATAATTCAATGGACTTTACACCTATATGGTTTGATATATGCAATTATGTTTATGCTATTTCAAGCTTTTACTTAATCCTGCGCAATTCGGTTTCAAGAACATTTACACGAATAGCAAGCATTTCTTTTTCATTATCTATCTTTAGTGCTTCATGCAGATTTCTTGATAAATCAAGATGTCCTTCAGCTACACGCTGAATATTGCCCGGATTTCACTTTCAAGTGTCAATTTAATGTCAGTGATATTATTTTCTAACTTATCAAGTTTTTCAAGTTTTGAAAGAATAAGGTCAAGTTTTTCACTGTCTGTCATATCATCACCACCTTTGTTATGTTTGTTTGATTACAACTGGTTTTTCGTGATATTTTATACGGTTATCTTGATATTCTTTGTAACCTTTTGTCCATCATTTCAGATATTGCAAATAATAACTCCTTATCCGTCATAATATATCATCTCCCATTTGTTTCCGCACTTCCTAAATGAGAGTAACCACATATCCATTACCAATCCCAAAGACTGTTCATTTAAGTGATTGCAGATAGTATATCACGTTCAAAGTATAAAATCTATTCACTTATTCAGGTTCTTCTATAAACACGCAAAAATATTAAAAAGTTAAAAAAGCCTTGAAAAATCAAGGCTTTTTACAAGCTAGCGACGGGAATCGAACCCGTGACCTCAACACTACCAATGTTGCGCGCTACCGACTGTGCCACGCCAGCTTAGTGAACTGCTCACCGAAAGTTATTGTAGCACATGGGAAATTACTTTGTCAATTCCCTTTTTAACGTTTTTGATTAATAGGTGCAATTCCTTCTTTTCTGACATTGTGGGTCTGGTTCTGGTTTTCCACCTTTACTTTATTGGTTATGCTGTTAAAGGTTTCATTGGATTTCTTTTCCTGTATTCTTTCCATCTCTTTTTTATTGCATATTCCGCTCATAGCCTGCTCCTTTCCTTTTGCGCCTTTTAAAGCACCCCATATCAATGGTTCAGGAATAGTATGTGCAGATTCTTAAAAAATGTACATGTACTAATTTATACGTCCCGCATAAATTGTTCGTATGCTTCGATTTCAATGCGATATGCATCTCTTTTGGTAAGCAGTTCTGACAGTTTCTTTTCACAGTCTTCTGAAGCAGCCTGATTTTCCTGCAGGTGAACCTTCACCATATCTGCACCCTCCTCCAAAAGATGCTCCTCCAGACACTTTTCATACAGTTCTTTTTTTACTTCCAGCTCTTCTTTGGTAAACTGTACTTCCTTAATCTGCTCTTCCACTGTCTGAAAAGCCACCTTCAGCTCCTTATAAATTTTCAGCTTGACTTCTAAATGATTGTCCATATAAAATTCTCCTTCTTTGTTTTTTCCCCTACACACAAATTTTACATATTATATCATATTTCTTCCAAAATTGCCATAAAATCAACAATCTTTTCCCAAAACCTTTCGCAGCTTTCCTTTCATCCTCTGGAGAGCATTATCCGTAGACTTATCATCTTTTCCCAGCACTCTGGCTATCTGGGAATAACTCATTCCGGTCACATACAAATCCAGCACCTGCTTTTCAAAGGGGCTTAGCTCCGTCTCGATTGCCCGCTCAATATCTTCCACATTTTCCCTGTCTATTAAAAGCTCCTCCGGATTTTGCTCATCCTTGTATGACAGGGCATTTACCAGAGACATTTCGTTTCCGTTTCCATCCCCTTCCGCTTCCGTTATATTACTATATAAAGATATGTAAGTGTTTAACGGCATATGCTTCTGCCTTCCGGATGCCTTCACAGCTGTATAAATCTGTCTGGAAATACATAAATCCGCAAAGGTATAAAAACTGGCATCCCTGCCGCTGTCAAAGTCCCTGATTGCCTTAAACAAGCCTATCATTCCTTCCTGAATCAGATCTTCATTGTCCGCTCCGAGAATGTACATGGATTTCGCCTTGTTCCGTACCAGATTCTTATATTTCTCCATAATAAAATCCGTAATGGCAGCTTCGCCTTCCCGAAGCCGTAAAATCAATTCTTCATCTGTTGCTTTGTCAAAATCTCTTTCCATATTCCTCCATATAGGTTAGCAGGTGCTAACTATAAGATTATTTCTTTTAAGACCCCAAATCATATATTTTAACTTTCTAACTGATCCTCTGACGCACGATTTCATAGGCAAGCACCCCTGCTGCCACAGAAGCATTTAAAGAATCAATATCTCCCTTCATGGGAATGGACGCCACAAAATCACACTTTTCCTTTACCAGACGGCTGACGCCTGTCCCTTCGCTTCCTATCACAAGCCCAATAGAGCCTTTTAAGTCCAGATCATACATGCTTGTACCGTCCATGTCCCCGCAGACAAACCACATTCCTTCTTTTTTCAGCTCCTCTATGGTCTTGCCCAGATTGGTAACCTTGGCTACCTTAGTATAATTCAATGCTCCTGCAGAAGTTCTAGCCACAGTAGCAGTCAACCCCACTGCCCTGTTCTTTGGAATAATCACTCCATGGGCGCCTGCCAGGTTTGCCGTCCGGATAATGGCGCCAAGATTGTGGGGGTCCTCTATATTATCCAGCAAAAATAAAAAAGGCGGTTCTCCTTTTTCCCTTGCCACCTGTAAAAGTTCCTCTACCTGAGCATAGTCATAGGCAGCAGCATAGGCGATTACCCCCTGATGCCTTTTTGTTTCTGACATCTGGTCCAACCGTTCCTTATCCACAAATTTAATAAGGCTTCCATGCTTCTTTGCTTCCCTTTTTATAGTCATCATGGGGCCGTCCTGACAGCCGTCCAGAATATAAATCTTATCTATGGGCTTTCCTGCCCGATATGCTTCGATTACTGCATTTCTTCCCTCAATGGTAAATTCCTTGTATCCCATAACCGCTCCTAATCTGTTTCTATTTTTCTGTTCCTGTTATTTCTTTATCCTTTTGTTTCTATTGCTTAGTTTCCGGGCTTTTGTTTCCATCCTGCTGCTGACTATTCTGCTGTTCTTCTCTTTCTTTCCATAGCTTCAGGGCTGTCTTTACCAGCTCCAGAATCCGCTCCATCCTGTTTTGCAAATACAAGTAACCAATCAGGGCTTCAAAGCCTGTTGCCTTTCTGTAATCGGCAACGGAGGCATTTTTGGCGGTAGTATAAGACTTAGCATTTCTTCCTCTTTTATAAACCGCCTTTTCTTCCTCTTCCAGCAGCTCCTGTAGTGCCTCTATCATATATGCCTGGGTGGAAGCCTTTACATAGCTGCTTGTCCTTTTGTGCAAATTACTTGCTGAACGGTTTCCCTGCTCCACCACTATGGTACGAATAATCAAATCATATACGCAGTCCCCTAAAAAAGCAAGGGCAAGAGGGGAATAGGTCTTTACATCCACCTCTTTGCAGCCAAAGCTCTTTTTAATCTGCTCTAAAATCGTTAAGCTCTCTTCCATTTTACTCCTTCTCTTGTATCCTCAAGCACAATGCCTTTTTCAAGCAGCAAATCCCGGATTTCATCTGCCCTTTGGAAATTCTTTTCTTTTCTTGCCGCCTGTCTTTCTTCTATCAGGGCTTCAATGTCCCCATCCAGCATTTCTTCCTTTTTATCCACAATCAGACCGCATATATTGGAAAGCAGCCGGATTTTATCAAGCATGCCCTGTATAAACGCCTTTGAGCTTTCCGCCACTGCCTTTGTGTTGGCAAGCTTTACAATCTCAAAGATGGCGGAAATGGCATCCGCCGTATTAAAATCATCATCCATGGCTTCGTCAAATTTCTTTTCCAAGGCTTCTGCTTCCGCCAAGTGTGTCTTTTCCTCTTCGCTCAACTGACCGTCTGCAGCATTTGCCAGCAGATATTTCAGATTTTCCACACTGGTCAGTATTCTGTCAAGGCCGTTTTTGGCAGCTTCCATTAAATCAGCGCTAAAGTTCAACTGGCTTCTGTAATGGGCGGACAGCATAAAGAACCGGAGCACCTGCAAATCGTACTTTTCGGAAATATCACGAACTGTAAAAAAGTTTCCAAGGGATTTGCTCATTTTCTTATTATCAATATTCAAAAAGGCGTTGTGCATCCAGTATCTTGCAAAGGTCTTTCCGTTAGCCGCCTCTGACTGGGCAATTTCATTTTCATGGTGGGGGAATACCAAATCTTCGCCTCCGGCATGGATATCGATTTCATCGCCTAAATATTTCTTGCTCATAACAGAGCATTCAATATGCCAGCCGGGACGTCCGTTGCACCATGGGGACTCCCAATAAGGCTCTCCTTCCTTTTTGGGCTTCCACAATACAAAATCCAGTGAATCCTCCTTCTGTTCTGCGCCGGATACCAGCAAGGAACGGTTTCCTCCCTGTAAATCATCCAGATTTTTATGGGACAGCTTTCCATACTCCTTAAAGCTTCTTGTGCGGAAATATACGGTGCCGTCCTCTGCCACATAGGCATACCCCTTTTCTATTAACGTGTCAATCATGTCAAGCATCCCCGGAATTTCCTCCGTTGCCAGAGGATGGGTGGTGGCAGGCTTCACATTTAATGCCTCCATGTCTTTTTTGCATTCCTCAATATAGCGTTTAGAAATCACGGAAGCATCCACACCTTCTTCTATTGCCGCCTTGATGATTTTATCATCCACGTCTGTAAAATTGGACACATAGTTCACCTCATAGCCCTTGTGCTCCATGTAACGGCGCACTGTGTCAAACACAATCATGGGCCTTGCGTTTCCAATATGAATCAGGTTGTATACGGTGGGACCGCATACGTACATCCGCACCTTTCCTTCTTCTATAGGTACAAATTCTTCCTTGCGTTTGGAAAGCGTATTGTAGATTTTCATTTCATTTCCTCCATCTGTCTTTCTTTTTTATTTTTTTTAATTTGAGACTGCTTTCTCTTTATGCCTGCTTTTCTTTTTCATGTTATTATCTTTTCATTACTGTTTTGGATCCATGACTATTTTTATTTCATGGCTGTTTTGGATCCATGACTATTTTTATTTCATGGCTTTTTCGATTCATTACGGCTTTTGGTTCATAGCTATTTTGAGTTCATGGCTGTTTTTTCATACTTTTTTCTCATGGCTCGTTTGATTCGTTTGTTTTTTTCTGCGTCCTCTTCAGTTCCTTTATTTCCCTTTCCAGTTCAATAATTCGGTTAGTCAGACAGGAATTGGCATATTGAAGAGAGGAAATATCCTCTTTCACCGGGTCCGGAAGGAACTGGTCCAGATCCTCCCTTGGCAGGGATTGGTTGTTTCGCCTGACTACTCTTCCCGGCACTCCCACTACTGTTGAATTTTCCGGCACTTCCTCTAACACAACACTTCCTGCGCCTATTTTGGAATTATCTCCTACCCGAAAGGAGCCAAGCACCTTGGCTCCGGCGCTGATCATAACATTATTGCCAATGGTGGGATGTCTCTTTCCCTGTTCCTTTCCGGTTCCTCCTAATGTAACGCCCTGAAACAGGGTTACATTGTCTCCTACAATCGCCGTTTCTCCTATGATAACACCGTTTCCATGGTCAATAAAAAAGCCTTTTCCGATTTTAGCGCCCGGATGAATTTCAATCCCTGTTTTCCTTACGCCTCTCTGGGAAATCCATCTTGCTAAAAAATAATGGTTATTTTCATATAGCTTATGTGCCAGCCTGTAATGAAGCATTACTTTAAAGCTGGGATATAAAAATACTTCCATAGAGGAATGAATGGCAGGGTCCCTCTCTTTGATAATAGCTATTTCTTCTTTTATCCTTTTTATCATTCCCATAAAATCGCCTCCTGACGAATCGCCGTAACAAAAAAAATCGCCTCTGAAAAAGAGACGAAAATTTCCGCGGTTCCACTCTAATAAAGGATTGCTCCTTCCCTTGAATCCTTAACGCGGAAAACGGATTCCGCTATCAGGAACAGAGTATGTATTTCTCTGCCCGTTCACGAAACCGGCTCACAGATGCACTTCCATTCTGTTCCTATGAAGACTGCTTTCAGCCGGCGGCAATCTCTCTCTTTCATATTTCCAGCATGTACTCTTTCTGCTCACTGCCTTTTCTTTTATAGGGGATTGTTGTTCTTTGTAATACTATATTCAGAATACGGGAAGGTGTTCCTTTTGTCAATAGGGTGAAATTGTTTTTTGTTGGATATGTAACCCAGCCCCGGCTTTCCTGCAGGCAGCAGGAAGGCTCCGCAAAAACAGAATTACCATGCGCCTCCGCCTCCTCCGCCGGAACCGCCTCCTGCTCCTCCGCCTCCATGTGCACCTCTGCCGCCTCCTGAATACATGGTACTGTGAACACCCGGCATGACATGTGTCATAACATAATGGAAATCATGTTTGTCAGGACTTCCAACGCCTGCATACCAGTCCGGCGCCTTTAAAGCAATTGTTCCAAATCTTCTTTTCCATATATGGGAAAGTCCCAGCCCGTACACATAAGGCAGTATCTGGTAAAAATATTCCGGATTTTCTTCTGCAAGGCTTTCCATCCGGGAGCTCTCAGCGGTTTTTATGAATCTTTGGAAGCCTTGCAGCTTTCTTAACATCTCACTTCCGTAAGGTGTCCTTACGGGCATGTTTCCGGCAAATGGCACAATTGCCAGAATACAGGCTATGCCGATCACATACAAAGCCATATATACAGCATCCTTTGACAAAACAGGAAACAGGATAAACATCCAGCATATTGCGCTGTGGCCTCCTCCAAAAATAAGTCCGAATATCGGAGACATCCTGATTGATTTTATAAAAGTCCCAATCATAAAAGCAAAGCCAAAGCCAATAGAAGCCACCGCAACCGGTACAGCTGCTGCTTCATAATATTCCAATGCAGGCTTTGCCGTTATCAATATATAGATAGCGGTCATCAGCCCTATCAGCCATCTTTTTTTCCTGATGGCTGATTTATCGAAAATCCGGCTTTTGCTTTCTTTGGAATTCAGTTTTTCCTGAATTATGCCCAATGTCACCAAAAAATTATCCTGCAGCTGCGTACTTGTAACAACCCTGTTATTTAACGGAACTCCCGGCCAGTAAAAAAGATTTTCAAAAACCAGTCTTTCATATGGGTTATGCCCTTCATATTCCTTTATTTTTGTTATCTGAAATTCCTTTTTCTTTTTTAAAAAGCCTTTTTCTCCTGTCTCTTCTATTTTCAAAAATCCTTTCTCTGCCAGGTATGGCAATAAGGAAATAATACCCTCCACATTCGCCTTTCCGGTCAATAACAGTTGCGCCTCTGCAGGGTTTATCTTAGCAGGCGGGTAATACTCCACTGTTTTTGGAGTCTTGCGCTTATTTCCGTATTTCATCCATATGCCCGCTGCAATAAGGATACATGCAAAGCTGAACAGGCACACCAGCACAGAATATGCATCTATATAGTAATCTGCTCCCGTAAAATACCCTTCCGGCAGAGTAAGCCTGATAGTCAGTGCCTGTTCTTCGTTCAGAGGCTCTTGCAGAACGCCGTTTATGGTATTTCCTTCTACCTGATAAGAAACATGGGAATCACTCTGTTCTCCAATGCTTCCGCAAAAAAAGCTTAATAACGATTTGTCAAACTTTTTTGGCATTTCAATGGTAAAAGCCGCCTTTTGGATTATAGTGTCCCACCGGTCCCCTATCAGATTGAAATATAATTCATCTTCTCCCTTTAACGGGTCTTTTCCAATGTGATATGTATATTTTATGGTATATATATGAGTGCCTGTAACAGTTGCATCCGGATTTCCTATTTTTATGACCTGAAAGCCTCCCTTTTTGGAGGAGGTAAATTCCTCACTGACACTAAGTCCTGTTATTTTTGCCCTGTTTGCAGATGCAATCCTTCCATTTCGCACAATCACATTGCTTAAGGGAAGCTTTCTGAATATTCCATGTCTGGGCGTCTGAAAATGTGCTGTAATGGTTTCCGTTATTTCATAAGCATTTTCTTCCCTTACAACCATGTTTATATGGTAATCCTCAATGGTATAACCGGGCGAAGCAGCTTCTGCTTCTATCGAAACTGAAAAAAAGAACAGAAAAACCAAAAAGCTTAAGGAAAATACAGCAATGCAGATTCCATAACTTTTTTTTATCTTATATTTCCATCCCTGCCTTATTTTTTTCATCTGCTGATACATTGTCTTTACCATCCTGAAGCTCTGTTCCCTATTTATCTTTTCTCTTTTACAATTATTTAACCAGGCTGTTGTATAGCCCCGGCTGTTATATTTAAAGTGTTATATAGTCCTGACTGCTATTTTCCCCTTGCAATCATACAATTTCATTTATATTCCCTTTCGCACAGATGTACACTCCCTGCCATGCCTTTTCCAATTCCGGATTTCCACATTTTCCGGTAAAAATCTGTCTGGTAAGCTCTTCTATGGAAGCCTTTACCCTTCCTTCTCTTTCCGGTATTTCCTGCTGGGAAAGCCTGTTCACACTGCTATAAGCCCTGTCCGCCTTCCACAAAAAAACTCCTTCATTGGCAGGAATATCCTTATCCTCAATTTCCAGAACCAGCTCTTTTTCTTCCCGGCTTGCCAGCATGGACAGCATGGTCTCTAAGTGTATGACTCTCGCCATGATGATGGGCTTTCTTTTTTCTTTTTCCCGAAAAATCTCTTCCATCAATTCCCTTCCTTCTTCTTCATATAGAAGCTCCTGAAAAAAGGGCTCTTCGCCATCCAATGCACAGACCGCAAGGCCAGACAGTTTATCCTGTCTTTCAAAAAGAAAAATCCCGCCTTTCTGGCTTTCCGTCTCCTTTAAAAGCATTCTGAAATACGGCTCTGTATGCTTTATATAAAATTCATACTGTCTTTCCTGTACTTCTTCTGAAAATTCGGACAGCCTGCTTATATCATTTGCATTTGCCAACCGCATGGTATATGTCCTGCCCCTATTGTCCTGTAGAGAAATGCACCGGCTGCTATCCTCCGCTAACCATACCAGCTTTTCTTTCTTCAGCTTTCCGCCATTCAGAAAATATTCCTTTCTCTCATAAATATATGCAAAGGAAAAGGGACTGTATATTGCCGGATTTGCCGGCATTAAAAAGGTAAAGGGTTCTTTCCTCTCATGCAATTCCAAAAAAGCTTCCTGAAGCAGGCTCCTCATACAACCTTTATGTCTCCATGCTTCTTTCGTGGCAACGCCTACTATATAGGACACATTTCTTTCTTTTTTTTCGGGAGCTTTTAAAACTATCCGATAGGGAGTCAGGTGGAGCATGGAAATAATCTCTCCCTGCTCCTTTCTTACAAACGCCGTATTCTCCGGGGCTTTATAGAGGTAGTAATAGTCCACAAATTCTCTGCTGTCCTCAAAAAATACTTCCTCCCACAGTTTTCTTGTTAACAGCACTTCTGTTTTTTCAAGCCTGTATGATTTTATTTTCTCTTCTTTTAATTCCTGCCGTCCGGAATTATATATACGGTTTCCGACCTCTCGCATTTCCCTGTTCCTTTTATTTCCTTATTCCTGTTTTCCTGCTCATATATATAAAATCTTCTGTTCTGCTTTATACACAAAATGACTCTCTATCTGCTATGGGGACAGCCGCTGCAGCCTGTACAGTCCTTTTCTGTCTGATTGGTCACATCCTCTGCCACTAAGTTTATGGGACTTGTGAGCATGCAGACTGCCTGAGCAGAAATCCCTTCTCCCGTTCCGGTAAATCCAAGACCTTCCTCTGTGGTTGCCTTTACATTCACCTGTTCCACCAGTATTCCCAGGACACCTGCAATATTTTCCCGCATTTGTTCAATATAGGGGCGCATTTTGGGCTTTTGTGCAATAATGGTGGCATCAATATTTTCTACATAAAACATATTTTCCGAAAGCAGTTTTCCCACCTGTTCTAAAAGCTTTAAGCTGTCTGCTCCCCTGTAAGCTTCCTCTGTATCCGGAAAATGCTTTCCGATATCCCCAAGGGCGGCAGCGCCAAGCAAAGCATCCATAACGGCATGTAAAAGCACGTCTGCATCAGAATGCCCCAAAAGTCCTTTTTCATAGGGAATTTCCACTCCGCCTATGATGAGCTTTCTTCCTTCTGTCAGCCTGTGTACATCATATCCCGTTCCTATACGCATATTTATTATCCTCCATTTGCTTTTCATGCTTTTTTATAAGTATAGCATATTTTGGTTTGGACTACACATAATCGAGCTGAAAAAAGAGCCCACATACTTATCTTTTCCATAAGTACATGGACCCTAATTTGTTTTAATGCCTTAACCTGCCATGCTATTTTTTAATAACAGCCTTGGAACCCACTCCTTTTGCTTTCAAAAGCTTCTTATAAGAAGCAAGCTTTTTCTTTGGAACCTTAATGGTTGCTTTGGAGGCAATGCCTTTGAATGCTTTGCTCCCTACCTTTTTGCTTGTAAGCTTAGATGTTTTGATTGTAATCTTTTTCAGCTTTTTGCAGCCGTAAAATGCCTTACTTCCTATCTTGCTTACTTTGGAAGGCATGGTAATGCCGGTGAGGCTTGTGCATTTGTAAAATGCCTTGCTGTCTATCTGGGTCAGATTCTTTGACAACGTTACCTTTTTAAGCCTGCTGCAGCCGTAAAATGCACTGCTGCCAATTGTTTTTATATTGCTTCCCAGCTTAATCGTGGTAATGGTTTTATTATTTTTAAATGCGCCTGATGCAATGGATGTCACCTGATAATCTGTACCGTTTACATTAATTGTATTTGGTATGGTTACTGTTTTTGATTTGGAAGCGGGAGCTGTATAAGCTACTGTTTTTACATCGGCATCTGCTCTGGTAACCTTATAGGATGCCTTGGATACGGAATCCTTTACTGAATCTCCTTCCTTCAGTCCGCCTGCCTGTGTGTCATCACCGCCATGTACAGGACCAGTACCGCTTCCGGTCTTGGGAATCACTTCTGCTCTTGTTTCATGACAGTCTTTACAAGTATAAGTCCTGATGCCATCTTCCGTTGCAGCAGCCGCTTTTGTTACGACCCCGGCATCCCAGTTATGAATATCGCTATAGCTTCCATATGGCTGGCTGCATCTGGTACACACTGCCTGTGCACAGCAGGTTGCAGTTCCTCCCGTATGGCCCAGCGCCGGAATGATTTCCATATCCAGCTTTTCACCGCAGTGAATACACTCAATCAATTGTTCTCCTGCTGCTATACAGGTAGGTTCTTTCCCCACTGTGGGAGTATTTCGCTGATGTCCTGTTGCGGGAATGACTTTCTCCTCTTTTATTTCATCACATTGACTGCAATGAATGGACTGTTTTCCTTCCCTTATACAGGTCGCTTCCTTATCAATCCTTGGTTCCGTTTCCCATTGATGCCCCGTTGCAATGACAGGCTCACCCTGCTCAATCAGCGTCTTACACTTTGTACAAATCTTATCTCCGCTGTATCCGTCTGACGTACAGGTTGCAGCTTTCGCATCTTTTACCTGTATATATTCTTCTTCATGCTGGCAGTCAATGCCGGTAATTCTCACTGCAATGCTTGTGATTTGATAATTCTCCCTGTCTTCTCCTGCATATACTACCGTTACATCCAGTGTCTGTTGATTTTCTATTACTATATCCTTATCGGCATCCGACCATTCCCATCCGCCGCTTAACCGCAGATTACTCAACGGTCCCACAGCCACTGTCATCTCCGCTTCCGGCGCCCCTGCAGGTATTGCCGCTTTTTCTATTGTAAATTCCTTTTGTACCGTTCCCATATAATTTCCGATTCCGGTTATGATCACAACAGCTGTTCCTGCATTAATATTGTTGCTGCAGGTCATTTCATAGTCTTCCTCGTTTTCAAGCCCTGCCGCTCCATCTGTTACCGTTACGTCAGGAATAACAGGATTTCCGGTGTAAATATAAGCTCCGGTAACAGACACATTGCTGTCCGTAATCGTCTTTGGCTCAATGGTAAATACCAGCCTGTTATCCTTTTCTATTTTTCCCGCATAGCTGTTGATTCCCACAACAATTACTGTGGGGGCATTTACATCAGAAGTCTGCAGGGAGCAGGCGTTGATGTTGTTCAGGTACGATACCTTATAATCCTTCCCTTCTGTTAAAATCCTTTCTCCATCCTTTACAAGTATATCCGGTTCCTTTGGAGTGCCGTCATAAATATATACTGCAGACTCATCCGCAAAGGAAATCTTAATATCCGACCGGGGAGGCTCACTATTTTCTTCCACTGCACGAATGGATTTTTTTAAAGCCCTTACCTTCTGATTAACCATCACCTGAGTTGCCTGTGAATTTTCATTAACGGCTTTTGCTTCCGTCAGACAGGAATTCAGCTCCGACAGCCACGGACTGTTGGGATTATCCCGCATTACCTGTGCTGCTTTGGCTATTTGTGAAGTCAGCAGAGTCTTATCTATTTCAACCGGTCCTGTTCCCACTTCACGGTCCTGTCTTTCATATGTACAGGTTTTTCCGGTAAAAGAAGTGACTGTAATATCCACGCTGCCTGCAATGCCTGCAATGTCTGTGGTCTGTGTTGCAGTGCCTGCTGCACCGTCGTTTACAATCACGGAATAGTCAGTAGTTCCCTCCGGCAGCTCAAATACATAATAGCCTTCTGCATCTTTTTCCGTCAGTCCGGTTCCCGGCCAGGCTCCGGTCAGTTTTACCTCGTTTGTTCCGCTTCCCTTCCATGCATATACAGCAGGGTTTTGCCAGCCATCCGCCTTTATGCGGATAATGGGATTTGCCTTTAAAGATGCACACGCTCTTACGGCAGCTTCCAAATCTTCTGCTGCGCTTTCATATACTTCCGGCGTGCCGGCAGACTGAAGAAGTCCTTCTGCCTCTGATATGACAGTCTGTAAATCTGAAACTGCAGCAGTTTCATAATCAGACGGGGCTCCCTGGGCAGCGGCAAGCCTTTCTTTTGCCTTTAAAAGGGTGCTTTCCAGCTTTTTCTTTGCCAAAGCCTCTTTTTCCATTACAGTAATACTAATATTTTTGGTTGTCTGATTCTTTCCATCGCTTGCCGTTATAATAAGAGTATAACTTCCTGCAACAGGCTTTTCCCATAAGAAGGCGCCGGAATTTGTATCAAAGGATGCGCCATTTGGCACTCCTGCAGCAGTTACGGTTACTTTGTCGCCATTTGGATCAGAAACCTTCACGGAAAATGACAGGCTTTCTCCTGCCACAGCCTCAAAGGAATTGGAGGCACTAATAACCGGGGGCTTATTTGCCGAGACATTATTCGCTTCAAAGGTCCCCTTTGGCACTGCCACCACTACGGATTTTCCGGGTACTTCCACGCTTGAACCGGTTTCCTTTATCTTTTCAAGCCCCGCCGTATTGCCGTCCGCTATGATAACCCAGCTATCGGAACCGGTTAAGTTCACTGTCGTATTAGATGTTGCATTGTTAATCAGCACCGCTATCCGGTCCCATTCTCCGGGCACGTTATTGGTTTCATAAAAGGCAATAAGCCCCAGTGCTTCCTTGCTGATCCATGTCAGGTTATTATTATCCGGATTCCAGTTGTCATAGCTTCTTGTGAGAATTGAGCGGAAACCGGAAAATGCCTTCCGAATGCTTATCATTCCCTGATAATATTTCTGGATGGCGGAATAGGTATTCACCCTGTTCCAGTCGATTTTATTTGTGGAATCCGGGGAGGCATAGCTGTTGTCATCGCCATATTTCGTCCTTGCAAATTCTTCGCCTGCCTGCATGAATACTCCGCCCTTGGAAACTAAAACTACGCTTCCCGCCATTTTGTTCATTTTTAACATGCGCTCGTCCATGGAGTTAAAATCCTTGCCCACTTCACCCGCCAGCTTATCCCACAAGGTCAGATTATCATGAGCCGACGTATAGCTTAACGAGCAATTAGAGGATTTTGACCAGAAAGGCCGCCACTCGCCCCATTCGCCGCTGGTATACCCTACTGAGCCCATGATTCCGCCAAATATATTGTTGGGCCATTTTGCACCCGGCTCCATAAATGAGCCGGAAAAATAATTAGCCTGCACCAGACCGATAGTATGATTATCATCGTACTTATGCTCGCCCTTGATGGCATCCCTGATCTGATCGTTAAAATATCCAATGCCGTAATCCAGCTTGCTTTCATTGGACTTATAGGCGCTGTCAGTATCATGCTCTGCGGCTGTCCAGCCCTCTCCGTAAAGAACAATGGTATCCTTGCCGAATTTGTCGTCTAAGGTTTTCCTGATCTGATTCATGGTGGTCAAATCATGAATTCCCATCAAATCAAACCGGAAGCCGTCCAGATTATATTCCTCCGCCCAATAGGAAACAGAATCTATCATGAATTTCCGGTACATGGCGCTTTTGCTTCTGGTGGCATTGCCGCAGCCCGACTGGTTATTATAAGAAAGGTCATCGTTAATTTTATAATAATAGTCCGGCATGATTTTGTTGAAATTAGAATCCGCCGTATCATAGGTATGGTTATATACCACGTCCATAATTACCTTAATCCCCGCATCATGCAATGCCTGAATCATTTCCTTCATTTCTGTGATACGCACGTTTCCGTCATAAGGATTGCTGGAATAAGAACCCTCCGGCACATTGTAATTTTTCGGATCATAGCCCCAGTTATAATTGCTGCCGGGAGTGGTGGTAACCGCCGTCTCTTCCACCGATGCATAGTCATACATAGGAAGAATCTGCACATGGGTCACTCCAAGCTCCTTTAAGTAGTCGACGCAGGAAGCCACCCTGCCTTCTCCGTTTACCGTAGTATGTTCTGTAAACGCCTTATATTTTCCCCGGTTTTCCTGAGACACGCCCGAGCTGGCATCAATGGAAAAGTCCCTGATGTGAACCTCCCATACAATAATATCGCTTAGAAGTGTTTTTTCCCTTTGATAATTCTTATCCCAGTTAACCGGATCCGTACTGTCTAAATCCACTACCATTGCCCGTTCTCCATTGACGCCTGCCGCCTTGGCGTAAATGTCCACCGCCTCTTTGGTACTTCCATTGACAGTTACCTTGTAAGTATAGTATGTATTCACGATATCTCCTGAAATCGTAACGCTCCACACGCCCTTGTCGCCTTTTGCCATGGGCACTTCCTCTATGGGGCTGCCTCCATTGCCCTTTGCATATCTGCACAGCACAACTGAGCTTGCCTCCGGAGTCCATACCTTGAACGTAGTCTTTTGAGGTGTGTAAGTACATCCCAAATCATTACCGCTATAGGCATTTTGTGTATCATAGTCGCTATCAAAGGTACGTTTTGCATATACCGTTCCTTCTCCCTTCTCTCCCCGCACCTCCATGGCAGGCCACACGGGAAAGGAGACCATTACCAGAACACAAACGAGAAAAATACTCAGCAGTCTGCCTTTTTGCAGAAATTTTTTCATATTGCCCTTCCTCCTTTTCGTTTTCTTCTTATTTGGCAATTGTGAAACCCCCTGCCGCCACAATTTTCGCCGACAGGATAGACAATATCGCAAGCAGGGTATTTTGCGGCCGTCGGTACTTAGGTGCCGTACTCTGGCACCTTACGTACCGCTACGAGCTGCATATAGCGAAAGCGTGCCCTGCGGTGATTTGTCTATTCTGCCGGCGAAAATTGTGGCGGCAGGGTGTTTCGCAATTGCCTATTCTTCTTATAACCAATGCTGCCCATCCGTTTCCGGATGGACAGCATTTCAATTCTTCCTGTCTTTTTTCAGTCCTACTGTCCAAAACATTGTTATTTTTTTATTTTCGCTTTGGAGCTGACCCCTTTTGCTTTTAAGAGCTTCTTGTATGCAGCCAGCTTCTTTTTGGGAACTTTAACGGAAACCTTTGCAACAATCCCTTTAAATGCCTGACTGCCAACCTTTTTGCTTGTTAACTTGGTTGTTTTAATTGTTATCTTTTTCAGCTTTTTGCAACCATAAAATGCCTTGCTTCCAATCTTGCTTACCTTGGAAGGAATAGTTATCTCTGTGAGTTTTGTACATTTATAAAATGCCTTGCTTCCAATTGTTGCACAGTTTTTGGAAAGGGTTACCTTCTTTAACCTGCTACAGCCGGAAAATGCACTTTCCCCGATTGTTTTTACATTGCTTCCCATTTTCACGGTTTGAATGGTCTTATTATTTTTAAAGGCGCTGTCCGCAACCGAAGTCACCTGATAAGTAGTGCCTTTAATAATTACATTGTCCGGTATTTCCACCGTCTTGCCGGAACCGGAAGATAACACGAACTCTACCTGCTTCACTGTGGGGCTTGACTTGGTAACCTTATATACCGCCTTTGAAGAGGCATCAATTACAGAATCCCCTGTATTTAATCCGTTTCCTGCTATCTTTGGAATTGATTCTGTTCTGGTTGCCGTCTTACATACCGTACAGGTATATGTTCTGACTCCATTTGCTGTTTCCGTAGGAGCCTTCGTCACCTTTCCGGCATCCCATGTATGTCCGGTTTTTGCAACAGGCTTTCCGGAAGAAATCATGGAGCCGCAATCCTGACATACAGCATCTCCCGTATATCCTGCCTGCTGGCAATTTGCCGCTTTTTTATTCTGAAGAACTATATTTGCATGCTTCGTATTGTCAAAAGGCCCGTACTTTCCGCCGCACCTTCCGCAAATTGCCT
Source organism: uncultured Lachnospiraceae bacterium (assembly GCA_910585715.1). Classification (GTDB taxonomy): domain Bacteria; phylum Bacillota; class Clostridia; order Lachnospirales; family Lachnospiraceae; genus RGIG3040. Next base: position 46,308 of record CAJUEX010000016.1, read on the forward strand.
GTGAGGAACAGGTTGCTGTTCCGCCTGTATGGCCTAACGCCCGTATCACTTCACCTTCATCCATGGTTGTATGGCATCTTTTACAAACAACATCCTTACGGCCCGGCTGGGTACAGGTTGGAGCTATTGCCACTATGGTCTCCCGCTCTGAAACCGGATGGTCGCAGGAAATGCCTGTAAGGCTTACTGTCATGCTCGTAGTCTTATAATTTGCCTTATCTGTTCCGTTATAAACAGCACTTACAGAAATGGTCTCGCCGACCTGAATGGTAACATTTTTATCAGAATCCGACCACTCCCATCCCGCATTCAATGCTAAATTTGAAACCGGACCGGCTGCTACAGTCATTGCGCTCTCCGGAGCTCCTTTTGGTATATTCGCCTTCTCTATCGTAAAGGTCAGTTTCACATTTATAATTTTTGCTGTATAATCGCCTTTACCTGAAACGATAATCGTTGGCGCATTTTGTGAATCCTTGTCACCAGCATTGATACAGTTATAATAGGACAGACTGTAATCCGTTCCTTCCGTTAAGGTCTTTGTCCCTTCCCTTACGACCACGCCCGGCCTCTGCTGGCTGCCATTATAAACATATCTTAAAGCCTCATTGGCAAAGGCAACCTGGATATCCGAGGGATTTGGCGTGGAATTTTCTTTTACCTCATAATTTGCTATTGTCTTTTCTGCAATCTTATTGGCAGAGTCCTTCACATATACCTTCAGGGTATATCGGCCGGCTGCCTGAGGAGTCCATGAAACGTTATTGATTGTCCTGTAATCCTGTATGGTGCTCTCACTGCCATTTTCCAGCCGTGCCGTAAACTTATACTGCAAAGTGCCCGTTCCGCCTGTTGCAACCGCTTCCAGATTCACAAGACTTCCTTTATATGCGCTGCCGCTAAGAGGACTTGCAGTAAATGCTGCAATGCTTATACCGCCTCCTATAGGAGTATCCCCTGTGCTGTAAATATAATCTACGGTTACATTCTCTGCAAACGTACCTGTTGCATTGGAAGGCGTCGTCTTTAAAGTATATCCGCTGACTACAGCCGGATATGTTTTATAGGGCTTTCCTACTACTCCTACTCTATAGATTGACTTTATGATTTCTCCATTTTCTTTCTTATAATTGATTGTTACCTTTCCAGGCACACCGGAAGGCAGCTCTGACAATGTATTGCTGCTCTTGTCATAAAGCATACAGCCCTGTGCTGCCAGTCCGTCTGCTCCCTCTGGAGTGCTTCTCCAGGAACCCTGTATAAAAATAACCCGCATACTTGAAGTAATATTTTCATTTTTATAAGAATAGTAATCAGAATCCTCATCCTCTGTCAGCGTTGCTCCCGGCCATTTCCCGGCAGGCTCCTGTGCAGGAGTAGTTTCAGAATACACATAAATACTTGGCGGACTTGAAAAATCACTTTTCTTCACCTTGATATAAAAGATTCCATCACTGATAAGAGGTTCGGGACCTCTTTTATACTTAATGGTCTTCGTCAGGGAAGAACCGTCGTCCATGGAAGTACCTGTCAATGTAAGAGTAGTTTCCTCATCATATGCCGTATCGCCTCCAATAGTAATCACCTGATCGTTTTCATAAGGTTGCTTTGTTCCTCCATTTATGGAATAATATGTATCGGCTGCCTTATTTGCCCTTAATGTAATATCAAAAGTATCGCTTGAATAAGTAGTCTGATTATTTTTTGTCTTTGCATTAACGCTTGCTTTCACAATGCCGGAGCCCTGCAGCAAAATAACTCCATTGCTGTCGCAGGTAACGGATACGCTGCCATTCTTCACCTCATATTTATTTCCTGAATAAGCATCTGTAAGGGTTTCTCCCTCTTCAAAGACAGAGCCTACCGGGACGCTATAGGTTCCTGCTGCATTAGGCAGTGAAACTACTACCTTGTCCTCATCATCCTCTTCTAAATGATAGGTCCTGCTGAAAGTATATGGGGATGCAGACAATTTTTCATGCTGTCCTGCCCCTACAGACAGATGATTGCTGCGGAACTGTCCTACTTTCTGCCAGTGCGCCAACACGGAAGCCTTTGCACCGGTAACGCTGTTCCAGTCCATATCGGTACGGAATCTCTGGTCAAGATAATCATTTCCGGTAAAGAAGTCTACCCATCCAAGTCCCCTGTTTATTTCATTTCCATAATAAATCTGCACACCGCCCGGCGATAACAGCAGACAAGTTCCAAGGTCCATATTTTTATCATCTGTAGCCCTCCACACGCCCATTGTGCTGTCGCTGTCATCATGGGAAGAAATATAACTTAACACATTAAACTCTGGATCACTATTGATATCTGCCGCATAACCACTGTATGTTCCTTCCATTCCTGCCGGGTCTCCGGACTTATTGAACTGGAAATTAATCATGGAATCAAAGCCGCCTTCTGTAAAATACTCACTTTTTCCCGGTCCATGTCCCCAAGCTTCTCCCGTCATCCAGAAATCATCCGTCCACTGGCTGCCTGCCGCATTAGGATTATTGCTCCGCCATTCCTTCAATGCTTTATTTGCTTCCGTCTTTAAATCCTTCCATGCATCTTTATCCACGTGCTTTGCGGTATCACAGCGGAAGCCATCCACTCCGTATTCCCGAACCCAGTCCGTAAGCCATTTAATAATATAATAACGGGGCTGTTTACTATATCCAGTTCTTTGGAAAAATGCATCCAGTTCTCCCTGTTCCTTAGCCAATATTCCTTCCTGCGTCCACTTATTTACAAGAAGCGGAGGCGTTGGCACAGCTGAAGCCGAAGATTCCGTAACCACGTCCGGAAGCCCGCTTAAGCTCATATGGTAGTCGTCGCCGCCTGCTGCCGTATAGCCCGGATAAGATGCCCGCACAAAACCGGGTCCCCACCATTTCGTCCTCCAAAGCTCTGACTGCTGCTCCCAGAAATTCGAGGATTCCGGGTCTCCACCCATTAGATAGGTAGAATTTCCGTAGTAATATTCTCTCCAATTTCCTTTTAACGTACCGTCAAATCCATAATCGACGGCATCCTGCATGGTAGTATAGCCCACATGGTTCATTACCACATCCATAACTACTCTTATGCCATGCTCATGACAGCTGTCCACAAAATTTTTAAAATCTGCCTCTGAACCCATATTGGCATCTATCTGGCTAAAATCAAGAGCCCAGTATCCATGATAAGAGTAATAAGGAAATCCTCCTCTGGCCGGATCCGGATACTGATTTGCATTATTGCTTTGTATATTTGCCGATGTATAGCCATGTACCTGCTCATAAGGCGCTGTAATCCAGATGGCATTTACGCCAAGGTTATCAAAATATCCTTCTTCCACCTTCTTGGTCAGACCTTTTAAATCCCCGCCATGCCAGGTGCCAGGATTTGTATAGGTATCAAGCCCGTCCACCATGGAACTGCTGTTTTCTTTTAATCCCCTGCCATAGGAATGGTCGTTTGATTTATCTCCATTCAGGAAACGGTCTGTCAGCACAAAATACACAGTTGCATTGTCCCAGGAAAATTTCTTGTCCCTAAGCTCCGGGGAGCCTGTTTTTACAATTGTGGTCTCCCATGACATATCCGCCTCGTCAATGGTATCCTCTTTTGGCAAATCCTCCGGATTTTCTGCCTCGTCCTCCTCTTCCTCCGCCGGCTCTTCTTCCATTTCTTCCGATTCCTCCGGCTCTGTCTGCTCTTTAGAAGCTTCCTGTTCATCTGCTGTTTCCGCCTCCGGACCTTCCCCGGATTCTTCCACAGCTTCTGTTTCTGCTTCTGCCCCGGATTGCTCCGGGGCTTCTTCCATATTATCTGTCAAAGCATCCTGCTCTGCAAAAACCGCCTCTGCTTCCAAAGCCTGAGACCATGCACTGGTAGTAAATACCAGAATAAACGCCATAAACAGGGATGCTGCCTTCATTGCTTTTTTTTGTTTCATTCTTTCTCCTTCCACTCCATAATCGCTTTTACGCGATTCAACCCTTTTACTTTTTAATCTTTGCTTTAGTTCCGACTCCTTTTGACTTTAAAAGCTTTTTGTAAGCTGTCAGCTTCTTTTTGGGAACCTTAATGGTTGCTTTTTCTGCAATGCCCTTAAATGCCTTGCTTCCAACCTTTTTACTTGTAAGCTTCGTAGTCTTTATCGTTATTTTCTTTAGTTTCTTACAGCCGTAAAATGCTTTGCTTCCTATCCTGCCCACTTTGGAAGGAATGGTAATGCTTGTAAGCTTGGTGCATTTATAGAATGCGTTATTTCCAATGGTTGCAATACCTGAAGAAAGCGTTACCTTCTTTAGCCTGCTACAGCCGGAAAATGCACTTTTGCCAATGGTTTTTACGCTGCTGCCTATTTTTACAGTCTGAATCGTCTTGTTATTTTTAAACGCATTGCCTGCAATGGATGTAACCTGATATGCAGTTCCCTTTATAACAATTTCTTTTGGAATTTTCACAGTCTTTGAAGCCTTTACCGGCGCTGTATATTCCACTGTTTTTCCGGAAGCATCCGCCCTTGTAACCTTATATGCTGCATTTGAAGCGGTGTCCGTTACAGTATCTCCTGCCTTCAGGCTACTGCCTGTTCCGCTGCCTCCGCCTGTTCCGCTGCCTCCGCCAAGCTTTGGAATCACTTCCGTCTTTGTTTCTATTTTACATTCCGTGCAGGTATAGGTCTTTACACCATCCTCTGTTGCTGTGGGAGCCTTTGTGACTTTTCCCGCATCCCAGATATGAATATTGCCAAATGTTCCATAAGGTTCTTTACATCTGTCGCATTTTGCCTGTGAACTGCAGGTAGCCCTTCCGCCTGTATGCCCCAGTGCCGGAACGATGCCCTTATCCTTTGTTTCATCACATTTGCTGCAATGAACGGATTTGCTTCCAGCCATAGTACAGGTAGCCGCTTTATCGATGCGGGGCGTATTCTCCCACATATGTCCTGTTGCCGGTATGACTCTTCCGGCTTCAATCTTTGTCTGACAGTTGGTACAAATCTTATCCCCGCTGTAGCCGTCAGCGGTACAGGTTGCCTCTACAGCTCCCTCTATCCGATGCTTGGAAGAATCTTCATGGGTACAGTTAATGCCCCTGAGCTGAACCTGTACGGTAAGAGTACGATAATTATCCCTGTCAGCACCGGTGTACTCGGCAGTTGCAGAAACTGTTTTCCCCTCTTCAATCAAAGTATCTCTGTCAGAAGCAGACCATTCCCAGCCATTTCCCAGATATACGTCCGACACCTTCAGTCCGGCGGCTGCCGTCATTTCACTTTGAGGAGCGCCCTGGGGTATTTCTGCTTTCCCTATTGTAAATTCCTTTTGTACTGTTCCTTCATAATTGGATATTCCCTTTACAACTACTTCTGCATTTCCTGCGTTTATGTTATTGCTATAAGTAATTTCATAATCCACATCTTTTGCCAGAACAGTTCCTCCGACCGTAACCGATACATTCGGAGTAATGGGTCTTCCGGTGTAAGTATAGGCTCCGGCGGCTATGGACACATTGCTTTCCGCAATCGTCCCAGGCTCTATGGTAAATGTCAGGTTTTTATTTATTTTCCCGGTATAGCTGCCAATTCCTGTAACAATTACCGTCGGAGCCGATGCCTGTGAGCTTTCGCTGCCTGCGCTTACATTATTCATATAGCGCACAATATAATCCGTTCCCTTTGTTAAAACCTTTGAATCTGCTTTTACCAGAACGTCCGGCTTCTTTTCTGTTCCGTCATAAACATAAGTTTCTCCCGGATTTGCAAAGGAAACGCTGATATTTTTCGGAACATCCGGTATATCTCCCTTTTCATTTGGATCCAGAGTCCTTATATATCCTGTACCATCATAATAGCCATTTACAACTGTCTTTAAATCTTCTGTCTGGCTTCCGCCGTCAGTAAAGATAACCTTTAAGTCCTCTGCAGATTTTCCTGCAGGAAGCTTAATGCCGTATATTCCTGCACTTTCATTTACAACCTGCATTTCCTCACCCGGCCATCCGTTATCCCATTTAGGTGAATCTGTCCAGAAATATGCCTTAACTGTGCCCCAGCCGGAAGGCTTCTCAAAATAAACTGCATCTCCGTCCAAAAAGTTAATTTTAGGTCCTTCCACATTGATTACTGCCTCTGCGGACTTTCCAAAATATGCAGTCTGCACTGTTATAATGGCAGTTCCCTGCTTATTTGCCGTTACCAGCCCCTTCTGGTCAACCGTTGCAACTTTCGTATTGCTTGACTGCCATGTAAGGGCGGCATATTGGGGATCTGCATTAGATGGAGTCACAGACGCACTCAATTGCAGTGTTTCCCCTTCACTTATGCTGGCGGACTGAGGATTTACCGTCACTCCCGTCACCTTGATTCCGGATGCCGTTACTGTTACCGTTGCAGTTGCAGAATGTCCGTTTGAAGTTTTTGCCGTAATACTTGCAGTTCCTTCACCTACAGCCGTAACTGTTCCTTTGCTGTTTACTTTTGCCACTGTTTCCTTGTCTGAAGTCCAGATAACTCTTTTATTTGTAGCATTGGATGGTGAAATAGTTGCAGTAAATACTGCCGTTCCTCCAATATCAAGGCTTGCAGAGCTTCTATCAAGGGTAATGCCTGTTGCCGGTACGGACTCACTTCCGCCTTCATCCGGTATCAGTTCCACATTATCTGTACCGCCTGACATAAATGCGCTCCTTCCGTCAATCATGCCGGGAGCCTTTGTTTTGTCCGTATTCAATACATAAACCCGCAAATCGCCTTGTCCCTTAATACCGGACGTGCTGAGGGTTCCCCCCGTAACATTCTTTGTATCGCCGGTAATGGCATCCACATAGGTGCCGTTAGGAATTCCGCTGAAGGTAGCGTCACTGGTTAAGGCAATCAGTGCAAAGCTGTCGGTATTGTCATCTGTATAACGTCTCTTATATGCAAAGCTGCCGTTGCAGCCTTCTGTAGAGTACTGTCCTTTTCTAAGAGCAGGAACGGAGGCACGCAGCCTGTTCAGCCTTTGGATATGTAGAGATAAAGGATGATTCAGCGTTTCCGCCATTTTTCCTGTTGCATTTGTGTATCTTGCAAAGTTTACTGCATCCACGCTTCCTTCAATATAATCTCCGAAGTATGCCCTGCCGGATTTGGCAAGAGGAATGTTCGGCCCCTGGTCAATCAGCTCTCCTTTTTGGAATTCTACCTCAGAACCATAATAAATACACGGAATCCCACGGAAAGTAAAAATCAGGGAAAGATTTTCCGCCCACTGCTCCGTAGATCCGTTATATCGTACATTTTCCGGCGCATTGTCCGGCGCATAGTCATGGGAGTCTACATAAGTAACATTAAAAGTGGCGTCATTGTAATATGGATCTTCCGCCAATGCCTGCTGGTATGCTTCTCTTGCACTCTTGAAAGCCCAATGCATAGGGAAGTCAATTACATTCATGCCGGAATGCTGGCTGTGGTCCGGCGTATGATATTCATTGCCCCGCAGTTTTTCATTGTCATTGGTAGGCTGGCTGTCCGTATTTCCCGCATAGTCATTATAATGCTGCTTTGCAGAAGCATTATTGGTCGTATTGGCGGCAGCCGTTTCACTGTCGTCCCAGGCATAATCTTCAGTTTCCTTCCATGTATAGAAAGGAGTGGAAATAGAGGGAATGCCGCTGTTCCATGTCCCTCTCCATCTGGTACATACCTCTCCAAACATAAAGAAGTTTCCTTCGCCGCTTGTTCCATGGGTTTCATTATAAGCGTCATTTAACTGCTGGTTAAACGCTTTATTTAACGTAAGTCTGGAAATATGCTTTACCGTATCCACACGGAAGGCATCCACTCCCATCCGGATATAATCACTGTAGGCGTCTACCAGATAATGGTATACCCTTGGATTTTCCGTATTTAAATCTATACAGTCTGCATAAGCAATATGTCCATACTGTACGATTGGCTGCTCAAAGGAGCTTCCTACAAAGCCTTCGTGATGATAAATATCGTTCATATCATATTTGGTGCCGGCATCCGAATCCGCATTCATCAGCTTCAGTCTGTCACGAAGCTGCTGTGCCCCTGTCAGCGTATCGTATCCGGAATCCCATGCCATACTGGTATTTCTCTCCATGCAGGCAGTCGTATCCAGATTGGTTTCAGACTTTGTAAACATAGGATACAAATTTTCTTCTCCCCAGTTACCGGTATGCTGGAATACTACGTCCTGAATGATTTTCATGCCTCTTTCATGCACCGCCTCAATCAAATCCTCATAAGTACAGTCATCGGATTCGTATCTTGGGTCAACTTCTTTAAAGTTGATGGCATGATAGCCATGGTAATCATATCCGCTGGCATTTTTTACAACGGGAGTAATCCAGACTGCAGTAAAGCCCAATGCCTTAATATAATCCAGCTTTTCAATCAGTCCCTTAAAATCTCCCCTCCACGGCGGGTCGTCTGCAGCGTTTTTGTCCTTCCCGTCCCAGCACTGTACATTATTGGAAGAGTCTCCGTCATAAAATCTGGTAGTCATAACAAAATAAATGGTTTCATCACGAAAGTCCGTCATATTGCTTCCGGTATTATAATAAACCCCGGAGCTTTCATCGGAATCCGGTATGAGTCCCGGCTCCTCTAAAATATCTTCATCCTCTGTAATATCATCTTCAGAAGCTTCATCTGTATTGATATAACTGTTTTCCGATACAGATGCTTCATCGATTCCTTCTTCTGTCTCATAATCAGCCATAACAGCATTTACCGTTCCGGAAAAATCACAGGCAGAACCGTTCAGCAATACGGCTGCCGCCAGGAAAATGCTTAGCCATTGCTTAATTACATTTTTCTTCATAAGGAACCTCCCTTTCATTTCTCTTCTCTCTTTTTACATACCCCTGATTAGATATCCTGCAGCATTTGTCAAACAGCCACGCATGGCTGTTTTCCTCATTATCCGCCGGAATAAATTATGACTTCCACGAACAACGGGAGGGAATTTCCCCTCCCTGTTGTGGATTTAATTTTGTCACTTTTTAATCTTTGCTTTTGAACCAATGCCTCTTGCCTTTAAAATCTTTTTGTAGGAAGACAGCTTTTTCTTTGGAACCTTGATAGTTGCTTTTGAGGCAATACCCTTAAATGCCTGACTTCCAATCCTGCTTTTAGTCAGTTTCGAGGTTTTTATCGTAATCTTTTTCAGATTCTTACAGCCGTAAAATGCCTTGCTTCCAATCTTGCTCACCTTGGAAGGAATTGTAATGCTTGTAAGCTTTGTACACTTATAAAATGCCTTGCTTCCTATAGAAGCTGTACCGGAAGCAAGCGTTACCTTCTTTAATCTGGTGCAGCCGGAAAATGCACTGGCGCCAATTGTCTTTACATTGCTTCCTATTTTCACAGTCTGAATTGTCTTGTTGTTTTTAAATGCACTGTCTGCAATAGACGTTACTTTATAGGTATTTCCTTTTACGGAAATGCTGGCAGGTATCGTCACGGTTTTAGCATTTGCGGACGGCAGTATGTATTCTACTGTTTTTGCCGTTGAACTACTCTGAGTAACCTTATAGATTCCCTTAGAAGCAGTATCCATTACAGGTTCTCCTACCTGCAGACCCGGATTTTGTACAGGACTGCCGCCGCCACCGGTTTTTGGAATGGTTTCGGTCCTTGTTGCCGTCTTACAAATGGTACAGGTATAGGTTCTTACTCCATCAGCCGTTGCTGTAGGCGCTTTTGTCACTTTTCCTCCGTCCCACTTGTGAGCTGTTTTTGCCACAGGCTTTCCGGAAGCTATGAGAGAATTACAATCTTCACATATAGCATCACCTGTATATCCTGCCTGCTGGCAGTTTGCTTCTTTTTTATTGTGTACTGCTATATTCGCATGATTTTCATTGTTAAAATCGCCGTACTTCTGTTTACATCTTCCGCAGGTTGCCTGTGAAGAACAGGTTGCCGTGCCGCCGATATGTCCTAATGCCTGAATAACTTCTCCGCCTTCTATCTTTGTATGGCATTCCTTGCAAACCACATCCTTGCGCCCGTTTTGGGTACAGGTCGGAGCCACAGTTACTATGGTTTCTTTTTCAGTGCCTGTATGGTCACAGGTAATTCCGGTCAGGCTCACCGTCATAGTGGTAATCATATAGTTCGCCTTATCCCCGCCATTATAGACAGCGGTTATGGATATTGTCTTTCCCGTCTCAAGCACAACATTTCTATCTGCCTCTGACCATTCCCATCCTGCATTTAAAGTCAAGGATGATACAGGACCGGCATTTGCCCTCATTTCACTTTCCGGAGCTCCATCCGGTATTGCTGCCTTTTCTATCGTATATGTCATCACATGATTGATAATTTTTGAAGCATAATCGCCTTTTCCTACTACTATAACAGTGGGCGGGTTCTGTGAATCCTTGTCACCTGCATTGATATAGTTGTAATACAGCAGGCTGTAATCCGTGTTCTCTGTTAAAGTCTTTGTACCATCCCTTACGATTATATCTGCCTTCTTTGGAGTGCCATCATAAACATATCTGGCATTTGGCTCCGCAAAGGAAATAGTGATTTTAGTAGGATCAATAATAGGCTGGTCGCCGTTTCCTTCAATAGCGTATGCCTTCTGGCTGGATACAGTATTTCCATTGGAATCCGTAACTGTAACCTTTATCGTATGTTTTCCTGCTGACGGCCTCCATGTATAAGTATCCTTTGAAGACCGGCTCTGTACGCTTGCTCCATCTACAAAGAATTCATATGTATAAGATGATTTTCCTCCGCTTGCAATTGCCTTTAAGATTAAGGCTGTTGTACTCAACTGAGGTGAGGACCTGTCTGCCCCGAAGTTTACTGTCAGGTCCGGTGTTGGATCCGGATTGGGATTGGGATTGGGATTGGGGTTCGGATTCGGGTCCGGATTCGGATTCGGGTCTGAACCGCCTTCTTTTCCAATTCTTGCAAAAGAACAGGTTATAAAATCTTCGTCTGATTTCTCAAAACTGTTAATTGGCTGCGACTCGGTGTCTTCCTGATCTGCATTGTCATTCATGGAACCATCATATGGCAGACAATCCATCGGAGACTTACCAAATGTTGCTGCCACCAGCACACCAATTCCATACTGCTTTACATCATTCTTGGTAATGCCAAGCTCCGAATAGGGAATTGACATTTCATAAAAGAAATCCATGGTGGCGCTGGAATGGCCCTTTGTGTTAAAATCAACCCATTCTGCCGAATCATTATATATATCACCTACAGCACGTTTATTGCCATTAGATGTTCCATATGCCCCATTAATTCCTTTCACCTGTGTGCTTAAAATACCCTTTCCATAGCCCATCTTAATATTCGAAGTTGTTCCCTTCGGTCCTAACAGTTCTACCGGATTTAATCCACTGCTGTCGCCGCCATATACAAACGGACCGTTTTGTCCTTTTGTATTGATAGATATTAATCTGTTAAATCTGTTTTGAATTGTCATTCCAGAGTTCCAGATAGTACCTCCATCTGTAGTAGCGCCATTTTTCCCCACTGCATCACTTTTTCCGGTATCTACCAAAATAAAGAACGGAAGCTCCTGGGTCTGCCAAAGTATACCCTGTGAAAGAGGATAGTCATCGCCCGGTGCGACTACATCCTGCACATTTGTCATCTCCCACATTAAATATACATTATTATCATCATAAGCCCCATAAAGAGCGTACAAATCAATGGGAAGCTCATGCATGGAACCGGGACGGTATACTCTCGGGTCGTCATTAGCCGCACCCTGGGCAATCAGCATGGAGCTGTTCCAGTCTGATATGCTGCCGTCTATACTGATTGTCTTTTCAACCCCTACTCCTGTTTTGTTTGTGGAATACTGGGATGCCAATGTACCACCCGCTCCGGAGCGCACTGCCTTTTCTGACTGTTTTGCAGCTGCTCTCGGCAAATTATTGGCTGTTTCATTTGCAACCTTTCCGCTAAACTTCTTGTTATAAGTAAAGGTTTTGTTTACCGTATGTGTCCCGTTTGTTGCAGTTACCTTTACCTTAACCTGGGTATCTGCAATTTTACCCTGCCCGATTACTACCTGAGCGCTGCCGCTGAAGTTCTTAACAGGACCATCATCCACGCAATATGTAGCTGATGTGGCGTTTTGAGCTGTTAATGTAATCGTGGTAGTTTCTGTGGTAAATTCTGCACCTTCTGCCAGAGAAGAGGTAACATTCAGCACATTGTCCTGTATCTTCTTATATATGTATGTAACTGTAATATCTGATGCTGTATATGTTCCGCTTGCATTTGAAGGTTTGGTTTTCAGCTCATATCCCGCCGGGGAAGCAGCTGTAGTATTATAAGCCTTTCCTACCGTTCCCGTCAGTATCTGCTGCGCTGCTACGGAATTTCCGCTCTCGTCTACATATTTTACTATGACTTTTCCCGTTGCCGGTGTTGGTGCATATTCCTGCCATTTGCCATCCTTATAGAGCCATGAACCATCTATTACCTTTTCTTCCTCTCCCTCCTGCGATGTCCTGTTGCCTTTATTATCATGCAGGATAACTTTCGGATTCTCCATATTGTCCGGAATTTCGTATTTGTAATATCCGCTGGCAGCATCTAATGTCATTTCCACTCCCGGCCATTCTCCATTCGCTTGTTCCGGTGTAACTCCCGGAACATATGCATAACAGTATACCGGTGTATTCCATCCGGACGGCAAAGATAAATATGCTGCATTTTTGGTCTGCTCCACCTTTGTAAAGGTATAGGATTTGGTTTCGGTTTTGGTTCCGTCTGTAGCTGTAAGTGTAATGGTAACCGTTTCTCCAAATGCCATGTCGCTTCCTATGGTAATTGTTTTGGAAGAAGTATAAGTCTCGGCTGGTTTGTTTCCAATCTTATATGTACCGCTTGTAGCATTGCTAAAGCCGATTGTAAGAGTCAGTGTATCACTGCTGAAATTTCCGCCTTCCTTGGAAATGGTTGGTCTGGGTGTCTTTACCACTGGCTCTGCTTTGTAAAAGACTGCTATACCCTTATCTCCTACATGGCCGGACATCGTAGTTGATGTAACAGTCCATGTGCTTCCTGAAATCTTATCCGTATATGTACCCGGCGTTACTGTTCCACCGCCATTTGCAACTGTCACATCTCTGTTACCACCGCTTCCCAAAACTACAGTGGCACCGCTATTACGGCATACAGCCGCTACATTATTATTTTTATCAGTCACATAATAATCCGGCTCTCCTACACAGGCATTATGTAAATGATTAACCTCCGCAACTTCAGCAGAAGTAAAATGCGTGCTGCCTTTTACACCGGGTTTAATGCTTGGTTTAGTGGTATTAAACGGTCTTGAAAAATACAATGCAGAAGCCTTACCCTGTGAAGCTAAAACTGCATATGCACGGTCTACTTTATTTTGATCTATCAATTGGGTGGCCGAACCATATTCACCATCATTTGAATATGTATCATGGCTCTCTGCCCAGTAAACCAGTTTTTCTTTTAATTTGATGCGCTCAGAATAATTTCCAATAGTAGTAGGTACCTTTCCCAAATTAAATCCATATTCATAAGTTCTTTGACCATTGACCTTCGGTCCCTCCAATAACTGATCACCATAAACATCGTCTGTTACAGAAATATAGTTTGTATACTCCTTCATTAAATTATCATTATTATTGCCGCCATTATTAGGTCCTTCCAAAATCTCACCATAATGCCAAAGTCCCTGACTGGTCACAGCAGGCCAGAACTGGCTGCCCTCTGACGGAAGCTGCATATGCTTTGCGGCGTCCCAGCGAATGCCGTCCACACCGGCATTCTTTAATTCTGTTATGTAACCAGCTATGATTTTCTGTAAATCAGTATTTTCAGACACCAAATCTCTCATACCGATATTGCAGGTATATACTTCATAACGGTTCGTCCAATCAACCGAGCCACTATCTTTGTTGCCATACCGGAAAAATTCACGTCTTTTTAAGTTGCTGTCAATATTTCCATTCTCTCCTTCACTGCCCCTCGTATGATTGGCAACCACATCCACAATAATCTTAATGCCATACTGGTCTGCCGCTTTACACAAGGATTCCAACTCAGCCTTTGTACCAATGGGATTTGCAGTGATTGCAAAATTTTGCGGCTGGTACATCATATACCATGGGTCACCCCAGCTGTCATTTCTCTGAGCAGGAGAAGTCTGTATGGAAGTGAAGCCCGCCTCTGCAATATTGGGAAGCTCTGCTTCTATATCGCTATACTTCCAGTCAAAGCAGTGCAGAATGACACCATCCTGAATATTGTCACAAAGATCATAGTCTCCTGCCCCCGCATAAGGTACATCCTCTGCTTCTTCATAAAGCAGGTCATCTTCTGTCTCATCATCCGAATACGAATCACTGTCTCCCAACGTATCATCTACATAAATCAGACTGCCTTCGGATACTGTTGTTTCTTCTGACTCATAATCCGCTGCCGTGGCATTTACCACCGGTAAATCATAAGCCAGTCCGCTAAATACCATAATTGCTGCCAAAAAGGCACTTAGCCACCGTTTCATTACTCTCTTCTTCATAAAATACCTCCTATTTTTCTGTACATCCGGTACCCCGCCTAATATTAGTTCACATAATATTACCTAATATTACCAATGTAACTATTCAAACAATAGTACATTTTTAATACAAAATCAATAGTTTTTAAGAAATTGTGAATATTTTGTGAAAATGTTACATTTCTTACCTATACTTTTTATCTAATTTTCCAAATTTTTATAAAACTTCATTTTATACCCATTGTCGATCCCTGCTATTTTACAGAAGTTTTTGAAAAATAAGCGTGCTCATACTTTTTTGATAGGATATTTACATTTTTAACATTTTCGTATTTAACGTATTAAACTTTTTTCATATTTTTTTCATATTTTTTGCAATTTTTCCAAATAACATCTTGACAAACACCCTGAATAAATTGTATACTAGCAAAGCGGGTTGTAAATAACCCCGTTTCCTGTGGGATCTTAGCTCAGCTGGGAGAGCATCTGCCTTACAAGCAGAGGGTCACAGGT
>CAJUEX010000017.1 GCA_910585715.1 uncultured Lachnospiraceae bacterium
ATTAAGACCGCCGAAAAAAATCAAATTAATTTACACACTTTACTTGACAAACCCAGCAATGCATGGAATCCGCCCTCATCCCTCTTTTGCTGGGTTACGTCAGAATGGACTTTTTGGTAAGGTATTGCTATTTTATGCTATGCGTCTCTTATATAATTTCTTAGTAGTATTTTTTGCGGTCTTTATTTATTTCTCTATCTATTGATATTTTTATCGCTATTTCTATTTCTATTTCCTTAAGTCTATCTATTGCTATTATTGTTTCGGGTATTATCAGTGCAAATCAATCTGCTGTTGTAGCTGTTATTTTTGGTATCGCTGTTTCTAATGTTATCGTTGCCAGTTTTTCATTAATTTATAATCTGTATCTTCAATCCAAATTTTTGATCTGAATTTTTGAAAGGAAAATTTATTGACAAGGAGGTCTATAAGGTATAGACTGGATAAGGGTCTATGAAATATAGACCGTTTGGAGGATTTATGGGAAGAGGTCAAATAAATTATATATGGAAGGGAGAAGATAAATGAAAAGTTATACTATGACGGAAGGTGAAATGAAATTTGCACAGCTTATCTGGGAGAAGGAGCCGGTTTTATCCGGGGAGTTGGTAAAGCTCTGTGAAAAGGAGTTTGCGTGGAAAAAATCCACCACCTATACAATGTTGAAAAAGCTTTGTGATAAGAAAATCTTTCAAAATAAAGGGGCGGTAGTCACTGCCAGGCTTAGCAGGGAAGAATATCTGCAAAGTAAGAGCGAAACCTTTCTGGAAGAGAATTTTGGAGGTTCCCTGCCTGTTTTTTTAGCGGCATTCATGAAGGGAAAGGCTTTAACAAAACAGCAGATTGCAGAGCTTAAGGATTTGATTGAAAACTATGAGGAAAGGTAGAAAAAGATATGGAGAGATTATTTTTTTGTGTACTGAAAATGAGCACTATTTCCCTTTATTGCATTGGCATGGTGCTTTTGGTCCGTCTGCTGTTAAAAAGGGCTCCTAAAATATATAGCTATCTTTTGTGGATAATTGTATTTATAAGGTTAATCTGCCCTGTTGTTCTGGAAAGCCCTGTCAGTCTGGTGCCGGGTGCGTTTATGGAAATGGGGGAAATCCTTTATGGGGGGACAGAGGAGGAACCGGACGGTCAGGAGGGAAAACAGGAATTTGAAGTGCCGGGATGGGAGAATGAAAATGAGGAAACCAGCTTGGACTATAATCCCCAAAAGAAGGCTGATAATATGGCTGTTAAAAAGGACGGCGGCAAAGATGCAGCCATACAGTCCGGAAAACAGGAAGTTCTGATAAAAACAGGTGCAAGAATATGGTTTTTGGGAATGGTTCTTTCTTTGGTTTATTTTACAGGAGCGGTTATTGGGATGAAAGAAAAGCTGGCAGGAGCTAAAAAGCTTCCGGAAGCTTTTTATGAAAGGAAAAAGGGAGACTGTAAGCGGATTTATGTATCAGAGGGTATAAAAACAGCTTTTGTTTTCGGTATTTTTAAGCCTGGGATTTATCTGCCTGCGGGTATGGAGAAACAGGAAATGGAATATGTAATTCGTCATGAGCAGATTCATGTAAGGCGCTGGGATTATAGAATAAAAATGGCAGCATTTGTAATTGTATGCATACATTGGTTCAATCCTTTTGTATGGCTGTCTTATCTGCTGATGGAAAAAGATATGGAAATGTCCTGTGATGAAAGAGTGTTAAAGGAAATGGGGGAGGAAATCAAAAAGGCATATTCCGGTTCCCTGTTATCCATGGCAATTTATGAAAAAGGGGTTGGAAGGATTCCCATTGCCTTTGGGGAAAAAGATGTAAAAAACAGGATTCAAAATGTGCTTTCCTATAAAAAGGCAAAGGCAGGAATTACGATATTTGGAATTTTACTGTGTGTAACGACAGCAGCAGGGCTTCTGACAAATCATAAGGGGAAAAATGAGAATGATACAGGGATTTTGGCAGGACAGGAGAAAGAAAATGAGAAGCAAAATGAAAAGCAAAAAGAAAAGCAAAAAGAAGCATACCTGAAAAAGTGGGCGGAGACATTGGATTCCGTTCATAAGGATAATCAGGAATTTAATCAATACAATAAACAGACCAAAGGCACAAAAAAGCTCACTATGGAGGAGGTAAGGGAGCTGCCAAATAAAAGGGAAGTGACTTTGCAGGACTTTGAAGCATATTCCAATGGGATTTATGAAACCTTTTCCGATGAAAATGCATTGAACGGATATTTAAATTTTGCATTGTCTTATGAGGGAGAGAGCTATGAATTGAACATATCTTATATGTTGGAAGATAATACAATTGACAGTATAGGGCTGGTACGAACGGAAACCGGGGAGATGATTTTATTAAGAGCCATGCCAAAGTATGAACAGAATCCGGATGTGGAAGGTTTTTTGCATAATCATACAAAAGTGTCTGATTATGTACAGTATCAGCTACCAGAGGGGCTTTCAGAAAGTGGATTTCTTGCAGGAATCGGCAGCAGGGGAGGACATATCTTCTATTATGAAAATGAAGAAATCACTAAATCCACCTTTGCCATGGAATGGGGCGCACCGGGAGGAATTATGTTTTTGGACCAGAATCAGGCGGTTTTTCATCAGGGAAAACTGGCAGGAGCAGAACTGGAATATAATCATACAGAATATCTGCCAGATACAGAGGAATATCTGGAAGGCTGCGAGACACAGGCGTTTTTATTTTTAGCAAATCATGATTTGTATACTGCTTCTGAAGTGGCAGAAGCGGAAGAAAACGGAAATCCAATCAGAGAGGAAGACCAGACGGCCAATGTCTGGTATGTATGCTTTGCCAGGGAAAACGGAAAAAGAGCTTATGCATTATTTTTAAATGATACATATTTTGATAAGGAAGATATTGTTTCCATGGCAAGAAATATCAGATTTAAAGAAGGGGCCTTTGATTAAGGGCTTCTTTTTTACACCTTTTTTATAGAGTTTTGTTTTTTGGAGATTTAATTGCTTTTTATCCTGCTCTGTTCCCGTGTTTTTTTTATTGCCTTTTTCTTTGCTTATTTCATTATTTTTCCACTGTTTTTATTACTGGTTTTTATGTTCGCTATGTTCTTTGGACTTCAACTAATAAGAGGAAACAAACTTTAAACCTAAATAATTATTAGTATAAAACAAGAAAAACTACAAATACTAGAAGGATGAAAGAGATAAATTATATTATTAAAATATAATTTTTAGTCAACATAACATAGGTAGACATAAATATAAATAGCGCATGATATAAAATAATAAAATAACAAGATAAATACAAGATATAGTGTTATACAGTCAAAAGAGTACTAGATTATGTAAAAATATTACATACAAGAAAGAAAAAAATTATTATTATATACTATTTTATTTAGCGAATTGTATCTAAAAAAGAAAAAGAAAAAAGAACTTAAAAATATTATAGTAATAAAATAAAATAGCAGGAAAGTAACAATGTTTTTTATGTATATTTAAAATAAATTTATATTCTTACCAGTATAATGAGAATAGTATGACCATATCAGTCAAAAACTATAAGGAACAATATATAGATTCAATAACACATGAAAGTACAATATCTAGTATACATAAAATTCTTAAATATATTATATTATGTGTAAACCAGAAAGAAAAGTAAGAAATAGTGTATAAATTGCAAATACTATAAGATAAAATAAAAAATATTATGACAACCTCAAAAAAGTGGATAACAAACGATATAATAACATGCAATACAATATAAAAGTAAAACGGGAACTGAAAGCAGCAGATTTTCCGTCTTCTTTTTTCGTAACAGTTCAGCCCTCAGCCTTCCCACACAGGAATCAGAACCGGCCGCAGGCAGAAAATGATTTCTAAAGGAGCCCTTATAAAAACGCCAGTGCTTAGCGAGGTTCTTTCGAGCTTAGCACTGCTGCGTTTTTATCAGAGCGAGAGCGTGGCGACGTAGAAACATTTTCTGCCTGCGGCCAGTTCTGATTCCTGTGTGGGAAGGCTGAGGGCTGAACTGTTACCTTTTTTCTCCCTTCTCCTTTCTTTCCGGTTGAAAAACCCCAAAATTATTTGTATACTATAAAAAGACATTGCTCTTAAAAGTTCCCTGAGAAGTATTTTGAGACAGTTTAGAAAAGAGCATGTTCCGCAACGGAAATCAACAGACAACGGAGGAGTCGTCATGGCGAATGTGAAACGTATTTATGTAGAAAAGAAAGAAGACTTTGCAGTTAAAGCAAAAGAATTAAAGGAAGAAGTAACCAGTTATCTTGGCATTACAGGAATTTCCCGGGTAAGAGTATTGATTCGGTATGATGTGGAGAACATTTCCGATGATATTTTTGAGAAGGCATGCAAAACCGTGTTCAGCGAGCCTCCTGTGGATATTTTATTTTATGAGACCTTTGACATGGCGGAAAATGCCAGAGTGTTCAGCGTGGAATATCTGCCGGGACAATTTGACCAGCGGGCGGATTCTGCAGTACAATGCGTGAAATTTTTAAAGGAAGATGAAGAGCCTGTTATCAAAACTGCCGTTACTTATGTATTTGAAGGAAATATTCGCGATGATGAATTTGAAAAAATAAAGGCGTACTGTATCAATCCGGTGGATTCCAAAGAAACTGATATGATAAAGCCGGATACTTTAATAACTGAATTTGAAGAGCCCGAAGATGTGCTTGTTTTTAACGGATTTAAGGACATGCCGGAAGAAGAATTAAAAGGATTATATGATTCTCTGGGGCTTGCCATGACCTTTCAGGATTTTCTGCATATTCAGAATTATTTTAAGAAAGAAGAAAACAGAGATCCGTCCATGACGGAAATCCGGGTGCTGGATACCTACTGGTCAGACCATTGCCGTCATACTACCTTTTCCACGGAATTGAAAAATGTGGAATTTGAAGATGGTTATTATAAGGAACCAATCGTAAAAACTTACGAGAATTATTTAAAGACAAGAGAAGAGATTTTTAAAGGCAGGGATGACAAATTTGTCTGTCTGATGGATTTGGCATTAATGGCAATGCGGAAGCTGAAAAAAGAAGGAAAGCTTCAGGATTTGGAGGAATCCGATGAAATCAATGCCTGCTCTATCGTGGTTCCGGTGGAAATTGACGGAAAGGAAGAGGAATGGCTTGTATTTTTCAAAAATGAAACCCACAACCACCCTACGGAAATCGAGCCTTTTGGCGGTGCGGCAACCTGTCTTGGGGGCGCTATCCGGGACCCTCTTTCGGGAAGAGGATATGTATATCAGGCAATGCGCGTAACGGGTGCGGCTGACCCCACTGTTCCGGTGGAAGAAACCTTAAAAGGAAAGCTGCCCCAAAAGAAGCTGGTTCGCGGTGCGGCAGACGGCTACTCTTCTTATGGAAATCAAATCGGACTTGCAACAGGCTTTGTCAAGGAAATCTATCATCCGAATTATGTGGCAAAGAGGATGGAAATCGGAGCCGTGATGGGTGCAGCTCCCCGAAAAAATGTAATTCGGGAAACCTCTGACCCGGGAGATATCATTATATTATTAGGCGGAAGGACAGGACGTGACGGCTGCGGCGGCGCAACGGGCTCTTCCAAGGTTCATACAGAGGCTTCCATTGAAACATGCGGCGCTGAGGTGCAAAAAGGAAATGCACCTACGGAACGTAAGATTCAGAGACTGTTCCGCAGGGAAGAAGTAAGCAGATTGATTAAAAAGTGTAATGATTTTGGCGCCGGCGGTGTTTCCGTTGCCATTGGCGAGCTGGCGGACGGGCTTGTTGTAGATTTGGACAAGGTTCCCAAGAAATATGCCGGACTGGACGGAACAGAGCTTGCCATTTCCGAATCGCAGGAAAGAATGGCTGTTGTAGTGGACAAAAAGGATGTGGCACAATTTTTAGAATATGCGGCAGAGGAAAACCTGGAAGCCGTGGAAGTGGCAGAGGTGACAAAAGCCCCAAGATTAATACTGAAATGGCGCGGAAAAGAAATTGTAAATATTGCAAGGGCATTTTTAGATACAAACGGAGCGCATCAGGAAACGGATGTGAAAGTGGATTTGCCTGTGAAGGAAGAAAACTATCTTGCAAAAACAGCGCTTCCTAAAGTGGAAGAGGCGGTAAAAGCCGGAGATATGAAAACAGCCTGGCTGGAAACAGTCAGTGATTTAAATGTGTGCAGCCAGAAGGGACTGGTGGAAATGTTCGACTCTTCCATCGGTGCAGCAAGCGTGTATATGCCTTATGGCGGTAAGTATCAGTTGACTGAAACCCAGACTATGGTTGCCAAGCTTCCGGTGCTGAAGGGCGATACGGATGTGGTTACCATGATGAGCTACGGTTTCGACCCGTATCTTTCCAGCTGGAGTCCATACCATGGGGCTGTATATGCTGTACTGGAGTCCATGGCAAAGATTGTGGCAACCGGAGGAGATTATAAGAAAATCCGTTTTACCTTCCAGGAATACTTCAGACGCATGACAGAAGATGCGGAGCGCTGGAGTCAGCCCTTTGCAGCTTTGCTGGGCGCCTATGATGCACAAATGGGCTTCGGGCTTCCAAGCATTGGGGGAAAAGACAGCATGTCAGGTACCTTTAATGAATTGGATGTGCCGCCGACACTTGTGTCATTTGCGGTAGACACTGGGAAATATCAGGATATTATCACTCCGGAATTAAAGCAGATAGGAAATAAGCTTGTAAAACTGGAAATACCAAGAAGTGAATTTGACTTGCCAAATTATAGCATGGCAATGGAAATATTTGAAACAATTCATACCTTGATAAAAAATAAGACAATTGTGTCAGCTTATGCTATGTCTGCAATGGGTATAGCAGCAGCGGTAAGTAAAATGGCATTTGGAAACAAGCTGGGATTTGTGGCAGAAAAGGGTCTTCCAATGGAAGCATTTTTTCAAAATGAATTGGGCAATCTCTTAGTGGAAATACCGGAAGAAAAGCTTTCCGAAATAAATGTTCCTTATACAATAATCGGTCAGGTCAGTGAAAGCGGATTTACTTATGAGGATGTGACAATTTCCACAGAGGAAGCGCTTTTTGCATGGCTTGGTAAGCTGGAAAAGGTGTTCCCCACAAAAGCAGTAAAAGATGTGACTCCTATTGAAACAAAGCTTTATGATACAAAGGATGTGTACATCTGTAAAAATAAAGTGGCTAAGCCAACTGTATTTATTCCGGTATTTCCGGGAACCAACTGTGAATATGACAGCACGAGAGCCTTTGAAAGAGCCGGCGCAAATGTAATCACCAAGGTATTTAAGAATCTCACGGCAGAAGACATCAGAGGCAGTGTAAAGGAATTTGAAAAAGCAATTGCAAAAGCACAGATTATCATGTTCCCGGGAGGCTTTTCCGCAGGAGATGAGCCGGATGGAAGTGCAAAGTTTTTTGCAACCGCTTTCCAGAATGACAGGATGAAGGAAGCGGTCATGAAGCTCTTACAGGAAAGAGACGGTCTGGCACTGGGTATCTGCAACGGATTTCAGGCATTGATTAAGCTGGGCCTTGTGCCATATGGTGAGATTACAGGACAGAGAGAGGATTCCCCTACCCTTACCTTTAATACGATAAACCGTCATATCTCTAAGATGGTATATACAAAGGTGGTATCCAATAAGTCCCCATGGTTTTCAGGAGCGGAGCTTGGCAAGACATATGTAACCCCTGCTTCCCACGGGGAGGGCAGGTTTGTGGCAGACAGGGAATGGCTTGAAAAGTTATTTGCAAACGGTCAGGTGGCAACGCAATATGCTGACTTTAACGGAAACATCTCCATGGATGAAGAGTGGAACGTAAATGGTTCCTATGGAGCAATTGAAGGAATTACTTCCGCAGACGGCAGGTGCCTTGGAAAAATGGCGCATGTAGAAAGAAGAGATACAGCCGTTGCAATGAATATTTACGGCGAGCAGGATATGAAGATTTTTGAATCCGGTGTGGCGTATTTCAAATAGAAACAATAGAAGGGAATAGATGGCGGGCTGACAGATAAAAATGAAACCCCGGAGAGCTGAGGCTCTCGGGGGTTTTTTTGAACAGAAATGATTTTCATATTGACAATCCCCGAAAAATTCTGTATTCTATTCCTACAGTTAAATATCAAAACAAACATCAAATATCTGGCACATCGCCATTATTTCAAAAAAGAGAAAAAAATAGCAGAGCAGGAGAAAAGGTTCATACAGTATAACTCAAAGATGAAATAACATAAAAAAATAAACGTTTTTATTGCAAAATAATACGCGGGATTGTATAATATAGGAAATAGATAAATGTTTAAGCATACATATTTTTCTCATCATTCCTTTGTTTTTGCTTAAAAGCGTGAAATGGGCAAAGGAGAAGCCGGTTGAGGAAAGATATTATTACAACAGAATATTTTCAGGATAATGAAAGGTTTGCAGATTTCTTTAATGGTTATGTTTTTCAGGGAAAAAGAATCATACAGCCGGAGCATTTGACAGAACAGGAAATTCGGGGAGCCATGGGAAGGACTGGGGACAATGGAAAGAGTGACAGGAAATATTTTTACCGTGATATCCTGAAAAAAAGCTGTCAGGGAATGAATTACCTGCTATTGGGAATCGAAAACCAGTCGGAGATTCATTATGCCATGCCGGTACGGAATATGATTTATGATGCCATTGCATATGATGAACAGCTTTCCGGAATCAGAAAAAGGCACAGGCAGATTCAGGATTTAATAGGTGCAGAGAAGCTCTCCGGATTTAGCAGGAATGATTATCTTATACCGGTTATAACAGCTGTTATATATTATGGGAAAGAGCCATGGGACGGTCCAAGAGATTTATTTGATATGTTTCGGATATCACATATGCCAAAAGAGATAAAAAAGTATGTTAACAATTATAAAATTACTGTTTTTGGGGCAAGGCATGACAAGGCGGATTGCTTTCAAACAGAAATCAGGCAATGCTTTCAATTTTTGCAATATGAATCCGACAGAGAAGCATTGAGAAATCTTTTTGAAAGGGATAAGGCTTATCAGCAGTTGAGTGAAGATACCTTTAAGCTGTTAAGTATATTGTTGGGAGAAAAGAGTTTAATATTAAATAAGAGGCGGTATGGTCCTGATGGGAAAGAAGGAGGTTATAATATGTGTAAAGCTTTTGATGATATGAGATTGGAAGGCATTAAGATTGGAGAAAACAGAGGAATAAAGAAAATGGCATGCGGAATGAAGAAGCTGGGGGTATCCATAGATATAATTCTTCAGGCAATTATGGACAGCTATCATTTAACTAAAGCTGAGGCAGAAAGGTATTTAAACTAATTCCCGGTTGTCCGGATTTATGATTAAAAAAAGAGAAGGTATTTTCCGGTAGGAAAACACCTTCTTTTTTTTTTGACATATATTGACATATAGGGAGGAACATCATGAAAGAGAAAAAGATATTTGTAGTAGGCGGGGATATGAGACAATATTATCTGGCCATGGAATTGTGGAAAAAAGGATTTGAAATCATGTGTTACGGAATGAATGAGCTGGAAGAAAAGGATTTTGTAAAAACCCCGCAAACACTGGAATTGGGAATGATTGACAGTGATGTCATACTACTGCCGCTTCCCGTTTTGCAAGATAACTTGCAAATAAAATCCAAAGAAAAAAGCATCTTTTTAAAGGAACTGGAAGCACATATAGGGAAGGGGCAAATCATATTCGGAGGAAAGCTGCCGGAAAGTCTGAAAAGTGCATGTAAGGAAAAAAAGGCACGGTTTATAGATTATATGGAGCTTGAACAGGTTGCCCTGAAAAATGCAGTGCCCACAGCAGAGGGAGCCATATTAGAAGCTATGAAGCTTAGTAGGATTACAGTGCAAAAAAGCCGCTGTCTTATAATAGGTTTTGGTAAATGCGGGGAAGCACTGGCAGAAAAGCTGTCTGCATTGGAAGCAGAGGTTACAATAATGGCCAGAAGTGAAGAGGCAAGAAATAAAGGAGCATTTTGCGGTTATCACACAAGAGATATGTTTGGAAAAGAATCGGAAGAGGAAAATTCTTATAAAAAAGCAAAAAAAATGGAGTATGACTTTATTTTTAATACAGTTCCCGCAATGGTTATGGATAAAAGTGTTCTTAAGGATATGTCAGAAGGAAAGGAAAAGGAAGAATACCCCATAATCATTGATATTTCATCCGCACCGGGAGGAGTGGATTATGAATTTTGCAGGGAAATGTCTGTAAAAGCGGGGCTTTATCCGGGAATTCCGGGAAAGTATGCACCAAAGACGGCGGGTGTTATTTTATCGGAAGCAGTATTGGAGCAGTTATAAAAGAAGGCAGGAATTAGGAGGTTATTATGAAAGAGTTAAAAGAGCTGACCGTAGGATTGGCGATTACAGGTTCTTTTTGTACATTTGATAAAATAAAAAAGGCTGCAAAAGAATTAAAAGAGACCGGAATGGACATACAGCCCATTTTTTCCAATCAGACAGTCACCTGTGACAACAGGTTTGGAAAAGCAGAGGATTTTGTCAGGGAAATAGAAGAGATTGCCGGAAAAAAGGGAATTTACTCCATATGTGAAGCGGAGCCGATTGGACCTAAAGGATATCTGGATGTGCTTGTGATAGCGCCCTGTACAGGGAACACCATGGCAAAGCTTTGTAATGGGATTACGGATTCTCCTGTGCTTATGGCGGCAAAAGCACATCTTAGAAATGAGAAGCCTCTGGTAATCTCCATATCCACAAACGATGCTCTGGGCATGAATTTCAAAAATTTAGGGCAGCTTATGAATATGAAAAATATTTATTTTGTTCCGTTTGGACAGGATAATTACGAAAAGAAACCGGCTTCCATGATTGCCCATACAGATTTAATCATAGATACCATACAGGCTGCATTGCAGGGAAAGCAGATACAGCCTGTGATACAAGGATATAAATAAAAAGCAAGTGTTATAATCGGATGGAAACCCGGTATTTTTTCAGCCAGAAGTCTATTTGTAAAAGATAGGCAATCATCTGGGGGCCCGCCATAAGCTGGCCGTACCAGGGTGAGCCATAGTCTTTTGGATTTTTCAGGAAGGTTCTGACGCTTTCTTCGTCTAAAAATTGAAGAAGAGGGCTGTTTTCATTTAATACAGCGGTCAGGCGTCTTACAAGCAGTTGTTCATAGGAAGGATTATAGGTTTTTGGATAAGGGCTTTTTTTGCGGTATAAGATTTCCTGCGGCAGTAAGTGATTACTGGACTGGCGCAGGAGATTTTTTACAAGCCCGTCTTTTGCCTTCATCTCCCAGGGCACATTGAATACATAAGAAACCAAATCCTTATCTGCAAAAGGAACTCTTGCTTCCAGACCGGAATGCATGCTGGTTCTGTCCATCCGGTTCAATAAGGTCTGCATAAAATAACGGATGTTCAGATAAGCTACCTGCCGCCTGTTTGCTTCCGTCCGGGTATCCGTTGGAAGAATATTGATTTCCCGGATGGATTTGTAATAAGCATTCTGCACATAATCATCCATTTGGAGAGCTTCCGATATATCCTTTTTTAAAAGAGACTGTCTTGGAGCAAGGGAGGGAGTCCATGGAAAGGTATTGCTTTCTAAAAATTCCGGCTTATGGAACCATGGATAGCCGCCAAATACCTCGTCAGCGCATTCTCCGGTAAGAACTACCTTGTGGGTTTTTGAAACCTGGCTGCAGAAGTATAGGAGAGAAGAGTCTATATCCGCCATACAGGGCAGGTCATGTGCCGTTACGGAAGCGGACAGCAAATCTGCCTGTGTTTCGCTGTCACATTCCAGATAATGATGGATGGAGCCTAAATACTCCACCATTTTATCCACATAAGGCCGGTCTTCTGAGGGCTGGAAGGCATTTGCTTTAAAATAATCATGGTTATTTTTAAAATCAAAAGAATAAGTATGAAGAGTTTTTCCCTGCTTTTTCAATTCCTTTGCAGCAACGCTGGAAACAAGGCTGGAATCAATCCCGCCGGATAAAAAGGTACAGACGGGCACATCGGAAACCAGCTGGCCTCTTATGGCATTTTCCACAAGGAAACCGGTCTTTTCCAAAGTTTCTTCGTAGCTGTCCGTATGGGGCCTGCTTTCCAGGTGAAAATAGGTGGTTTCTTCCAGACCGTATTTATTTACGGTAAGATAGCAGCCCGGCTTTACCTCCTTCATTCCTGAAAAAATGCCGTTACCTACAGAACGGGCAGGTCCAAGTCCGAATATTTCGTTAAAGCCGTTTTTATCTAAAATGGCCCGGATTCCGGGAAAAGCAAAAATGGATTTCAGTTCTGAACCAAAAAGCAGGGTGCCGTTATGAACCGTATAGAATAACGGCTTCACTCCGAAAAAGTCCCGGAATAAATAGCAGGTTTCATGAGGCTCATCATAAATTGCAAATGCAAAAATACCATTCAGCCGGTTGACAAAAGGCGCTCCATATTCCAAAAATCCGGTTAAGATAACCTCTGTGTCCGAGGTAGTGGAAAAATGGTGTCCTGCTTCTGTAAGCTCCTTCCTAAGCTGCTTATAATTATAAATTTCGCCATTGTATACAATGTGGCACCTGCCTCCCATATATTCCTTTGTCATGGGCTGGCTGCCTGTTTCCAAATCGATAATGGAAAGCCGGGTGTGAGTAAGCCCGCATGTATTGCTTAAAAAAATTCCCTGGCCGTCAGGTCCCCGGTGGGTAATTGCCTGGTTCATCTTTTGGAGGATATACTTATAATCAGCCTCTTTTGATAAAAAAGAAGCCTTTGCATCAAAAAAACCGGAAATACCGCACATAAAAATCTCCTTTGGGTGAATTTATCTGGTCCTTTTTAGTTTATGAGAAAAATGTGGCAAAAATACATATTAGAATAAAAGAGCCTGTTTTTTAGCGAAATTTCAAAGTCGTCTTCCCAATCTGAATTCCGGAAATTTCTCCCGGTTCTGCCGGTTCCTTTAAAATAACATTCCATTCAAGAAACATTCCATTGCTGCAGCCATAAACTGTAGGCAGAAAATCCACTGTCTCCCGGCATTCCCCCCGGTATACCGTTTTAATATCAAATTCTTCTGCTGTTGCCGGGTTCCATTTTGAGTAACTTTTGATTCCCGTTACCCGAATGGAAAGAGGAGTCGTCTCCACTTTAGTAATTAAAACCTTTTCATTTCCGCAGTCTGCAGGCTTGAAAGGGTAGTAGGTTTTTACGTTTGCCTTATACTGAAAGGTCCATTCCAGATTCCAGGTTCCGTCATTGATTAAAATCTTATTTTCGGTATCTTTTTCATACATATATAAATCCTTGCAGGTAATGCTTACTTTCTGGCGGTTGATATCCGTGCATGTAATATTTAAAAGAAAATATAATTTCCCATTATCAAGATAAGATTCCATAACAGAGCTCCAGCCTTTGGCGGGCAGACCGTTTTTGTCCGATACGGAAATCTGTGAGGTGTCAAAAATAAAATAGCAATCGTTTTCTCCTGAATGAACATTCCCTGAATCATCGTAAAAATAGTCTGTTTCCAATACAATAGATACATTATTCTTATCACCGATGGAAGAACGGGCGGTGAGCGTCATATGGTTGTTTGTGCTGCTTTTATCGATTAAAACATTACCGCCTTCTAAATAAGCAGTATCGGTTAAATGCCAGAATTCCATCAGGCGGATATCCCACTGTCCGTCGTTTGCGGCAAGAGCTGCCATGCCAAATAAAAGGGCGGCGGCAAACATGGCAATCAGCCCTCTCTTTCCCAAGAGATTCTTTCTTGGTTTTGCAGGGCTGCAGTTGTCAACTGCTGATTTTATTTGAGAGTCAGAAGAGATTTCAGAATAATCTGCCTGTTTTTGCAAAATCAGCTGTAGAATGCGGTTTCTCTGAGACTCCTCCAAATTGCCCGGAAAGTCCAATATTTCCTCTTCACGAATATGTGTAATAAGTTCTATTATATTAATCATTTTTTATCCCCCTTTCCTTCAGCGCAGCTTCTAATCCGGCCCTTCTGCGAAATAGTATGTTTTCTACCTTTTTTGCGGAGCAGTTCATTTTTTCAGCAATGCTTTTAATAGGCTCGCAATAAAAATAACGTAACAGGAATATGCTTCTGTCCGGTTCCTTCATATCTTTTAAAACCTGATGAAGAGTATCTTCCATGTTTTTTCTAATGTAGTCATTTTCAATATTGACAGGAGCTGCCATGGTAATTTCCTCCAATGGAACGGGCAGGGCTTTCTGCTTTTTCCGGAGGATATCTATGCAGGTATTTCGGGCTATGGCATACAGATAGCTTTTCAGGCTGCTTCCGTTTTCCGGGCGGAAGCTTTGTGAATTCTGCCATAGCTTAATAAACGTATCCGCAACAGCTTCTTCCAGGTCCTGCCCGGAAAGGTTGGACAGAAAGTTTTTGCATATTGTTTCTACGGCTGCGCCATAAATATCCAAAGCGGCCCGGAGTCCGGCTTCACTGTCAGTATGAAGCAAATATAGTAAGGCTTTGTCGTCCAAAATAATATCCTCCAAATTTATAAAAAGTATTTTGCTTTCAATAATCTATACGGGGAAAGCATTAAAATCACTCAAAAGTATTTAGCCAATTTATGTTTGGCTGCAGTAAAGGACATGTAAAGTATATCATAGGGGCAAAGGCTGTACCATTTATACACGATTTGGTTATTTACGCAAAAAATGGTCATCTACGCAAAGGGAATTGTATGTAAAATTCTATTTGCTATACTTGCATTGACAATATTTGTGTAAAAGGAGGGGTGAACAGGTTGTATGAAAGGCTATAGAAGCCAGAGGAAAACACTGCGGATATTGAAAAGAAATAATAGTATACGTTAAGAAAGGAAAAAAACATGAATTTTATCAAAGCAGGCAGGAAATTGATAGCATATCTTCTTATAGCGGCAATGTTCCTTAGCTGTGTGCCCGTGCAGAATGCAGAAGCAGCATCAGCAAAAGCCATTAAGAAGGTTGTTATTAAAAACGGAGGAAAAACCGTTACAAAGAAAACGATTAAGCTTGCAAAGGGCAAGACTACTACGCTGAAGGTGACAGTCAGCCCAAGCAAGGCAAAAAAGAAAGTGACTTATAAAACAAGTAATAAAAAAGTTGCCACAGTAAACTCAAAGGGAAAGATTACGGCAAAAAAAGAGGGAACAGCAAAAATTACCGTAACTGCATTGGGGAAAAACGGCAAGAAAAAAACAAGCTATGTAAAAGTAAAAGTAACCAAAAAGGAAAGCAAAATCGATGTTACAGCAGTAAAGGCCGATGCTGTTCCTTCCGGACAGATTAGTGTTGGAGGCGTATGTACGATTGTGGCATCTGTAGTGCCGTCTAATGCCACAAAGAAAACGATTACTTATACGTCTGCAAATCCCGCAATAGCTACTGTAAATGGGGCTGGTGTCGTAACCGGTATTTCAGAAGGTACTACGACCATTCGGGCAGCTGCATCCAACGGGAAATATAAGGATGTGACAATTACTGTAAAAAGGGTAAGTGTTACAGGGATTAGTTTGGATAAAAATAGTATTGAAGTATTTTTAGGGGGAACAGCCAATCTGAATGCCTCTGTCCTTCCGCAGAATGCAACTAATAAGAAGGTAAGATGGACCAGCGGGGATGAAACGGTTGCAACTGTTAAGGATGGAGTTGTTACAGGTAAAAGGGCAGGAACTACAAAGGTTTATGCCACAACAGAAGAAGGCGGTTTCAAGGCGGAGTGTACTGTTAATGTAAAGGCAACCGCAGCAAATGAAGTTGTTGTTTTACTGGAAGTAACCAACGAATATGAAGGTGCGGACGGAAAGAAGCATGCCAATACGGTTTTAGTAGGAAATGATATTGAAGTCAGGGCACGGGTGCTGAAAGGAAATCAGCCGGTAGGGAATACAAATGTAAGGCTGGCGCTGCAGAGCGTTTACGGTAATGCATCAGGCCGTTTTGCAATCAGGAATAATGACCTTTTGACAGATGCAAACGGATATGCCACGTTCTATATTGGCTTAAAGGATGATTACGCAGGCACACAGCCTATTGACAGAATATTTGAAAGCTTTAAGGTAACGGCAACCAATTCATCAAGCGGGAAGAGCAGCATGCCATTGTCTATACGCTTTGCCTGCATTCAGCTGCCGGATTTACTTGTTGAGAATAATTTGACGGCTGGACATAACGATATTGAACCGGCTGTAAATGCAACAACACTTGTAACTGACTATGCGGGGATTGAGCCAACTTACTGTGAAAACGGACACAGGGTACAGGAATATGTTTCAAGCCAGCAGGTTTCCGGAGATGGAGAACAGCATGAGGTATACTTCTCCTGTACACCGTATATTTTGTATCCTGCAATAGAAAAAGAGGGAGAAAGCGGAGAGTGGGAACAGCTTGTAAACAAGGACTCGGGAGCATGCAGTGTTTATAATGATGTGACAAATGAGACGACTACGACGGTTGTCCAGAAGGTGCCGGCCGGCTTACAGTTCATTACAGCACGTTTTAATAAGATTAAGCTTTCAGCATATACCGCTATTTATATTGATGTATATGCAACCGATTCCGCAGGAGTTCCGGTATTCAGCAAGGTTGTCACCAATGCAAGCAATACGGAAGGAAAAGATAAGGACGGCGACGTTCAGATTGAAAAGCAGAAGGATAAAGAATGTTA
This sequence comes from uncultured Lachnospiraceae bacterium, assembly GCA_910585715.1. GTDB lineage: Bacteria > Bacillota > Clostridia > Lachnospirales > Lachnospiraceae > RGIG3040. The sequence goes on from CAJUEX010000017.1 coordinate 16,666, forward strand.
TATTGTATTTTCATTAGTATCCCAGGGACAGGTAGATACTTCCAATGAGGGATATGTACTGGAAAAACTGTTCGGCCATTATGCAGGCGTTCAATCAGAAGAGCCTGTAATGGAGGAGTTGATTAATTCCGTAAAATGGGAGGATGTCTCTAAGGATGTAACGTATGAAACAGTTGACTGGGATTACAATGGAGCAAGAAGGTATTTTAAAAGCAATTCGGAATTTTTGAACAGTGATTACAAATACAGCTATAAAGTGCCTGTTTTCCCTTATTCAGGAAATGCAATTATTACAGTAAAAGATAAAAATGATATTGTGAAAGGATATTTTGCATATCCGGCAGTTCATAAAGACCTGAATGAGAATGGAGAGTACAAAAATATAAATGTGCTTGCACCTCCAAAAACAGAGTTTGAAACATGGAAGACGAACCAGTTCAGAGATCATTCGTATACTCCTTATGTAAGGAGCCCATATCCGATTCAGATTTCAGAAGAAGAAACAAGGAGAACAAACGCTACGGTTACGAAAGAAGGGAACCGGGTAAAGGTTGATACCCGCACTACGGGAATTACAAGCCTAAAAGCCACTGTTGATATCAATGGACTTGACACTGTTTTAAATAAAATAAACGGCGGTGTATTATATACTTCCGTACAGTGGGATCCGTTACCAAATAAGGTGGCGAAGGAAGAAATCCCTGATTTTTATGCAGTAGAGGGACAGGAAGTAACTGTAATTGCGCAGTTATATGATGTAAATAATAATAAAGCTCCGGAAATGGGCAAGACAGTTGTATTTTCTGACAGCATTAAGGACGAAGTAATCAACACCCAGGGTAAAAAAGTCGGCGGTGACGGTACAAAAGACCAGGTAACGGTTGTGAATGAATATAGAGGCTACACGGACAGTCAGGGACAGGTTACACTAAAGCTGAAGGGAGAACAGGTGGCTTATATTGAACAACTGGCGGCTTCCTGTGATAATTTTAATGTAAGATTAATCGTTGGCGGAGAAGAAGTGAATAAGGCAAACATTTACTGGGTAGATTTGGGACTCAGCTTTGTGGATACTGCAGATACGACAGCGACAGAAGACTCAACCGGAATTATAAATTACAGCGGGACAAAACCTATTCGAACCACGACGTTTAACGAACCAATAACTATTGCAAAAAGCAGTGAGGCAGAGGTAGGTACAGTCTGGGATATTGGATTCCTGCCGGTAGCACGTTCCCATACATTTAATTTTACTAATTTGAATGTGGCAAAAAGACCGAAAAAAGCAAATGAGTTTGTAAAGGTTAAAAATGTTCCGGTTACATACAGTAAGACGGATAAGATGGCTACAGGCGAGTCCACGCTGACGGAAAAAAATAATATTGCAACATTAACATCCGATAAAATCGGTTCCACAGAATTAACAGGCGTTCTTGGAGTAAAAGCACAGGATACGTTAGATTTATCCAAAGTTGTTTTTGAATTCTATGATGAGGACTTAAAGCTTGTCAGCAAAAGAAACATCGGAGAGGGCATTCCTAATTTTGATTCCACCAGTCTTATGCTGAAAGTAAACTGGCAGCCGGTTGGAATGCAGTTAGAGCTTTTTGCGGCCAATAATGATAACAGGACTGTTGACAGAAACACAGACACAATCGTTTATGTAAAGGTGACGGATACAAAGGGTAATCCGCTGAAAGGCAAGCCGGTTGAATATACAATTGACGGAGTTAAAAAGACATCTCTTACCACAAATGATAAGGGAATTGCAAGCATTAACCTTTCAGCCCCGGGAGGAGCTGCAAAAGACTGTATTGTAACCGCTAAGGTCAGTGACACCGTAGAGAAAAACATTACAATCAGATATACGGATACAGCCACAAAGGCATTTGCAATTCAGACAGAGAATCTGAGCCAGCATATCAGGGAAGTTGAGGTAAATCCTAACAGTAAGACAAAAGTAAAACTGTATTTTACAAATCCGGTAAGTGAACGGACAGTAGATGCAAGGGAATTTACAATAGTAGAGGATGGCGAGGCGACAAACAGATATCAGGTAACCTCAGCAGTAGTAACAGATACGAATATTATTGAACTGACGCTGGATAAAGAGCTGTCCTTTGCAAAAGAAGTAAGCTATACAATCACAATTGGTTCTTATAGGGATAGAGATAATCTGGAATATCAGTTGATTGACACATTTGGACAGAAATTAACAGGAAAATCCACCTGTCATTTTTGGCCGGAGGCGGTTGCTTCAAAATTTGGTTATACAGAAGTACCGAGGACAGGAACTGTATCAGAAAACAACGTTTCAAATACAGCAGAACCAGAAGCAGCAGAACCGGAAACAATCATACTGGCAGAATAAGGCATATGCTGATAATCGGTCAGGTCTGTAAAGAAACTGACAAGTGAACTGAAAAAGTCCCCTTTCGGGCACACAGGCAAAATCATAAGGCCTGTTGTCCGGCAGGGGGCATTTTTTATGGGAAGATAACTGATTCATCCGGGCTGGTACACAGCATAAGCATAAGCTTAAATTTATTTTCCTTTGCAGATACCTTCATGGAGCCATGGTATTTTTCAACTGCCGCCTGAATGCTTTTCATCCCGATTCCATGTAAATGCCGGTCTTCCTTGCTTGACAGGAATACATTATCTTTTTTTAGAAGCTGTCCGTCAAATTCATTGGATATGACGATTAGCAACTGTTGTTCCTGTTTCAAGGCTTTTAACTGCATAAATGCGGATTTACCGTTTGCAATTCTCTTTATGCATGCTTCTCTTGCATTTTCCAACGCATTGCCCAGAATAACGGTAATATCGGACAAGTCAATCTGGTCAAAGCTGCCGGGCTCTACGGCAAACTGGACCCGGATACCGGAATCCACTGCTTTTTTCCACTCATCATACAGGATTGCATCCAGAAAATGATTGCCTGTCTGAAATTCTCCGTTCACTTCTTTAATATTTTGGAAGAGTTCTTCTATATATTGTTCCGTTTCCACGCTGTCTTCCAATAAAAGCATAGTATTGATATGCTTTTTTAAATCATGATAGAGCCTGTGGACATTTTGCTGGTTTTTTTCAATCTGGGTATAGTTAGCCATCATTCTTTCATTTCTCATATCCATTAGCAGAAAGTCTTTTTCCTTGGTCCGGTAGAAGAAATATCCGTCAATTACATAATAGGATATAAAATAGAAAACAATAATCAGAAATGCCAGTATTCCGAGAAACAGCATTCCAAATCCCGATCCATCTCTCTGATAATAAGAAAATTCCACCATCAGTACAAGGCACAGGATGCTGGCAACTGCCTGTAACAGCAGAATTCCTGCCTCCTTCATGGTATATTTTTCTTTTTCCCGATTCAGCAGCTTTGCGCACAAGACAATTAAAATGAAATCCATCAGCCTTGAAAAAGCCAGACATTGAATAAGCAAAAAGGGCTCCTGCAGGATGACAGAGATGTCTGTACCTTTATAAAACAATAGTAAAAGCCCGCCTACCAGACTTTCGCCTGCAATGATAATAAGGAAAAATAGACCATTCAATAATATGGAAGCGTTGATGGAAGATTTATAAACCCATGCTGCCAGAAAAATACCGATGATAAACATACAACATAATTTCAGCCCGGGATTTATGCCCCCCAGGTCAGCTGCAAAAGAAATGATTGTAAAAGATGCCAGTAACAGCCATTTCCCTGCGCCTTTAAAATGTTTCTGCAGTCTTTCGCAGAAAAACCAGTAATATAAATAAACCTCTGAAAAACTAATCAGCATATAAAGTATGTTCCATTGTATTCCATTCATCCCAGTTCATCCCCCCAGAATTCCAAATATTTCTGCCTGAATTCTTCCTGCTTCGTTCGGGCAAGAGGCAGGCAGCTTCCGTCCTTTAAAAGAATTTCCTTGTTTTTCACTTTTTCAATCTGGCGCATATTTACCAGATAGGCATTGTGGATTCTGGCAAAACAACATCCCTCCAGCTGTTTTTGAACCTTCTTCAGATTGCCGTTTATGGAAATATTTCTTTTGACACAATGATAGGTAAGCTCATGGTTTAGAACCTCTATATAATAAATTTCCTCGATTTTAACCTCATATTTCTGCCCCTGGCTCACAAGGCTTAAGCAATTCCTTTTCTGTTCATGCAGACGGATAAGCAGTTCCCTGGTTTGAAAAACAAAATCCTCATATGCAATGGGTTTTAGCAGAAAGCGGTATGCCTTTACCCGGTAGCCGTCCAGAGCATATTGAATAAAGGCTGTCAGAAAAATAATTTCTATTCTCTGGTTTATTTTTCGTATTGCTTCTGCAATCTGTATTCCGTTTTCTTCGTTCACATTTATATCGAGAAAAACAATTTCATATTGATTAAAGTCTGATTTCAGCAGTTCTTCTCCGCTTGTATATTTATCGCATTGTATGGAAATGTTTGTTTCACTGCCCAATTGCAGCATATAATTTTCAACCTGACTGCAATATTCTATTTCATCATCACAAACTGCAATTAACATATTTTATAATCCGCCTTTTTATGATTCTACCTGTCTATTATATCAAATATTCTGCTATTTTACCATACGAGCTGTCTCATGAATATGTGGCGGAGCAGCAGTTTGGGAAACTGTTGTCTGAATTGCTGCACCGCATAGCAGTATTTTATCCGGCACGGATGAGATATTACGCAAAAACCGGCTAGTTACGAAGAGGGAGTTGTATAAAAATGCCTTCTACTTTATAATGAACATATTATCATTCAGAAAAATATAAGAATAAGACAGGTAATTGTAAAACATCCTGCCGCAATTATTTCATATATAAGAAGATAGGGGAAGGAGAATATATGTCTGAAGAAAAACGTACGCTGAATGTACGTATGACGAAAGAGACATATAAAGCATTAGTGACAGAAGATATTTCAGCAAAATTAAAAAATAAGAAAAAAAATAATAATGACACTAATGAGGAAAAAGCAATGGCTGCCTTTATCATAGCTGTAGTCGTAATCTGGACAGTTGTTTTACTGTTCAGTCAGGGCGGAAAAATGTCAGGGGAGCCAGAGGGCAGAGGAAGCCTGTTTCCGGACACAATGAAAGCTGGAGATACAATAACCTTTGGCATGTATAATAATGAAGAAATAGAGTGGAGGGTGCTGAAATTATCTGAAGATGGAAAAGAAGCAGTACTCATTTCAAAGAATATTTTATGTATGAAAGCCTATGATGCGGCAGATAGCGGAAAATGCACTTATGATAAAGAGGGGAATCGTTATTTAAGAGGTTCTGAAGCAGACATTGATCAGCAGTTACAGATACAGGTTCGGGGAAACAACGACTGGAGTCTTTCAAATATAAGAGCATGGCTGAATTCCTCAGATGAAGTGGTAAAGTATGACGGTCAGGCGCCTGTGGCTGCTGCCATGGCAGAGGGACATAATGGTTATCATAATGAACCGGGATTTTTGCATGGATTTAAGGAAGAAGAACTGGAAGCAATCAGGGAAGTGGAAAATATAACCTGCGGTAATAAGGTATCAGGCAGGGAGACCATAGTGACAAAGGATAAGGTGTACCTGCTTTCTTTAGAAGAGCTTAAGTGGTTTGAGGAGGCGGGGATAAGTCTTCTGGCAGAGCCAACACAGGCAGCCATTGCCAATGATGATACGGGATGGTATTTATTGGATATGGAAATGTATTCGGAAAAGGCATATTACTGGTGGCTTCGTGAACCGGTAAAAGAAGCTTCGGCAAAATGCTACATTGTGGGAAATGGCATAGGAGATGAGAATTTATTTAAAAAGGATGTGTCAATGGAGGGATTTGGAATCAGGCCTGTCATTACGGTCTATACAGGAAAATAGCAGGAATTAAAAAAAGGGATGAATAGTCCCTTTTTTTGTGCGATTTACGCAGTGACCGGTTAGTTACGCAAAGGGAATTGTATAAATAATCTTTCTTATTTAAACTTTATTTTATAAATATTCTGGTCTTAAAAAATGATTTGAATAGTAAAAACAAGATGGAGGATTATTATGAGTTTAGAAGAGAGAGGCTTCAAAGAGGAAGATGGAGAAGGAATGGACGGTGTCTTTGGATGGGATGCCATTACAGAAGCTTTTGAAAAGCTATATCCCGGTCAGGATAATCCAAAGCATTATGGAACCTTGATTTCCTGGCGGTTTGGAGGAAATGACCCATTGCCGGGCATCAGCATATATGATGGGGGAGATTACTGGCACTTTGTTACCTATGGTCTTTCGGAAGTGTATGAAAAGGAAACGAATAATAAAGAAATCAGCGGCTATGGAATGGAATTTACATTGAAATTAAAAAAGGGAAATTCCCATAGTGAAGAAGAGGAAGAAGAGGAAATAAAGGGGATATGCGGCATATTGCAGTCTATTGCCAGGATTACCTTTACACAGGGAGAAATATTTCACACATATGAGTATCTGTACAGCGGGCAGACAGAAGGAGTGGATGTGAAAATGAAATCCAATATTACCGGATTTATCACTATTCCGGAGCCAAAGTGCAAATCTATTGATACACCAAACGGAAAAGTGGAATTTGTAGAACTGATAGGCGTAACAGATGGGGAGTTGAAAAGCATAATGAAGAAAGAGCTTCGGGTAAAGGAATTGTATGCTGTTTTAGGAACCGATGTCACAAGCTATGACAGGCAGTCTGTAATTTAGGACATATCCGGAGGCTTTGGGCAGGTTAATCCAAATCAATTTTCGTGACCTGTCCGAAGCGTTCCAGATATTTAATTCCAAATGCCTTATCTCTTTCACTGAATTTTATGTATACCAAAGCGATACTGCCTTTTACCTGTTTATTGTTACAAAAACGGCTGTCTGGATTTAAAAGATACACATCTGTTTTGCCAAGGTCTAAATCCATGACCTGACAGGAGCCCTGGGCGGTGAGCATTGCGCCTGTGGGCAGATAGCTTCTTTTCAGTTTTCCCACAACGGGAAATTCAAATATTTTCCCGGATTTATCCGTGTAAGAAATTCTTTTGGAAAGCATGTTTTTCTTCCCGCTTATCATCACCAGTTCATTTTTATCTCCTTCAAACAATCTGCCCTTTTTTATAACAAAAAACGGAGAGTCTAAAAAGGAATTTCCCAATGTGGTATCATAAGTATAGATTCGATATTCCTTTTGTTTTTGCCCTACATAAACGTCATTAAAGCAGACAATTTCGCATTCAAACTTATCCTTCATTTCCAAAACAGTGTCACAAAAAATATCGTAAGCCAATTCTTCCAATTGCTCCGGGGAATCTGTATAATTGCCGGCGTTCCCCTGATTGATTTTCTGCTGGGCCAGTTCATCAAAAAGCTTTTGGTCGGGTATGAACAATTCATATTCTGAAAAATCTCTATAGTCCGATGTGACCGAATAGGTAAATAACATTTCTTTTATGTACAGGAAAGCGACTACAAGAAGGAAAATAACTGCTATGGCCATACATTTTTTTAGTTTTCCGGCTTTTTTATGATTCATATCTGGAATAGTATACATTTGCAATTCCTCCCAATGCCCAGAATATAATGGCATATCCTGTCTGAAGCAATGCCTGAAAAAGCATTTCTTTGTAATCCTCCGTTATGACGGTAATGACGGAAAGATACATATTGTCCCACAGTATGGATATTAGTAGCAAAACGACCGCAATTGCCGTGGCGATTACCGAAGAGCTGCTTTTATACAGTACGAAATACATAATTCCCATTACCAGAATATTCTCTATTAGCACAAATAGAATATAATCCTTTACTGCCTCTTCCTGTATGCTTAACAAAAGCATGGAAACATGCAATGTAATACAGCTGATTGCTGTAAATGCAGCGCTTTCCCACAAATACATTTTTTTATTGATATAAAATATTTCCCTTCCTTCTTCTTCAATCAGGTCCTGCATAAAAATAGCATATGCAATTGCGCTTAACAGTACATAAAATATCTGATACCCGATTCGGATAATGATTTCGTAATTATTTTCCGCCATATGGACAGGTTTCCATAAAGAATAAGCCAATGGCAGAATAATGAGATAAATCAATAACAGAAAGAGGAAAACAATACATTTACTTTTTAGTAAAAGAAAAAATCGGCTGCCTTTTTTTATCATAATGTTATTCATCCCTGTTCATACATTCATAATAAACATCTTCTAAAACCGCTTCCGCCTCTTTATAAGGCAGTTTTTCCCTGCTCATGATTCGGTTTATCAAAAGGTCGTTTTTATTGTATATTTTAAGGATTTTATAATCAGAGCCTATCTTCTTTAAATCCTCTTCATTCAGCTCGTAAACATAGGATTTCATATTCCTTGTAATATTTTTTGTAGACGATTCCAGTTGTTTCTTTCCGTGCTTTAAAATAATGACTTTATGGCAGACTGCCTCAATATCCTCCACAATATGGGTGGAAATCAGGATAGTTTTTTCTTTTCCAAGCTGAGCCATAATTTTTTTAAACCGCATTCTTTCTTCAGGGTCCAATCCTGTAGTGGGCTCATCAAAAATTAGAATTTCCGGATTGCCAAGCAGGGCCTGTGCAATTCCCAAACGCCTTATCATGCCTCCTGAAAGCTTTTTCACTTTTTTCCGGAGGCAGTCCTTAAGATTTACAAGCTCAAGGCACCTTTCTATTTCTGGTGCCTGTCTGCTTTTTTCTATTGCTTTCATTTCTGCAAAATATAACATAAAATCCCGGACGATCATATTTTTGAAAATGCCGAATTTCTGGGGTAAATATCCGATTGTATCTGCTTTGGGAAAGCACAGCTCACCTTGTGCATCCACAAAACCGACTGCGCCGCTGTCAGGCTCATAAATCCCGGTAATGCAGCGCAGCAATGTGGTCTTTCCGGCGCCGTTCGGGGCAAGAATACCATAGATTCCCGTTTCAAACCTGACTGACAGATTATCCAATGCCTTTTGCTTTCCAAAGCTCTTTTCCAGATTTTTTACAATTATTTTCATATGCTATAGCCCCTGTTTCTCCTTCCATTCTATGTACTGTTCTTTATACCGGTTAAGCAGATATTCTTTTTTAAACATGTAACACATGACCATATCATCAAAGTATGCCTCTCTGTCCGCTCCGTTTATATCAGGCATCCACACAAATACTTTATTGGAAAGAGAGTTCTTCAAATCCCCTTCAAATGCCGAAAAGCCATCGACAGTTTCCCTAATATCCTCCAAAATCCTGCTTTCATTATAGGTGGAGGGAAACAAAAAACGGTATTCCTCATATTCTATTTCCTTTACAAAGCCGCCTAAAAGCAGGACTTCTTTCACTGTTCCGGAAAAATCTTCTGTATTTCCAATGCTATGCCTTTGATTTGAAGAATTTTTGTCCTTAGCCAGATTGCTGTATACCTTTCCATGATAATCTACATGCACTTCAAAGGGAACCGCTTTTGGCAGGGATATTGGAGAAAAACATATGTTTTTTTCATCATATACTTTGTGGAAGCCTGCTATAGGATAATACGGAAGCCCTGCCGGCAGATAAATTCCTGCATATTCTCCATAAAAAGGACATCCGTTTCCTTCATATTCAAAGGTGATTTCTTTTGCCGTTTCCGGGGCATAAACGTAAAGATAGTCTCCATCTCTCTGAAAGCCTAAGATATCATCTGACTGAGTATAAATTTTTTTTATCTGAAAGCCATGATACAGAGTAAAGGCATATGGCTCTTCATTTGTACCAATATCTTCAAATGACAGAGTGGCTTTGAAAGTCAGCTGGTTCGAGGCCTTTATGTCCATCTGATAGCCCTTTACCGAAAAGCCAGCTTCCTTTTTTTCATACTGCTGCAGTCCCCTATAATGCAGCTGGCTATAGAGCAAAGCTGCTTCTTTGCCCAGTCCTGTTAAATTTGTGCGGGGCATCATAAAAATGCCGAGACATACCATTGCTGCCAAAATGCATATGGAAGGAAATAGTATTTTTCTCACGTGTTTATGAAAATAAAAGGCAAGCACTGCAAGATGGACAACAATCCAAAATAGTATTATGGCGATTCTTTGTATCTGAACGGGATAACCCAAATAACCGTTCACGGTAAAATTGGCATTTTCCGGAAATATTTCTACAATGGAAGCATTTATATGAAAAAGGAAATTGATTTCATTTTTTATGGGAGAAGTTATACAGAAAATTGCTGCAAGCAGCAGAACTCTTAATAAGTTGGAGGATGGGATGGAAAGGCACTTTCCTATAACAAGTGCAAGCACCCCGCACATTCCAATATCTACCATAATATTAATTAGGATATGACGGATAAAATCGCCGGAAGCCGGAAAAGAAACAGTATATAAGCATGTGCAATATCCTGTAAGAAATATGGTAAGGGCAACATGAAGCAAAAGCAGGCATAATACCTGCTTTTTCTCTCCTTTTTTATATGACAATGCATCTAAGGCCTCCTGCATGGAATATTTCTGAAAGGTGCCGAAATATTGCACTGCCGTTACAAGTAAAACAAGGAAATAGAATATACTGTAATTTACAATGGGATAGAGAAAGTCTACTGTATAATAACCATTTTCCGCTTTAATGTTAAAGGATATTTTTGTAACCTCTGCCAGAAGCCATATGTATACAATAAGAAGCAGATAGGTAACTTTATGCAAAAAAAGCTGTTTTATGTATTTTGCCATTTCTTTCTCTCCCTAAAAGACTTTCTGCTTCTGTGTTATCTTGCTCTGATACTTCCATTTCCTTTTCCGGGACCGGATAATCTTAATTTCCAAAGCTTGGAACCTGTCAGGCTGGTGTTAGCAGAAACTTTTCTTCCTTTATCTACAAAAGTAGCACGGGTAGTTTGCCATTTGCCATATCTGCGTTGCTGCGGCTTTGCCCAAAAGAATCCCTTCGTGCATTTTGCTGAAAACATTGCCTGTCCCATTGTCCCGCCCGATACTTTTGAACAGGCATCCTTTACCATGGATTTTTTTGTGACATATTCTGTTCCAGTACTTCCGGCAAATACTACAATGCCTGAACCTAATATTGTCATGAGGCTTAATAGAATTGTTGCTGCTATTTTTTTCTGTTTATTCATTTCTTTCCTTAATTCTTGAAACTATTATGTTTACAAATGCGCATCTGTACTTAATATAACACTTGGTCATTGCACCCGTCAAGTATAATTTATTTTAGTATTAGAAAAATTAAAATCAGTGACACATTACCTTTTATTTCATATACGAGCGGCATGGGGGACAAAATCCTTTCCCAGGCACCAGACGGCTTACCAATACACAGTGGGAGCTGGCAGGGAATAGGATAGTCTTAGAGGCCTTGGCAAAGTCGCCGGTCCTTATGCGCCGTATTTTGGCGCATTAGTACCGCTGCGTCTTTGCAGAGCGAAAGCGTGCCCCTAAGACTATCCTATTCCCTGTCAGCTCCCACGTCCTCATATCCAATCCCCCCCTTCCCCAGCCGCTCTCCATAAACCTTTCCCCTCCAATCCCTGTAAAAATCCTCACAAAAATAAAGAACGAATGTTTGCCATACAAACAAAAACATGGTACAATAGTCCAAATAATCCAAACGCTAATCCATACAAAACATAAGGCGGTGATTACCATAGAGCAATTATCCATTTTTGACAATCGGGAAACTGCAAACCCGTTAGCCAGCAGAATGCGCCCGGAAACACTTGAGGAATTTGCAGGGCAGAAGCATCTGTTAGGAGAAGGAAAGCTTTTAAGACAGCTGATTGAACAGGACAAGATAACCTCCATGATTTTCTGGGGACCTCCGGGAGTAGGCAAGACCACCCTTGCCAGCATCATCGCAAAGAAAACCAATGCGGCATTTGTGGATTTCAGTGCAGTGACAAGCGGCATTAAGGAAATCAAGGAGGTTATGAAGAATGCCGAAGAAAACAGAAGGATGGGTATAAAGACGGTTGTTTTTGTGGATGAAATCCATCGTTTCAATAAGGCACAGCAGGATGCCTTTCTGCCTTATGTGGAAAAGGGCAGCATTACCCTGATTGGCGCCACTACCGAAAACCCTTCTTTTGAAATTAACGGAGCTTTATTGTCCAGATGTAAGGTGTTCGTATTGCAGCCCCTTTCAGCAGAGGATTTGGAAGAGCTTTTAAAGCGTGCCTTAAAGAGCCGGAAGGGATACGGATATATTCAGGTGGATATTCAGCCGGAAATGCTTTCCGCCATTGCCGGATTTGCAAACGGCGATGCCAGGACAGCACTGAATACGCTGGAAATGGCTGTGCTCAACGGAGAACTGACTGCTGAAAAAACAATTGTGACGAAAGAAATTTTAGAGCAGTGCATCAGTAGAAAATCACTGCTGTATGATAAAAACGGAGAAGAGCATTACAACCTGATTTCAGCCCTTCATAAGTCCATGCGAAACAGCGACCCGGATGCGGCAATGTACTGGCTGGCACGAATGCTGGAGGCGGGGGAAAACCCTTTGTATGTGGCAAGGCGGCTCATACGGTTTGCCAGCGAAGACGTGGGAATGGCGGACAGCAATGCTTTATCGGTGGCAGTTGCAGCTTATCAGGCAAGCCATTTTATCGGAATGCCGGAGTGCAGCGTGAACCTTTCCCATGCGGTAGTTTATCTTTCCATGGCGCCCAAGTCCAATGCCTTGTATATGGCATATGAACAGGTAAAGAAGGAGGCGCAGCAGAGAATAGCGGAGCCGGTGCCGTTGCAGCTTAGAAATGCGCCTACAAGCCTGATGGAAGAGCTTCATTATGGAGAGGGCTATGAATATGCCCATGATACGGAAGAAAAGCTGACGGTTATGGAATGCCTGCCGGAGTCCTTAAGGGGAAGAAAATATTACAGGCCAACAGCTCAGGGAGAAGAAAAACAGATAAAAGAAAGACTTGTACAAATAGAAGCATGGAAAGAAAACCACAGGTAAAATTGTGGCGGCAGGGTGTTTCACAATTACCTGAAAGTACAGAATACAAAGGGAGAGCAAATGGAAGAACAACGTAAAGGAAAAAGGCTTGTAAAATATGTGGCAGATTATGTAGTATTCGACCTGGAAACAACGGGGACCAATATTATAAGTGATGGGATTATAGAGATTTCGGCAGTTAAGGTGAGAAAGGGAAGTATAACTGATACTTTTTCCATACTGGTAAATCCGGGGCAAAGCATTCCTTATTATGCCACTGCAGTTAATGGAATTACAGATGAAATGGTTGCGGAGGCTCCGGATATTAAAGAAGCTCTGGAGGGCTTTTTAAAGTTTGCCGGAGAGGACATATTAGTGGGACATAATATACAATCCTTTGACCTTAAATTTATTTACAGGGAAGCCATGGAATTATTTTCCATGGAAGTTGCAAATGATTATATTGACACTCTGTATATGTCCAGAAGCTGCCTGCCGCAATTAAAGCACCACAAGCTGGTGGATATTGCGGAGTATTTTCAAATCAGCAGTGAAGGAGCACACCGGGCATTAAATGACTGCATGATGAATCAAAAATGTTTTGAAGCGTTAGCGGCAATACAAAAAAACATAAAAATAGAAATCTGTCCCAGATGCGGCGGAGAGATGAAAAGAAGAAATGGTAAATTCGGAGAATTTTTAGGCTGCAGCAATTTTCCGGGGTGCAGATATACCACACCTTTAAAATAGTAGATTGGAATTTTCATAATTTCAGATTGGAGGGATTATACTATTAGGAAGAGAAAACTCACGAATGCTCATGTAACAGTTCAGCCCTCAGCCTTCCCACACAGGAATCAGAACCGGCTGCAGGCAGAAAATGTTTCTACGTCGCCACGCTCTCGCTCTGATAAAAACGCAGCAGTGCTAAGCTCGAAAGAACCTCGCTAAGCGCTGGCGTTTTTATAAGGGCTCCTTTAGAAATCATGTTCAGCCTGCAGCCGGTTCTGATTCCTGTGTGGAAAGGCTGAGGGCTGAACTGTTACATGCTCACGAATGAGCTTTCAATTTATAGGTGCAAAGGAAGAAAAGATATGGTACAATGGGAAAGCATTGGCAAAAATTGTATACCAGTTTGATTTTGCCTGCAGGCTAGAAAAAAGAAAGGTAAGGTAAATGTATGTTAAAAAAATATATGTGGGTATTTTTTATTTCCATGGTGCCACTGATTGAGCTTCGCGGGGCAATTCCTTATGCCATTGGATTTAATCTGCCTCTTCTGCCATCTTATATTGTGGCCATTATAGGCAATATGCTTCCGGTGCCCATTATTTTCCTGTTTGCAAGAAAGGTGCTTGAGTGGGGGGCAGATAAGCCCGTAATCGGAAAATTTTTTAGCTTTTGTCTGGAAAAGGGCAAAAAGGGCGGCGAGAAATTAAAAGCAAAGGCAGGCCGCGGACTTTTCTTTGCGCTGTTTTTGTTTGTTGGAATCCCCCTTCCGGGAACCGGAGCATGGACCGGTACATTGGCAGCAAGTCTTTTGGATATGGACTTTAAGTCCAGTATTTTGGCAGTTATGCTGGGTGTGGTGCTGGCAGGTGTCATAATGGGAGTGGCAAGTGCAGGACTGTTTGGTGCATTAAGGATTGCATTCTAGAAGGAAAGTCTGATTTTTATAAGGAAATCAGACAGTGATTTCAATCTGATTTCCTTCTTCATCTAAAATACAGCTTTCATAATAGCCGTCTCCGGTAGTTCTGGGACCGCTAATGACAGAGTAGCCGTCTGATTTTAATCTTTCCGTGAGCAGGTCTACCTGTTCTTTGCTTCCTACACTGAAGGCTAAATGAATATAGCCCCAGCTTACAGGTGATTTCTTGTGCTTGTCAAGCTGGGGGTTTGTCATGATTTCCAGGCGGGAATCTCCCTGGAAGGTTAAAAAATAGCTTTCAAAGCCTGTGGAAGGATTGTGATACTTTTCGTTGGATACAGCATGAAAGTATGTTTCAAAAAATGTTTTGGACTTTTCCAGATCTTCTACATATAAAGCAGTGTGATTGATTTTCATAGGGGATTCTCCTTTTTCTTTGTTTTTATGATAGATAATTGCAACTGTTAATTAATTACAATTACTGTCTGAACTGTTATAATTGCAAAGCATCCTGCCGCTATAATTCCACCCTGTAAAATTGACAGTATACAAGCAGGGTATTTCATAATCATTTATATTTCATAATATCATTTTTGCAATTTTTAGATAGGAAAGAAGAGCTTCACAGCCTTCTACAATATCCGTGTAGGTTAAATCAAAATTTCCTGTAAACCAGGGGTCTGCAATATCCCTGGGATGATTGGAGAAATCTAAAAGGCGGTACATTTTATTATCCGGGTCGCCGCCTGTGATACGGCGCATGTTGGCAAGATTTCTTTCTTCCATTCCAATTAGAAAGTCATAGTTCTCATAATCAGCCTTTTTTAACTGTATTGCATGTTTTCCGGCAGTGGAGATACCGTATTGCTTCAGCTTATTTCTGGTGCCGTGGTGAACGGGATTGCCAATTTCTTCTGAGCTGGTGGCTGCGGAAGCAATATAAAACAAGTGTTGTATTCCTTTTTTTTCCACCATATCTTTCATAACGAATTCTGCCATGGGGGAACGACAGATGTTTCCAAGACAGATAAACAGTATTTTTATCATTTTGTTGCAGCCTCCTAAAAGGGTTGATGTTATCTTTTTTGTATTTTACATATTTTATGTTGTGTTTCTGTTTTCATACTATGATAACATTATAACAGGATATGGGTAGAAACCAAAGCAAAAGATTTCAGCTGCTGTCTGAACTGTTATTCAGTATCATATTTGATACGAAATAAATACGGATTACCACTTGAAAAATCACTAAAAATCAGTTAATATATATCTTGTAGATACGTTTTTCCTGTACTTTGCACAGGAGGAACCTATGAAGAAAACATTTCAACAATTAAATTTAAGCAATGCATTTTTATTTGCGGCTGCATTGGAGGATGAGGAAACCTGCCGGCTGGTGCTTGAAATCATTCTTGGCACCAGACTTTCCAGGGTAAAGGTGCACCCGGAGCAGAGCATTTTAGTAAGCTCAGATTTCAGGAGCATCAGGCTTGATATCTATGCCAGTGATGAAACCCGGGTAAGCTATAACGTAGAGGCGCAGAACGACGACAGAAGGAATCTGGCAAAAAGAAGCCGTTACCATCAGGCGGAGATGGACGTGGCATCATTAAAGCCGGGAGACGATTTCAATGACCTAAAGCCCGGTTATGTAATCTTTATCTGTACATTTGACCCCTTTGGAAAAGGGCTTTATCGCTATACCTTTGAAGAAAGGTGCCTGGAATGTGATATGGGCCTTGGGGACGGCACAAGGAAAATATTTCTGAACACCAAAGGGAAACAGGATGAAAATGCCCCCAAAGAGCTGGTGCATTTCCTAAAGTACATGGAGCAGAGCAATGATGAATACGTGTCACAGCTTACGGAGGAGTCTATCATAAGGCTGCATGAAAAGGTGACGGAGCTTAAGACATGGCGGAGACTGGAGGCGAGATATATGACTGTTGAGGAATGGATGAAGGACCAGGAATCCAGAGTCAGGGAAGAGACAGAGCAAGAAGTAAAACAAGAAGCCGTTTTTGAACTTTTAGAAGAATATGGGGCCATTCCGGAGCATATCAGGAAAGCTGTATCGGCACAAGAGGATTTGACAGTGCTGAAAAGATGGCTGAAGCTTGCTGCAAGAGCCGGGTCCATGGAGCAGTTTGAAAAGGAAATGTAAGAAATTTTCCATGAGAACCGGTATAATGCATACATAAAAATCTAAATGAAATATCAACATTCTATTGGTGCGGCCTGTGGCCGTATCAGTCGGAATACAATTCGTAAATCATTCACAATTTATATTTAAAAAAGAGTACAGGAAAACTATCTATAAAAACTGGCAATATTGCTCAGGAGAAAAAAATAAGAAAAATATAATATTAATATGACAAGATGATGTCATATTCGGTTTGCTATCATGTATTATCATAACAAAAAGGGAGCTGGTTTTATGAAGTATGAATGGAGAAAACAGGAAAAAGACATATATGGAATAAAAGGGCAGGCTTGTGTCATAGACGTGGCACCGCAGAAGTTCATTACGATTACCGGATGTGGAAATCCAAACAACAGGGGATTTTCAGAAAAAGTCAGCGCATTATATACATTGTCCTATCAAATAAAAAAAGACTTTAAATCTCTGGCTTTAAAAACGAAACAGCAGGTAAACGATTATACAGTGTATCCTTTGGAGGGAATATGGTCAAAATTGAGGGAAACAGAAAAACTGGTGAAAGAAGAGTTGCAATACAAAATAATGATAAGGCAGCCTGATTTTATTACATGGGAAATGGTAGAAGAGGCATTGGAAGCTGTGAAACAAAAAAAGCCCAACCAGTATTTTTCCAACATTTTTCCTGAAACAATATGGGATGGAAAATGTGTTCAAATATTGCATACAGGAGCATTTGACAATGAACCGGCAACCTTTGAAAGATTAGATGGGTTCTGTAGAGAAAATAATTTTAAGCGCATAGGCAGCGTTCATCGTGAAATTTATTTGAATAATGCAAACAGGGTGCCAAAAGAGAAGTTAAAAACAATTCTCAGGTATAAAGTATCCTCTGTCGATTGAGTAACGGGCAGATGGTCTTTTCATATATCGTGGGAGCAGCAGAGCATATGATTATTTATGTTTTGAATGCTCCCATATTTGTTTCATAACAGTTCAGATAACAATTTTATTATTTTTAATTGACAAAAAAAATAAATAGCATATAATGAACATATGAACAATTGCTCATGTATATTGCCGGGAATATATTAAAAAGAAATTATATATTTTCAAAAAGAAAAGAAAGTGTACTGGATGAGTGATAAAAAGCTTCTGCCAAGATATGGCATAGGCCCGATTTATTCAGGTATTTTGATTGGCTGTGCAGGTGCTTTGATTATTGCCAATAATCTATGTTTGTTAATGTTCCCCTTTCTTTTCTTAGCGTTTCTGGCTGTGGTGATGAAATGCACGGAGGAAAAGTGGCTGAAAGCATTTGATTTAATAAAACCGGATAGAAGAAGGAGGAATTCCATGACAGAAGCAAAAAAAGAAAAAAGAAAAAAAGAAGCATTGGAAGACCAGAAGGAACTCTGTGAATGCATTCATGTACACGATGATATTGTAAAAAAGGTAAATCAAAAAATGCCGGACGAAGAGGAGCTGTATGATTTGGCAGACTTCTTTAAGGTGTTTGGAGATTCCACCCGGATTAAGATTTTATATGTGCTGCTGTGTTCGGAAATGTGTGTATGCGATATTGCACAGATATTGGGCATGACCCAGTCGGCAATTTCCCACCAGCTCAGAATGCTGAGGCAGATGGATTTAGTCCGCACAAGAAGGGATGGAAAGACGGTATTCTATTCCCTGTCAGACGGGCATATTTCCAATATTTTAAGTCAGGGCATGGAGCATATTGAAGAATGAGACGCATCTATCTTTTGTTTCGGTCCGCATTAAACGAACATCCTCCCGAATGTTCAGTGCTGTCAAATATTCGTGGGGCGGGGCTGTTTTCCTGATTTCTCACGAGAATAAAGGAAAAATATATGCAATAGAAAAATGTTGAGAATATTAAAAGCAGCCGGGTTAAGCAAAAGTAAAAGGATAATTTACTCATTTTCCAAAGATGCTGACCTGTTGATACTTGGCATATGAACAGGCAGTATGCGGTGGAGATGAGAAAATATAAAAATCAAATATAAAGGAGAATAATATCATGAAAAAAACTTATATCTTAGAAGACTTAGACTGTGCACACTGTGCAGGAAAAATTGAAGAAGCAGTAGCTGCTCTGGAGGCGGTAGAAAAATGCAGCCTGAACTTTCTGACAAAGAAGCTCGTAGTGGAAATGGAAGAGAAAAATGCAGACGGTGTTACAAAGGAAGTGAAAAAAATCGTAAAGAAGATTGAGCCGGATGTAACGGTAGAAGAAAAATAGTCTGTCTTTTGACAGGTTTTGATAGAGTGTAGGTGAGAACATGACGAAAAAACTAAAAAGAAGGCTTCGCAATATCATCTTAGGCGCTATTATCTTTTTGTGTGCCATGGTGATACAACATTCAGCATCTGACATAAATGAGAATATTGTGCTGGTTATCTTTTTAATCGCCTATTTTATTATAGGTCTTGATGTAATAAAGAAGGCAGGAAAGAATATTGTAAACGGAAGGGTCATGGACGAGAATTTTCTTATGATGATTGCCACAGTAGGGGCATTTCTTGTAGGAGAGTATGCGGAAGCGGTAGCAGTCATGCTTTTTTATCAGATAGGGGAATGGTTTCAGTCCTATGCGGTCAATAAATCCAGAAAGTCCATTTCCGACCTTATGGATATCAGACCGGATTATGCAAATGTATTAAGGGATGGAAAAGAAACAGAGCTGGACCCGGAGGAGGTGCAAATTGGTGAGACCCTTGTAGTGAAGCCGGGGGAAAAAATCCCACTTGACGGTATTGTCATAAAAGGAAATACCACGGTAGATACTATGGCGCTTACTGGTGAAAGCATTCCAAGGGACTTGACGGAAGGGGAAGAGGTCATAAGCGGCTGTATCAATCTTGCAGGCATGATTCATGTGAAAGTAACGAAAGAATTCGGACAGTCCACAGTAGCAAAAATACTGGATTTGGTGGAAAATGCCAGCAGCAAAAAGGCTGAGGCGGAAAATTTTATATCCAGGTTTGCCAAATACTATACTCCCACGATTGTTGTTTTGGCACTTTTGCTTGCATTTTTGCCTCCAATATTCATAGATGGAGATTATTTTAAGTGGATTTACAGGGCATTGTCCTTTTTGGTTATTTCCTGTCCCTGTGCATTGGTTATTTCCATTCCTTTAAGCTTTTTTGGCGGCATAGGAGGCGCAAGCAGGGAAGGAATTTTAGTAAAGGGCAGTAATTATCTGGAGCTGTTATCCAAGGCTGCTTTCGTGGTGATGGACAAAACCGGAACCCTTACGAAAGGGAGCTTTCAGGTAAAAGAAATCCATCCTGCAAAAGAAGCGGATATATCCGAAGAGAAACTGTTGGAGCTGGCGGCATATAGTGAAAGCTTTTCCAACCATCCTATATCAAAGTCGTTAAAGGAAGCCTATTTTCAGAAAGGCAAAGAAGCGGAATTTGACAAAAACAGAATCGGGGAAACAAAGGAAATTCCCGGTTATGGCATAGCTGCCTGCATTGACGGTGCTGTCATTTATGTCGGAAACAAAAAGCTTATGGAACAGCAGGGCGTGAATTGTGAGCATTTGGAAACAGGGGGCACGGTCATCTATGTAGCAAAACAGGGCCAGTATCTCGGTTACCTGGTCATAGGGGACGAAATAAAAGCGGACAGCAGGAAGGCAGTGGAAAAATTATACAAAGCAGGTGTCAGAGAGGTAGTCATGCTGACCGGAGACAGACAGGCAGCCGCCCTGTCCGTGGCAAAAGAGCTGGGGATAAAAAAGGTCTTTTCAGAATTGCTTCCGGGTGATAAAGTAGAGAAAGTGGAAGAATTATTTGCCGGGAAAGGTGAAAAGGAAGCACTGGTTTTTGTAGGCGACGGTATTAATGATGCACCAGTGTTAGCAAGGGCTGACGTGGGGATTGCCATGGGAGGGCTTGGACAGGATGCGGCAATTGAAGCGGCAGATATTGTTATCATGACGGATGAACCAAGCAAAATTGCAAGAGCCATGGAAATTTCCAGAAAGACGCTTGCCATTGTAAAGGAAAATATTATTTTTGCTATTGGAGTGAAGGTAATCGTCCTGATATTGGCGGCAGTGGGCATTGCCAGCATGTGGCTTGCTATTTTTGCTGATGTGGGCGTGGCATTTCTGGCTATTTTAAACGCTATGCGGACCTTACGGACAAAGCAGGTAAAAAAGGCATAAATCCACATTCGTATAGATTATGTAATTTAAATAATGGGGAAAAGAGAACGAACCGGAGCATGAAACAGGTAAAGTTTATTTTGAATTTATCACAACAGGAGATAAAGGGAACGTTGGAACGTTACCATTTTTCAAAAAGCGACCTGCCTGTTTTATGCTCTTTTTTTCTTGCTTTAAAGCCGTTAGTAAATTGTCAGGCATTTTATGAAGTCATAGGCTCCAATCAAAAAAGACCAAGGCAGCTTGAATTTTCAGAGGAAAAGGATTTTCTTGCGGCAATCGTGACTTTAGGAAAATCAGTGGACAGGCTTCAGGAGATGTATTTAGAGGCACAGGACGTAATGGCTGCTTACATGGTGGAATGCTTAAGCCTTGATTTGCTGAATCAGGCTTATGAAAAGCTGGCAAAGCGCATAGAAGAGGAAGAAGGAATGTATATTGGCAGGTATGAATTTTTAGGCGGAAAGTATCCTTTGGAAAAAACAAAGGATATTTTTGATTACTTTTCCCAAAGTGAGGTAACCTATAACGAAGCATATATGCTCATTCCCCAAAAAAGCGTAGTGTTTCTGGGAAATCTCACAAAGGAGCCAAACGAAGCATGCAGGCATATTTGTGCATGCTGTCAAAATAAAAGCTGTAAAAACAGAATCGTTGTGAAAAAGCCGGAAGAAAAGAGGGAGTTCCTCCCCTATGGTTATCAAAGGATTCTGGGAAAGGGGCAGGGATGGAAAGAGGACTGATACATGTTTATTGTGGAGATGGAAAGGGAAAGACTACCGCTGCCATCGGGCTTGCCGTAAGGGCGGCAGGGGCAGGAAAACGGGTGATTTTTGTCCAGTTTTTTAAAGGAGGTCCCACCGGGGAGCTGAAAAGCTTTGAAAGGCTTCCGGGTATTCGTGTATTCCGGAATCCGGAGGACCTGGGGTTTTTTAAGAATATGTCCCTGCAGCAAAAGGAGAGGGTTGCATGTATGCATACGGAAACCTTGGAAAAAATTTTTCTCGCCTTGGAAAGAGAGCCGGTTGATATGGTGATTCTTGATGAGATTACTTATCCTTATGAATATGGGGTGATTGACAGGGGGATGGTGGAGAGGCTTGTTTTACAAAAGCCCAAGTCTCTTGAACTGGTTTTGACCGGAAGGAATCCGGATAAAATATTTTTGGAGGTGGCGGATTATGTTACGGAGATGAGGAAGGTGAGGCATCCTTTTGATGAAAATATTGGGGGGAGGGAAGGGGTTGAATATTAAGAAAGAAAAGAAATGGGGGGATTGGCGAGGGGGACGCAGCAGAGGGATGAGCGCGGATTCCATGCGGTGTTTTTGGCAGCGGTTTTCCTAAACAGCCTGAGGGAAGCTGTGGATGCCGTTCGGGGCGGAATATAGCGGCGTCCGTGCCGCGATATTCCTAAAATTGCCATCCGTGGCAATTTTACCCTGGGGTATGGAGCAGGCTGTTAAGGAAAACCGCTGCCAAAAACAATGCATGGAATCCGCGCTCATCCCTCTGCTGCTGTTTTTCGTTTGCCTATACTTTTTAAAAAAGTTGTTTTTTTTGTATGTTTATTAAATATGAATTTGTGTATGTAAGATTTTTAAATATGTGGCGATATATTTGCAAGATAATGTTTTAAAGCAGTATTTTCAAGCTTTCCGGAAAACATTTTCAAATGGCAATATCTCACAGAAAACGGCTGTCCAATACACAGTGGGAGATGGCAGGGCATAGATTAGTCTTCGGGTGCCTTGGCAAAGTCGCCGGCACTTATGCACCGTATTTTGGTGCATTAGTACCGCTGCGTCTTTGCAGAGCGAGAGCGTGCCCCGAAGACTAATCTATGCCCTGCCATCTCCCGCGTCCTCACCCCCAATCCCCTAATCCATTTCAATCCAATTGCAATCCACCGAATTGCAATCCCCACAAAAAAAGTTCCAATTCTATCAATTCTTTGCTATAATATACCATTAGAAAGAAATACTATAACCATAAATCACAATTATGCATAAAAGTTATGAAAGGAGAAGGAATATGGCAATTTTAGTAACAGGGGGTGCAGGCTTTATTGGAAGCCATACTGTTGTAGAATTACAAAATGCAGGCTATGAAGTAGTAGTGGTTGATAATCTGTCAAATTCCAGCGAGAAGTCTTTAAAAAGGGTAGAAGAGATTACAGGAAAGCAGGTGAAATTTTATAAGGCGGATATTTTGGATAAGCCTGCTTTAGAACAGGTGTTTCAAAAAGAATCCATTGATTCCTGTATTCATTTTGCGGGGTTAAAGGCTGTAGGGGAATCTGTGCAGAAGCCATGGGAATATTATCATAATAATATTACAGGAACCTTGATTCTGTTAGATGTAATGAGAAAGCACAATGTAAAAAATATTGTTTTTTCTTCCTCCGCTACAGTATATGGGGCGCCGGAGGTGGTTCCGGTTACAGAGGAATGTCCCAAGGGAGAAATCACCAATCCTTACGGACAGACAAAGGCAATGCTGGAGCAGGTGCTTACGGATATTTATAAAGCGGATAATGAGTGGAATGTAATCCTGCTTCGGTATTTTAATCCCATTGGAGCACATAAAAGCGGTAAAATCGGAGAAAATCCAAACGGTATACCCAATAATTTAATGCCCTATATTACTCAGGTGGCGGTAGGAAAGCTGGAAAAGCTGGGAGTATTCGGGAATGATTATGATACGCCGGACGGAACAGGGGTAAGGGATTATATTCATGTGGCAGACCTTGCAAAAGGTCATGTAAAGGCAATTGAGAAGGTAAAAGAGAAACCGGGGCTGAAAATATACAATCTGGGCACGGGAATCGGATACAGTGTGCTGGATATAGTGAAAAATTTTGAAGAGGCTACCGGAATTAACATTCCTTATGAAATCAAACCAAGACGTGCAGGAGATATTGCAACTAATTATGCGGATGCTTCTCTTGCCAAAAAGGAACTTGGATGGACAGCTGAAAACGGCATAAAAGAAATGTGTCAGGATGCGTGGAGATGGCAGAGCCAGAATCCCAATGGATTTGAAGAATAGAAATCAGAAGTATGGAGTAAAACACCTTTTGAACCTTGATGATAGGCATTAAGGCTTCAGAAGGTGCTTTTTTTACGAAAATAGAAGAAAAATGACACAAAATGTAAAATATTTTCAAAAAAGAATTGAGGCGAAATGATAGTTACCATATAATGGATACGTAGGGGAAAGGAAGGAGGAGAAAGTATGGCATTAAATATTGCAGTTTGTGATGATGACCAGGCAACGCTTTCTGTTATTTCAAGTCAATTGAAGGAAATTTTTGCGGAAAAGGGAATTCAGGCGAATATAGAATTATTTTCAGAGGGAAATAGCTTGTTGAAGCGTCATAAAAAGATATTTTTTCAGGTTGTGTTCCTTGATATTTCCATGCCGGATATGGATGGATTTCAGGCAGCGGCAGAATTAAAAGCATGGAACAGGGAAATTGTAATAATATTTGTAACGTCCAGAGAAGAGCTTGTTTATGAAAGCTTTGACTATCAGCCCTTTCATTTTATAAGAAAAGAAAACAATGAAAGCCTGAAAGCGCAGTTGGTGCATGTAGTGGAAAAACTGGAGGAGTATAAGAAAAGTTCCGGAAGAATCAGTATCACGCTGCCATATGGTACCGCAACAGAAATAGAAGTAGACAAGATTGTGGTAGTACAGAGCGAGAAAAATTATTTGGAATATGAAATAGCAGGGAAAGAGACATTACGGATAAGGGAAAGCCTGAATGTAGCAGAAGAAAAGCTGAGGGGATATGATTTTATCCGTATCAGCAGCAGAACTATGGTGAATTTAAAATATGTGAGCAGGATACGGGAGAAAGAAGGAGCAGTCATCTTAAAGGATGGATATTCCTATTCTCTAAGCAGAAATTATAAAAAAGTCGTGGTATCTGCCTATATGAAATATTTAAGGAGCAAAAAATGAAAGAAGTGGCTTGGAGTTGCTATGAAAATCTGATAAATATTATTCAGGCGTTTGTCTTAATAGATTTTATGGTTCGTTTGTATAAGGTAAAATATTGGAAGGACAAGCCCGTTATTACCAGAATAATCGGAACTGCTATATATGCCGGCGGCATTATCCTGTCAAATTACTTTGTGGAATTTGAAGGGCTGGGAATGCTGGGATTTGTTTTTTTATTGTGGCTTTGGGCAGTAGTGCTGTTAGAGGGAAAATGGTATACTATGCTTACTGTGATAATGCTGGAAGAGTTGGCAGTGATTTTTGTGTCAACGGTGGTCATACTGTTAGTTTGTCTGTTTACAGGCATTGACGGGGCAGAATTGGCATTTGCAATCTGTCCGGAACGATTTTTTGGTTTGCTTCTTACACAGATTTTACTGGCAGTTTGTTTAAGGGTACTTGCCAATGTGATAAAAGAGCAATGGAAGCCTTTAAACAAAAGTGAAGGGAAAATTTTTGTACTTGTATTTCTGATTTCCCTGCTTGCTTTTCTTTGTATTACTCAGGTTGTTATTACACAGAATTTGGCAGGGATTAATGAAATCAGACTTTTTTGTGCATGCGGGGCATTGATATTTCTAAATGCTATTTGTTTTCGGATGTTAATTAATCTGGCAAAAAAGAGAAAAATAGAAACGGAAAATTTACTGTTAAAGGAACAGGCAGCCTATCAGAAAAGGTATGCAAAAGTAGTAAAGCAGCAGTATGATGAAATGAAACAGATACGGCATGATATGAAGCAGCATTATAGTGTATTGGAAAATCTGCTGGTACAGGAAAAGTACCTGCCAATGAAGAAATATTTATTGAAATGTATCGAATCCATAAACAACCGGGAAAATTTAATTTACATAAACAATGAATATATAAATGCTATACTAAATCGAAAAATTAATTATGCCCGGGATAAGCAGATAGACGTCAGCCTGACTTCGGTACAGGAATTTTCTGGAGTGGATGAAATGGAGCTGTGCAATCTGATTGGAAATCTTATGGACAATGCGGTGGAGGCATGTGAAAAGGTGAAAGGACAGCGGAAAATTGAATTGTCCATGTCTCAGGATGAGGAAAAGATTTATGTGGAAATAAAAAATACAATAGAAAAATCCATATTGGAAGGGAACAGGGAGCTGAAAACAAGTAAGCTGGACAGAAGCATTCATGGTTATGGAATGAAAACGATTAAGGAAATTGTTAAAAAATATGAAGGACATATGGATATATGGGAAGAAATGGGGGAATTTTGCATTAGTCTTGTACTATATTTCGACAAATAATACCAAACTTCCCTAAAAATTACCAAACTTCCCAGAAGTCTTGTAAAAAAAGAAAAAATAGTATAGCATAAGTACAGTACTAATCGGTGTTCCAACGATTAGTAATAGTTCAAGGGGGCTGAGGCCTATTATTTTGAAAGAGACAACTTCTTTCATCCGCCATATAAACTTCCAACCTCAGTCCCTGAACTTTAAGAAAGAGGAAATAGGGCATGATAAAGAAAACCGCCGAATTTTTCTTAAAGCACTTTCACATATCTGAAAAGATGGAAAAAGAAAAGTTGGAAATCTGCCAGTATGGTATGGAGATTATATTGGCCACATTGGTGAACATAGGGTCGGTGCTTTTAATAGGGCTTCTATGGGGCAGATTGATGGAGAGCATTATATTTCTTGCAGGATTTGCAGTTATCAGACGACAGACAGGAGGCTATCATGCGGGAAGTTATTTTACATGTAATCTTTCCTTGATACTGTGTTACAGCATATTGTTATCCATATATCATACTACGGTTAGTGGCTTTCATTGGATGAGCCTGTCAGTTGTTTTTGCGATACATTTCCTGGTATGGTATTTTTTTATGCCTGTAGAAAATGAAAACAAGCCTTTGACAGACATACAAAAGGGAAAAGCAAAAAGGGATGGGTTTTATATATCTGTTGTTTATGCCATGTTATCAGCCTTGTGCATTAAGATACAGTGCCGGTATGGACTCATGCTGGCATATACGGTAGCATTGGTGGATGTGTTAGCCCTTATTTCAATTGTAAAAAGGAGGAATGTTGCTTTATGCAGAAGAAAAGTAAGGTAGAAAAGATTATTGTCAATTTGAGCGCTAAAGTTGCAGCAGCAAGCGCAGGCGAAGCTTCACACTGGTATATGTACCAGCCAAAGGAGCCGGAAGCTTTAAAGAAGTATGTAGAACAGAATAAGAAGTAGAAGTTAAAAGGAGCCGGATGAATTAGAAGATAAGTTATAATCCGCTTCTACAAAAGAGAAAAAACTCTCCGATACTTACTGGATAAGAGGTATTGGGGAGTTTTTGTGTTATAAAATATATTGAAAATGAAAGGATGAAAATTATGAAAGAGAAAAAAAGAAATAGAAAGATTGCAGCGATTATTTTAACAGGAACCTTTGCATTTTTCATGATGATAAGAGTGGATGCATATAATAGTTCAACTGCATTTAATGGAGGCACGATGACTTATACATGTACAGTTGCAGGAACGTTAGGAAAAGCGGGTAAAAGTTCAGCAGTTGCAAGTACCGGTTATGATGTAGGTGGATACATACAAACGATTGGAGTATTTGGATATGATAGTGGCAGTTCTGCAATATCTAGCGGATATCAGGAAAGTGTTGCAACCGCAAGCACTGCTACTAGTATAAAAACTGGAGTTACAAGCTACAAGGCAGTACATTCTATTTTAGACAGCAGCCGTTCCGTATTAAAAACTGTGAAAAAGACGGTGCAGTAAAACGGAATTGTGTCTGTAAGGAGGTTATATGAAAATCAGAGTTTTATTTAACAGTTTATCTTTAATTTTTCTTGCATTATGCTTGTCAGGCTGCTCAGCTAAGGAAACGGTTAAGCTTCGTGATGAAAATAAAGAAGCCATTTTTCAAAGCGAAAGCCTTGATATGGGCTGGGAGGATGAGGAAGGCAAAAATTCCATGAATACGGGTGTGGATTTAATTGCTGCCGGAAAAGGCAAAGCAGTACTGCATGCATTTGCGGTAGAAAAGGACCATTCTGCATATGAGCAAAAATTATATTTGAAAGATGTAAATACAGACAGCATAAAAGAAATTCCTTTTGTATTTGAAGAGGATAGATGTTTATTGCTTGCAGTGGGCGAGGACGGGTTGATTACTATGCTCTTAACAAGTAAAAAGGATGATGCCTCTGTTACATATACATTGACTCAAATAGATGATAATGGAAACGAAAAAAACAGGACAGATATATCACAACAGATAGAGGAGGTGGCAGGAGCTGATAATCTCTTGAAAATGGTGCCAGACAAAGAGGGCAATGTATATTTTTGGGGAGGTTCGCTTAAGGTCTATCGCTTAAATGTGGCAGATGGCAGAATGGTAAAAAGCGAAGAAAATATACAAATACTTAATATGGCAAGAAACAAAGCCGGAGAAATGATATATGCGGTTTATGATAAGGATTTAAATATAGTAATACGGACAGGAAATCTGATGGACGGAAAGCTAAACGATATAGCCAGGTTGCCTGCTAATGAAGATGGAGTTGGCATTTCAGAGCTGTTCCAAAGCAGCGTTTATGATTTTTGTTATAGAGATAAGGAAGCTGTTTATGGTTATGATGGAAATAAAAAAAGGTTCTACAAAATCCTGGACTTTGAACAATCCAATATTAATAGTGAAAAATTATCGCAGCTGGGTGAAATATCAGCCTATACATTTATAGGCACCAGCACGGATACAAAAACTGCCAGCAGGCTGTCGGGAGCCATGGTGTTTTCAGAGGTGACAGAACAGAAAGACAGAGCAGTACTTAAAATGGGAGGGATAAATATCCCTCCCATTATTCAAACAGCAGTTTCCAGATATAATCAGGCAAATCAGGAGTTCAGAATCGATATGCTCGATTATGGCAGCTATGAAAATCCTCAGGCAAAAATCAATGCGGAAATCATGGCGGGAGAAGGATTTGATTTATTATGCTTTAATGGTCTGTACAAAAAAGATTATGCGGACAAAAAACTATTAGAGGACTTATATGTTTATATGGATAAGGAGCAGGATATTGCTAAAACGGATTTTATTGATTCTGTACTGGAGGTTTTGGAACAAGATGGAAAGCTTTATGATATCACGCCGGGATTTGGTATTTCCACAGCTATAGGAAGGGCTTCTTTATTAAAGGACAAAGGCAGCATAGGCTTTGGGGATATTGAAGAACTGCTGGAAGGGAAGGAAAAACAAGGGAAAATGCAGATGTTTTACCGGGAGACGAGAGAGGGGCTGCTGCGGCATTTTTGTAAGGAAATTGACAGGAATTTTGAAAGACTGTCTCATGAAGATTTAATGAACTGGCTGGAAACAGCCGGACAGCTTCAAAAAGAAACAGAACAGACAAGCCTTTTGGAAGCCGTGAAAAACAAGGAATTTTTATTGATGACGGATATTTGCGTGGAATTTAATGATATATTGATTTATGGAAGAATGTTTGGTGAGGAAGCGGTATTTACAGGTTATCCCTTTCAGGGAGGAGATGGCACTGAGCTAAACTGCATGGGAATGAATGTGGGAATCTGTAAAAGCAGCGCCCATAAGGAAGCAGCATGGGAATTTATAAAAATACTGTTAGATGAAGAATTCCAATATTATGTCTGTTATCCAAACTGTTTTCCGGTCAGGAAAGACTGCATGGAAAGAGTTATCAGGATGGTATCGGCTGTTGAGGAATATACAGACCAGGATGGAAATAACGTAAAACCATACCGCTGTGAAATGACTTATGATGATGTGGATGTGGTCATAGAAGCCATGAATGAGGAAGAAGAAAAGAAGTTTTGGAACTTGGTGGATTCCATGAAATATGAGGATATGTGGGATGAGAATATAATGGGTATTGTAAATGAGGAAGCAGAAAAATATTTTTTGGGACAAAAATCCCTGGAAAAAGCGGTGGACAGCATGGAAGAAAGAATAAAATTACATTTTAATGAGATTAATTGATATGCGAGGAGAATTAGCATATGGGGGGAAGGCGGGAAATGTAATAGGACTGTATGGGTATATGGTGGATTTTACAAAGAAGGTAGAAAGCGTAAGATTTTATTTCCGTTAGGAAGTGTTGGAAAGTGTTAAGTGGATTAACAGTTACAACAATAAATGCGCAGTTACAACAAATGACTTGATAGGGGTCTTCAACTTTCTTGTAATTAAATTACATCGATATATTCGCCATTGAAAGCTGTATATAATTAAAGAAAGAAAAGGAGAAAAATGATGAAAAAGAAGTTAATAAGAACAGCAGTGTTTGTAGGCGCTATGTGAATGGTAGTGGGAGGAACTGTATTTGCCACTTCCAGCAAGATGGTGACGAAATCTGGAAGTTCAACGGTTATAAGCACAGCTGCAATTGCAAGTTGTTCAGTACACTAGGCAGCTATGAGTTTAAACCAAATACAGATAAGAGTTTGAAAGGCGGCATCCGGGAACAGAGTCCGGGAGGAATACTTAAGGATGTAGTAGGGCCAAAAAAATATTCAACCAGAGCAACTGGTTCCTTTTACCAGGAGGCAAATTACAGCTATAGAGTACATTTATCTGATGGATATGGCTATGGAGTAGTAACCGTCCAATAATAAAGGAGGTGGGTGCGGTGGAAACTGACCGCACCCTGAAATAACATGATAAAATACCACTTGAAGCTTTTGCGTAAAAACAAAATATTCCTACTCAGCTTTTTTATCTTTTGTCTTTTCTTAATAGTGAAATTTCTAAAAATATTTTATTTATCTGCAGTAGAAGGGGGCACAGGCTATCCTGCGGATGTGGCATATGGCATGTTGCAGGAAAATGTAAGCATGGTGCCTTACTTCATTCCTGTTATTCTGTTCATGGCGTTGTATGCATTTCGTATAAACAAATTTGAACACATGGAAGAAATAGTCTGCTCTATAGACAAAAGCAGAGATTTTAGGGCGGAAAGATGGGCATTGAATATTTATAATTTGGCAATTACGGGGATAATTCTGATTATTAATATGACAGCTTTTTTTCAAAGTCATTATAAACATGATATAGAACTTCTTTGCCAGATGCTTTTGTATGTTTTGGCAAATTATCTGGCTGTAGGAATGATGATGATATCGGCAGCAGAAGCCGTATCACTTGTGCCAAAAGTAAAATATCAGGTGCTTTTGGCAGTTTTTATTACGATTTTGTTTGGCGGATATTGCAAAGAGCAGCTTTATTATCAGATAGAAAACAAAGAACTGTTTTATAAGCTTTATGCACCATTGCAGGTGATTACTCCCGGAGGCGGTAAATGGGGAATACAACAGCACCTTGGGTTGCCAATACAGATACATCAGGTGGGCGCCGTCCTGTTTTGGGGGATGCTGTTTGGCATGGTTGCAGCGATTGTGTTGAAAAGGAAAAAGAAATGCCTGACAGGCTTTCTGCTTCTGTCAGTTTTTGTTTTAATGCTGCCTTATGAAGAACTGGCGCAGTCCTATTATGGGGGCGGCGGTACTTGGTATCCGGTATACCATTATTATGATTACAATTGGAATGAAGAGCGGATAGTGGAGGAAAAGGAAAAACAGCCGGAATTTGCAGTAACGGATTATGAGATGGAATTTCATGTTTTTACCTGTCTGTATGCGAAAGTGACCATGCACATACGGGAAAATGACTTGGAACAATACCGGTTTACATTATATCATCCTTACCGGATAATGGATGTGTGCAGTCAGGATGGGGAAAAGCTTACATATGAAAGAGACGGGGATTATCTGACAGTCTATCCCTTGGAGGGAAAAAGGCTGGAGCAGATAAAGATTACTTATTATGGCAACGGAAAAGAACTATACAGCCAGATGGAAGGAATCAATCTGATGCCCGGAACCTGTTTTTATCCAATGGCTGGTTTTCAAAAAATATATGGGAAAAGTGAGTATGGTTATGGTTTCTATCCCTCTTATCTGCAGGAAAAAGCACATTTTCAAGTAAAGGTAATGACGCCTCGCAAGGTCTATTCTACTTTAAAGGAAAATGGGAAAAACAGCTTTGAAGGGGAAGGCGACACCTTTGGTCTGTTTGCCGGATTATTGGAAAAAACAGT
The DNA here is from genome assembly GCA_910585715.1 of uncultured Lachnospiraceae bacterium. Taxonomy (GTDB): domain Bacteria; phylum Bacillota; class Clostridia; order Lachnospirales; family Lachnospiraceae; genus RGIG3040. Next base: position 48,732 of record CAJUEX010000017.1, read on the forward strand.
AGTGGGTGACACTGTCTTTATTCATCCAAGATTGGAATGGATGGAACAGGGGGGATTTTCTGATTATGAGGATGTGGTGGAATATGCGGCACTTCTTTATGAAAAATCGGGGCAGGAAGCATTTTCCCTGTCTGGTAAGACGATAGTTGTGCTGCCAAGTTCTATTTCCATCCAGTGTCCTATAGCTCATGACAGTTACTTATTGTTTTCGGATAGTGTACGAATCGGTGATATGGATTATTTGAAGGAAAAATTGGAGATAAGATGAAGAAATCCTTTAAGGAGCGTTTAAAAATATATAGGAAAAATATTTGGTAGGATGTGGTAAATTGACAGTTACAACAAAAAAAGCACGCTTACAACAAGTAACTTGATTTGACACCTGGACTATTTTATAATTGAATTACATTAATGTATTTATAGTTAAAAATTGCATGCAATCAAATAAAGGAAAGGAGAAAAAACGATGAAGAAGAGATTAATTAGAACAGTGGCGCTTGTAAGCGCTATGTCCATGCTGGTGGGAGGTACTGTGTTTGCTACGTCTAGCAAGATGGTGACCAAGTTGAATTCTACGGCGAAATTAAGCGAATCCGCTTTTGCAAGCAGTACTGGAAATATAGGAAACTATGAATTTAAACCTGATACGGGAAAGAAGTTGACGGGCTGCATTAAAGAATATAATGGCAGTAGATTTCTTGGAAATGCAGTAACTTCAAAAGAGTATTCAGCCAAATCAACAGGAAACTTTTACCAGACTGAGGGAAATAGTTACAGAGTGTATTTAAGTGCGGGATATGGTTACGGAGTGGTAACCGTCCAATAATAAAGGAGACAGATGCGGTCAGTTTTGGCCGCATCTATGAAAAGAGTATGACAAAATATAATCTGAAGCTTTTGCGTAAAAATAAAATATTCCTATTCAGCTTTCTGTTTTGTAGCATTTTCTTAATGGCGGATTTCATTAAAGTATTATATTTATCCACAGTAGTGGAAAGTGCCATGTATTCTTGGGATGTGGCATATCATATTTTACAGGAAAATGCGCTTCTGGCATGTTATTTTATCCCGATTATCTTGTTCATGTCACTGTACATATTTAATCTTAATAAATTAGAGCACATGGAAGAAATCGTATGTTCTGTAGACAAAAGCAGGGAACTTCGGGCAAGGAGACGGGCACTGTTCATCTGGAATCTGGCGATTACGGGGATAATTCTGCTCATGAATGTGGCAGCCTTTTTTCAGAGCCATTTTAAAGATAATACAGAGTTTCTCTGGCAGATGATTTTGTTCGTTTTAACAAACTATTTGGCAGTGGGTATGGTGATGATACTGGCGGCAGAAGCCATTTCCCTTGTGCCAAAAGTAAAATATCAGATTCTTCTGACTGTTTTTGTGGTAGTGTTGCTGGGCGGTTATTATAAGGAGCGCCTTTATGTCCAGATAGAAAACAAAGAGCTGTTTTATAAGCTTTATGCACCCTTTCAGATTATCACTCCCGGAGGAGGGGAATGGGCGATACAGCAGCATATCGGTCTGCCGATACAGATACATCAGATAGGAGTTATCCTGTTCTGGGGCGCGCTGTTTGGCATGATGGCGGCTCTTGCGTTGAAAAGGAAAAAGAAATGCCTGACAGGGCTGTTGTTTTTGGCGGTTCTTATTTTGTTGCTGCCCTATGAAGAACTGGGACAGTCCTATTATGAGGGTGCGGGTACATGGTATCCGCCACATCATTATTATGATTATAACGACAATACAAAACGAATAGTGGAGGAAAAGGAAGAACAGCCTGAATTTGCAGTAACGGATTATGAGATGGAATTTACGGTTTTTACCTGCCTGAGTGCGAAAGTGACCATGTATATACAGGAAAAGGATTTAGAACAATACAAGTTTACTTTGTATCATCCCTATCGGATTACGGGGGTGTACAGTCAGGATGGGGAAAAGCTTACCTTTGAAAGAGATGGGGATTATCTGACGGTTTATCCGCCAAAGGGAAAACCGATGGAGCAGATAAAGCTTTCTTATTATGGAAATGGAAAAGAACTATACAGCCAGATGGAGGGCATCAATCTGCTTCCGGGAACCTGTTTTTATCCAATGCCGGGATTTCAAAAGGTGTATGGAGAAGGTGAATATGGTTATGGTTTTTATCCGTCTTATTTGCAGGAAAGAGCTCATTTTCAGGTAAAAGTGAATACACCTCGCAGGGTATATTCTACCTTAAAAGAAAATGGAAGAAACAGCTTTGAAGGGGAAGGCGACACCTTAGGGCTTTTTGCCGGATTATTGGAAAAAACCGTAGTTGATGATACGGTATTCATTCATGCAAGGATGGAACGGCTGGAGAAGGGAGGCTTTTCCTCTTACGAGGATGTGGTGGAATATGCGGGACTGATTTTTGAAAAGTCAGGACAGGAAGCATTTTCCCTGTCTGGCAAAACGGTAATTGTGATTCCGGATCCTACATCCATGTGGTGCCCTATGGCTCATGATAATTACCTATTATTTTCAGATAGTGTACGAATCGGTGATATGGATTATTTGAAGGAAAAATTGGAGGCAAGATGAAAAGAACATACATAGTAAAAAAAGCAGGTATCTTTCTTGCTGCGGCTTTGATTGCATTGGCAGTATTTTTTAGTATAAAAGCCATAATGGGAACAGGACAGCAGTCAGTATTGAAAAAGCAGGAAGCGGGCATTACTCTCATAGAATCAAAGAATCTGCAGTCGGCCAGCCAGCTTTGTGTCATAAATGATAGAGCGGCAGCTTATACATATCCTGCCTATGAACGGTATTTTGGCAGCTTTTGCTATATTGATAAGGAAGGAAATGTGGAAAGCGCTCCTTATAAGCTGGAAAAATTTGAAAAGGTACTGGACCTGTGCTCTGACGGACAGGGCGGGCTTCTTGTGTTGATTTCTCAGGCGACGGATATTTATATGAAGGAATATGATTTATCCGGCAATTGCATTCAGACATGGAATCTATCAGAAGACGTTGGGAATAAGCGGATAGAATCCGTGCGCATGGATGAAACGGGAGCGCTTTATGTGCTCATGGAGGAAGAAGGAGAGCGCTTTATTTCTGTATACAGCAGTCAGGGAAAGCTTCAGGAACAGATAAAGGGACTGCTGTCCGTGGGCTGCCTGAGAAATATAAAAAATGGAAGGATTGCCTATATTTATATGGAGGAAGAGGAGAGCGGCGCCGGCACAAGGCTTGCAGTGCAGACGTTTCAGGAAGCAAAGGCGGATGAGAAATACACACTTCCCGTCAAAAGCGTAGGGGATTTTGAAGCAATTCAGGATGGCGGCGCTTATGATTTGTATTACATGGATGCCAATTATCTGCTATATGGCTATGACTTAGGGAAGAAGCAGGGCACTGTTCTTGTAAATTTATACGAGGCAGGGCTTCCTGTCAATGAGATAAACAGATATGGCGTGACAGAAAATCTGGACATTTTTTTATCCGTTAATGCTTATGATGATAAGGAATTTTATGCGGGAAATGATTTGTATTATGTGAAGCCGGGAGCAACCGTCAGTGACAGGCAGGAGCTGGTGCTGGCTGTGATTGATCCGGATGGGCTTATGACGGAAAATGTGGAAGAATTTAACGGAAGCAGTCAGGAGTATTTCATAAGACTTGAGGATTATTCCCAATATGAAGAGCCCAAAAAACAACTGGTGTTAGATATGATGTCGGGGAAGAACCCGGATATTATTTGTCTTTCAGGCGTAAATTCCTATCAGCTTATAAACCGGCAGCTGTTAGAAGAGCTTACCCCTTATCTGGAAAACAGCGAATTACAGGGAAAGCTGGACGGCAATATCCTAAATCTGCTTTCACAAAATGACGGGCTGTATCAAATCTGCACCCATTATACTATTGATGGAATGATTGCGGCAAAAGACACCCTGGCAGATGAAAAAATGCTTTTGCATAACATAGTGAAAACCGGGGAAGAAGAGAAACGTTTCATTATTGATTTAAACAGGGAAGAGCTGTTAGAGAAAATCATATCCAATAATTTTAACAGGCTGGTGGATTATAAGGAAAAGAGATGTCAGTTTGATACAGAGCAGTTTGTCTCTATGCTGGAATGTGCAAATGTCCTGTGGGATAAACGGTTAGAACACACGGACAGTTACGTGATTTTGGATTTTATTCTGGAGGGAATTGAAACAGGCAGGTCCATGGGGGCAAGATGGGATAACAGCTCCTATGATATATGCAATTATCAGTTGTTTTCCAATTTATACCAGGGGGAAATTACCGTTGTCCCATATCCTGTTTTAGAGGAAAGCGGCGTTGGCTTTCTGGCAGGACGAAGCTATGGAATCTGCAGCCTGTCAGAGCATAAGGAGGCGGCATGGAGCTTTTTGGAAATGCAGCTGAAAAAGGAAAAACAGTTACGAGAGGCAGGCGGAGGGCTGATTCCTGTCAATGTGGAAGCATTGGAAGAATATATAAAAAGGCAGACTACGGTAGACGGATATATGGATGACAGGCAGCAGTTTATAGAGCCGTTAGAGCAGGAAATCACTTTTTCGGATATGGTCATTTCATTAAAGCCCGTGTCAAAGGAAGAGGCGGGACAATTTCGGAAACTGATTGCTTCCATAGACCATCAATCTATAGGGGACGAAATGATTTTTGATATCATAAGGGAAGAGGCAGGAGCTTATTTTAACGGTGAAAAGAGCGCTAAAGAAACAGCGGATAAAATTCAGAGCAGGGTCAGTACCTATTTACAGGAATAAATGAGAAGGTGCATTTATGTGGATAAAAAGAGGATATCGAATTTATAGATTAAAGCAAAAGCAGATGGGATTGGTTTACTATATTCCAATAGGGGCAGCGCTGGTTGTTCTGCCTCTGCTTTTTTTCGTTTTTCTTCGCAGGGAAGCAGGATTCCTTATATCGGAAACTTACAAAAAGCTACTTGGAATCACCCAGACGGTTATTCCCTTTTTATCCGTATTTTGGCTTTTGTTTCAACTGGAGGAATGGCTGGAGGGCAGAAAGAGGGAATTGTATTGTTTTGTATGGAGAAAGCCAATTCTGGCAGGTGTTTTTTATTCCGTATATTTTAATTTGCTGCTATTACCGGTGTACCTGTTTTATCATTTTTATTTGCGGGGATTTTTTTACGAATATTTTAGGATGATATGTATCTGTATCTTTTTTCAGGGAGCCGTTCTGCTATTGCTGTTTCTGACGAAAAGTAACATTATAACGGTGCTTTGGGTGATTTTTTATATCTTGTTTTGTACAGGAACGAAAAAAAGCGGGGCGCTTTCCTATGTTGTGGGCTTACCGGCAGGCATTGTTCGGGATTATTGTCGTAGCGGGATGTTTCTGCTCCTCGGAATGGGGCTGTTCTTTCTGGCTAATCTGGCAGGGAAAGGGGGGAATGATGGCTGAGCAGCCGTTTGAACAGTAGAGTTTTTATAAGGGAAGACTTTGGAAACCATTTTAACTGTAATTGTTATAGAATTTTTAAAATATGTATAAATATGAGGAAAAAATATAAGATATGTTAAAAAAAACGATTGACACGAGGATAAATGTAGGATAAAATTTAATTACAACATTATATAGGAAAATAATTAAAGTTGCATGAAACAAAACAGGTAATCAAAAAAACACTTGTAAAACGAAAAAAGAAAGGAGAAAGGAAAAATGAGAAAAGGATTTATGAAAGCTGCAGTAATTGCATGTGCTATGTCAATGGTGATTGGCGGAACGGTTCTTGCATCTACATCAAAAATGGTTACGAAATCAGGAAGTGAGAAGGTATATTCGGGGATAGTATCGGCAAGCACGAAGGGATTTCAATATACATTGCATCCCTATACAAAGAAGTCTCTAACAGGACTTGTACAGCAAGGAGATACTGGTCTTTGGATTGAAGTTGAGAATACGAAAAAAAATGTCAGTTCAGAACAGACCTTTAAGAATACAACTGCCGGATATACAACGTATAGGCTGGCATTAACAAACGGAAATGGATATGGAACAATAAAAGTGGATTAGTAAATTGGGAAAAGGGACATGAAAAGTTATATCCAAAATCTAAAATTATTTATAAAAAGTCCTTTGATTTTTATGCCCTGCCTATTATTAAACGGCATGATAGTGGCAAAGATTTTGCAGGTGTTTCATTATACTTTGGCAGGAGCTTATACATATCATAATTATTCTGTCTACTTTATAACATGTTATCTGGCGGTTTATTATTTTATTGCATTGCTTATGATTTCATTTCTTTTTTTTAAGAAGACGCAAAGTTCAAAAATAGATGAGCTTGTGTATGCAATTCATCGGATTAGGATGGAAAGAAGCCAGTTTGCCGTGCTGCTTACCTTCCATGGATGGTTCAGTATAGTGATATATGTGATTAATCTTGCAGCCTTTTGGGCAGGAGGCTATAAGGACTATGTTCCTTATATGATTCATATATCTGTGGGAACAGCTGTAAACTATTTTCTGGACGGCATTCTGGCAATTATGATTGGAAGGTGCATTACTTATCTTCCGGGACTTACCCTTCAGCTGGCAGGGGGACTGCTGGCTTCCTGTATGGTAAGCTGTTCGGAGTGGGTGTATATGAAAACCACTTCCGATATTTTTTACTATTTATTTGAACCTTTTGCAGTGCTTCCCCGGGGATGCGGCTATGTATTCGACCTGTATCTGGGTAATCCGGTGCAATTGCACAGAATAGGATTGATTTTATTCTGGCTTGGAGCCTTAATGATTATTTGTGCCTGTATGGGTAAGAAGAAGGCGGTTTTGGGAACAATCATTACCATTGCCTCTTTCTGTATGCTTCTCCTTCCTTATGAAGACCTGATGCCGTCAGGTTCTTTGCATGGGGCAAATCAGTGGGATAACAGGTACTATGTGTTTAAGGAAAAGGCAATGGAGCAGGCAAAGGAAAAGAAAGCGGAGTTTCAGGTAACGGAATATGATTTGGATTTTTCGGTACTGACCTATTTAAAAGCAAAAGCGGTTCTGTCTTTAGCGGGAGAGGTGCAGAAGGAATATTGCTTTACGTTATATCACCCGTACAAGGTCAGCAGGATTCTGGATCAGGATGGGAAAAAGCTGAAATTTATCCAAAAGGGAGACTATATTACGGTGAAAAATCCCGATGGCAGAAACATTACGGAGCTGACTTTTTCCTATTCCGGAAATGGAAAGCAGTTTTACAGCCAAAGTCAGGGTATCTATTTGAATTACGGTGTGGCATTTTACCCCATTGCGGGCTTCCATCCACTGTATAGGGAGGAGTTTATTGAGTTTTTTCCCGGAGAAATGCAAGTCAGCAATTATATGCCGGATGTGTTTCCGGAAGGAAAGCCGTATTTTAAGGTCAGGGTCCATACAGGAAAGCAGGTATATTCTTCTTTGCCGGAAGTGGAGAGAAATTATTTTGAAGGCAGTGCAGAAGGCTTTTGCCTGTTAAGCGGATTTGTATCAAGCCGCAGGGTGGGAGATGTGACTTTTATCTATCCGGCATTGAGAGGTGTTCAGGATACGGATTTGCCTGCCTTTGAGGATGCAGTGGATTACGGGGATTTACTGGAACAGGAATATGGAAGCACAGATTTTACCATTCATAATAAGAAAGTGCTTATTATGCCGGCAAACGGTTCCCAAAGGTGCCAGGCGGTGGCAGAGGATGATTATGTAATTATATATGAATCCATCTGGCAGAGCGATATGGAACAATTATATGGGGAGAAAAAATAGGAGCGGGGAGCATGAAAATAAGAAAAGCATTCATCCTGTTATTATCCTGTCTGCTGGTAGCAGGGCTTTTTTGGGCAATGACAGCGGTTTATGAAAATATCATAAAAAAAGAACCGGCATTATCGGAAGGGGCTTTTGTGAAGGAACAACTGGCCATAGGGGAAGGCAGCAATATTTATGCCATGTGCAAGATAGAAAAAGGGTTCTTTTTGTACCGGACAGAATTCAGGGCGGCTGGCGCCGGCAGCTTTTACAAAATAGACGATGAGGCTGTGGTTACGCAGATTACTTATGAAGCGGATAAGTTTGAAAAAGTGCTGGGAGTTTTTTCAGACTCAAAGGGTCGGCCGGCAATAGCAATAAAAAGAGCGTCAGACTATCGGGTAAAGGTGCTTTCCGAAAAGGGGGAAGTGCTTTCTGTCATAGATATTACGGAAGCACTGCATTCTCTGGAAGCTTTTGAGGGCAGTGTAACGGATATACGGATGGGTGCAGAAGGCTGTCTTTACGTGAATACAGGAAATGCAGTTCTTTGCTGTGATGAGAATGGAAATAAAAAGGAGACGCTTCCCGGGAAAAATTTTGGATTTTTAAGAAAGCTTGGAAACGGGACGGTGGCTTATGTATACAATAACCATGACGGACATGTTTATGTACAGTGCCTGAAAAACGGAGAGATGGGAGAAAAATACGAGCTTCCCATTTCCGGCTTTGATGCGGACTGGAAAATCATAGACGGTTTGGAATATGATATTTACTATTGTGATGCGGCAAATATTATATGGGGCTATGATTTTTGGAAGAAAAATATGGTTTCCCTTGGGAGTCTTGATGAATCCGGTATTAATGGGGAATATGTGGGGGAAATCTGTCCGTCACCGGATTCCGGCTTTTATGCAAGCCTGTGGGACTACGGGGAACTGGCAAGGCCTGAGCAGAAGTTGTATGCGCTGGGCAGGACGATGGAAAAGGAAGAAAAGATATCCGTTATTCTGGCGGGAATAAACGTGGATTCAAGAATAGAAGGACTGGCCTCTGCTTTTAACGAGGGCAATGAAGAATATCGGATTATTATAAAGGATTATAAAGAGTATGAGGAACCAAAGAAGCAGTTGGTTTTGGACGTGATGTCAGGGCATGGACCGGATATCTTATGTCTGGAAGGGTTGGAGCTTCATTCTTTAATTGCAAAAGGGCTGTTAGAGGACTTGTATCCTTATTTGAAATCAGATTTTAAATGTTCGGATTTCCATGAAAATGTCCTGTCGTTATTGGAAACAGACGGAAAGCTGTATCAGCTCCCTTCCGGTTTTGATATAGGAGGCTGGATTGGAAAGGAAGCTTCTGTACAGGGAGAAGAAAGTACAGGCTGTGTAGAAGGCTGTACAGAATATGACCTGCTTTCAGCTCTAGTGGGAAATTCTTTTTCTGAATTTGTAGATTATGATACAAAAAGCTGCCATTTTGATTCCAAAGAGTTTGAAAAGCTTCTGGTGCTGGCAGAAAAGAGAAAAGACCCGGAGACTGCAAAGGATACGGAGCGGATTGTAGATGAAATCCGGGGCGGCAGGATATTAGCAGTGGACGTATCAAAGGAAGGGGACGTGCTGGGGCTTTTACAAAGGTATCGGCAGCTCTTTGGCGGGGAGGTGTCCATTGTGCCCTATCCTTCCGGCAAAAAAGACGGTTTTGGGTTTCTGCCAAGACAGAAAATGGCAATGACTTCCATGTCCGGGCAGAAAGAGGCTGCATGGAAATTTCTAAGCATGCTGTACGCTCCGGATTACCAGTATCAGGAATCCTTTATGATGATTCCCTTAAGAAGGGACTGTACGGAAGAATATATCCGGATAAATGCCGCCACGGAAGCTTATGATAATGACTGGGGCTATCGGATAGAGCCTTTTGGAGGGGAGAATTTGTATGGTGACGTTTCTTTGCAGAGAAAGCCTTCTTCCCAAGAGGATATTCAACAGTTCCGGGCAATAGTAGAGGGAATCGACCATGAAATCATATATGACAATTCTGTTCTGGATATTGTTTCAGAGGAAGCAGAGGCTTACTTTCATAAGGAAAAAACAAGCAGGGAAGTCAGCGAGAATATTCAGAACCGGGTGACAATTTATCTGCAGGAACAGTAAAAGACGGATAGGATGGGAGAAAAAAATGGGAATCGTGTTTCAAAACGTATGCAAGTCTTTTAAAAAGAAAGAAGTCTTACATCAGATAAGCTTAGAACTGAATCAGGGAATCTACGGGCTGTTAGGACCCAATGGGGCAGGAAAGACCACGTTGATGCGCTGTCTTGTAGGTTTACATAAGGTGAGTTCGGGAGAAATATGTATAGATGATGAAATGAAAAAAAGAGGAATCGGCTATCTGCCCCAAAGCTTCGGGCTTCATGGAAATCTGACGGTATATGAAAATCTGGAATATCTGGCAGCGTTGAAGAAGCTGCCGGATAAGGGGCTTGCAGAGCATATTTTAAACTGCATAGAAACAGTAAATTTAATGGAGCAGAAGCAGATGAAGTGTAAGAAGCTGTCCGGAGGAATGTTAAGAAGGCTTGGAATTGCCCAGGCGCTTTTAGGGGAACCGGGAATCCTTGTACTGGATGAGCCCACAGCGGGACTGGACCCGGAAGAACGTCTTCGGATGAAGCAACTTATGCGACAGGTGGGAAAAAAGAGCATGCTGCTGATTTCCACCCATATTGTGGAGGACATGGAGAGCCTTTGCGACCAGGTTATCATAATGAATCAGGGCAGAATTTTGAAACAGGACAGCCAGCCGGAAATTTTAAAATATGCGGAGCATAAAATCTATATTGTTCCTGTAAAGGAAGCAGAACAGATAGAGGGGGAATATTCCGTATTGAAATCCTTTCAAAAGGAAGGGAAAGAGTATTACCGGGTTGTATGTGAAAAAGAACAGGACATGGAATGGGAAAAGGAAATTACCCTGGAGGATGCATATATATGTCTGTTAAAAGGCTTATAAAGAAAAATGAAATGCGCAGGAAGGAAATGGGATTGGTCTTTTGGGTTCCCCTGCTGGTTTTATTGATTGTGCTTCCGGTGTGGCTCTATGCCATACTTGGAAATGACTTATTGGAAGCATATGAAAAATATGGAGTTTTTTTGTCTGTAACAGAAGGAATCCTTCCTTTCTTTTCCGTATTCTGGATTGTATTAAGCGCTTATGACTGGGTGGAATCGGATGGACGGGAACTGTATTATTTATACGAAAAAAAGCCGGACAGGGCGGCGGGATTTTATGCAGGAGTGTTTCATGTGCTCTTATTGGTGTCCTATTTGTTTTATGGAGCTTGTATAAAGGGCTTTTTTTATGAGTATTTCAGGATTGCCTCTATCTGTCTGTGTTTTCAGGGACTGGCAGTGTGCCTTTTGTATTTACTGCGTTCACAGGTGATTGCTTATTTTATGGTTTTTTTGTATGTTTTGTATTCCGGCTATGCCTATATAAATGGAGATAAGGGGCTTTTTTGTTATCTGAATGATATGCCAAAGAGTCTGGGAGAGGACTATTTCAGGGCTGGATGCTTTGGGCTTGCGGGTATTTTTCTCTGGCTTGTGGGGGCAATGGCAGGAAGGAGTAAATAACTTGATTTATGGATTGGTTAGAGATATAATTTAATTACATTAATGTGTAAAAAATTGAAAATTACATGCAGTTAAGAAGAGAAAGGAGAAAATAAGGTTGAAAAAGAATAGTAGAGGGTATCCATTCCCTTAATTGCATTAC
>CAJUEX010000018.1:0-43284 GCA_910585715.1 uncultured Lachnospiraceae bacterium
CTTCTATCTACCTTGCCCCTCCTGCGTCCTCAAATCCAAAACTTGCAGGCTGAACAGTTACTTTTTGTTAATGCACATTCGTTCAGCCTATTGCTAAATATGGATATATAGTATAAAATAAACAGGCAGTTACCAAGAAGTCTAAAAGAAAGATGAGCGGAGGAGAAAAATGTTAAAAGAACTAAAAGAAAAAAGTGCAAAGCAAACAAGAGCAGCAGTTATCGTATGTGTGATTATTTCCGTGGCGCTGCTTGCATTTGTATGGTTTACAGGGTTTCATGTGCTGCTGAACGGAAAAGTAGATTTATATGACCTGAAGGATGATGAAATCGGAACGAAACAACAGTATGTAAAGGCAGAAATTTATATGGTTATGGATTATTATGCCTACACAACAGAGGATGGTGAAACGAAAGAAAAGGAATATATTATTCCTGTAGGAGAAGAGTCATGCATAGGACTTGTGGCAAGATATGATAACATGAATAAATGTGATGAACTGATTGAGGAAACAGAAAAATACATGAATGGAGAAACCGAAGGAATTATAGTACCCCTTCAGGTGGAAGGCACCATTTTACCGATGAGTGAGGACAGCCTGAAATATTACAAGCAGTATTATGCCTCCTTAGGATGGAGTGAGGAAGATCTGGAAGCTTTTCTGCCGTATTATTTAAAGATTGATTATATTGGCTCCTATGAAGCGGGATTTCTATATTTTGTATGTGTTCTTGCAGCAGTTCCCATTCTGATTGCAATCTGGAAAATTGTGAAAAATTCCAAAGGCGGTTATTACAGTATGGTGACAGATTACTGTAAGAAGGCTCACAATTATGACCAGGCAATGGCAGAACTGGAACGTTTTTATCAGGCAACAGCTCCTGTATACGGGTTCCGGATTTCAAGAGACTTTTTTATGGCGCCGTGCGGAGTAAAAACCATATTCTTTGAGAGCAGGGAGCTTTTATGGACCTATCTGGTCACTACCACCCACCGTACAAATGGCATAAAAACAGGCACGACCTATTCCATAAAGCTGAATTTAAGAGATGGGAAGAGTTACGATATCTCCCTGACAAAAGCACAGGTGGAGGAGCTTTTACAGGTAATAGCCCGAAGGCTGCCTTACGTTTTTGTGGGATATGATAAAGAGCTGGAAAAGGCTTATAGGAAAAGCCCGGGAAGGCAGGAGCTGAGTGCTGCAGCCGACAGAAGGATGGCGGAAATGAATATGGCAGAAGGGGGCATGCCGGAGATAAATATGCCTGAAATGAACATGCCCGGAATGAATATGCAGCAATAAGAATTTTTAAGAGCATTCCCCAAATGCGGGGCGTGCTCTTATTTTTTTGGTTATAGCATTATCGTTTTTTAAACATCTTAATGATTTTGTCCATTTTCTGGATTTCATCGGCAGAGCTGTTTTCCTTTAAAACAGCAATAATTGTATCCACTTCCTCATTGCTGAAGGAAATATGTTCTTTTTTTGCACGATTAGCCAGTGCTAATAAAAACGGAAGCCTTTCCTTTGGCCCGATGGTATCCATTTCAAAAACCAGCTTTTGTAAGAAATCCAGCTTTTCCCGGGAAATATGCCGGATTCGTTCATCCTCTTTCCAAGCATCATTTTTCATTTGAGCTGCCTCCATCCATAAACATTTCAAATAAAGCCATTTGTTCATCTGATAAAATTCCCTTTAGCATATCAGGTGAAAAACCGCCTCCGCCGCCTGTATCCGAGCCAAACATATCCGTGCCGAATAAATCCATCATGGACTTCATCTCCTGAAAGGTTTTGAAGCTTTTCATCATGCTGCTTATCCTCTTGATTCTTTCCGCTTCCTTTTCACTGCAAAAGGGCACGATTTCCTTTAGAAAAACCTCCACTCCATAATCCTCCATGCCGCTGCAGGCACAGAGCTGGTTTTTTAAATATCTTCCAAGGGAAAGAGTATAATTCAGCTCCATATACTTAATGAAGATAGCTCCGAAATACTGCTTATCCGGAGGCATGAGAGGTAATGCCAGTTTCAGCATCTGAATATGGTTGCTTGTATATAATGTATCAAAGGCGGCAATTTTATCGTTTTCCATTGAAAACTCCTTTGTGTTCATTCCTGTTCCCCGTTTCAAAGGGAGTATTTATAACAGTGTATGCAAAAGGGCGATGTGATAGTATCGCCCTTTTTAACATACATTTTCTGCTATTGATAATTAGCAGCAAAAGCCGTTTCCGCCGCCACAGCAGCAGCTTAAGATGAGAAGTAAGAAAATCAGTTCACAGCAGTTGTTGTTGTCGCCGCCGCCAAAGCCGCCTAAGAAGCCGCCACAGCCACAGCCGTTATCACCATTGTTTCCGCAAATTGCCAATAAAATAATAATCCAAATGATACTGCTGCAGCCACAGCCAGAATTGTTGTTTGAGCCACATCCGCAGTGGCTTGCTGTTAAATCACTCATATTGAGCCTCCATAATTTTGATTATGCTTTATACTATGTATCCGGGCATGTCAATGTTTCCGTTAATTTTGAAAAAATTGGAGAAAAATTCTAAATAACAAAATGTGGCTTTGGACTTGAATTTATTTCAAGATATAGTAAAATAAAGGTATATGTAGAAATTTGACAATGGGGTATGTTTTGTGGAATCAGGAAGATGGAAGGCGGGCGGGCATAGCTTTCGGACGAAAGGGGAATATGAAGCAGCCCTCAGAGACTTGGAAAAAATACGCCTGCTAAAAGAAAAAACCAATTATTCAAAAAAAGAAAGCATACTGGAATTATATAATAGGATGCAGACTGGCAGCATTTCCTTTGAAACAGTTCTGGGAAGAGAATTTGATGATGAGGTTTACGAGCAGGTCCGGAGAATCCGGGCAGGGAGCTTTGAAGAAACGAAAGGAAGCCGGAAACAGGTAAAGGGCGGCCAGGGGAAGGAAAGCCCCCCTAAGGGGAAGGAAAGCAAAAAGCCTAAGGTAAAGGTGCTCACAAGAGGGCAGTACATAGCAAGAAAGATTATGATGAGCGCTTTACTCCTGATAGCAGCAGGGTGTCTGGGTTATTTTACCGTTTACTGCATGGAGGCAGTAAAAAAGGATAAAGAGCAGCAGCAGATGGCAAAGCTGAAGGAAAATTCCAAACTGAATGCAATGGGCGGCGATGAAGTAGTCGTACATCTTGATACGGAGGAGAAAGATTATGTGGTGCTGGAAAAGTATAAAAGTTTATATAAAACCAACAAAAACCTAATCGGATGGCTGAAAATTGACGATACAAATATAGACTATCCGGTTATGCAGACTGTAAATAATGAATATTATCTGGATCATAACACCAGACAGGAAAAGGATAAAAACGGTACCTTGTTTTTGGATAAGGACTGCAGCATTACAAGGACCAGTACCAATTATATTATTTACGGCCATCATATGAAGTCCGGGAAAATGTTCGGAGATTTAGATAATTATAAGGATGAGGATTTTTATAAGAAGCATAAGAACATTTTGTTTGATACGATTTACGAGGAGGGAACTTACGAGGTCATGTATGTGTTCCTGTCCAAGATTTATTATGAAGAAGAAGTAGTGTTTAAGTATTATCAGTTTATAGATGCAAATTCAGAACAAGAATTTAATTCTTATATGGAAGAAATGGCGCAAATGTCATTGTATGATACAGGAGTTACTGCAGAGTATGGGGATCAGCTCCTTACTTTGTCCACTTGTGATTATGAGCAGGAGGACGGCAGGTTTGTTGTAGTGGCAAAGCGAATTTCGTAAAATAAAGGAGAAGATTATGGCAAAGAAAAGAAAACCAAGAAGATTAAAAGCAAAAATCAGGAGAACAATATGCGCTGCTTTAGCAGCAGTGTTCATGATTTCAGCTGTTTTGGTGGCAGCAATTCCTGTACAGAATGTGCAGGCGGATGACGGTAATATTCAAATCGGAGTAACACCGGAAGAATCCAGCATTCCGCAAATAGCAGCGGATGGGAACACTCCTATATATACAACCGGAGACGGTATGTTTCAGTTTGCCTATATCAATCGGTTGAACAGCTCTGATAAAATTGCTGTCATAGTTGGATATGTGGCAAGCAGGAGTCTGGACGGAGGAGTCCTTACCATTCCTGATACTGTAAACGGATATAAAAAATTAACGGATACACATGGAACAGATCTGGGCTATGTGGCATCCTCCCAGGATGGAACTCCGCTTTATTTTGCAGTTTATAAAGAGGTGGAAGTGCCTACAGGAAACATTATATGGTCTCCTGTTTATGATGATGACGGAAATGAAATCGGTACGGTAAGTTCCAATGAAATGACTACGGAAAAACAGCTCGACGGCTATAAGCCATGTTTTTACAGCACGGATTATAGAAATCAGTGGGAAGGTCTTGGAAGTGAGGAGCTTTACTATAAAGCTGACCCGAGCCTGCCGGATTCTGATTTAGGCAACTACAGAGCAACGACTACCGATGATAAAAAATGGGTAAGGGATGCAGAAGTTGCTTATATTTCCAATCAGCAT
Source organism: uncultured Lachnospiraceae bacterium (assembly GCA_910585715.1). GTDB lineage: Bacteria > Bacillota > Clostridia > Lachnospirales > Lachnospiraceae > RGIG3040. The sequence goes on from CAJUEX010000018.1 coordinate 4,534, forward strand.
GTAAAGAGCAAAACAACGGAAAACGTAAAATGGGACTGGGTACTGGATGACACTCCGGATATGGGAGTATTCTCTATGGCCGGAAATATCATTACCTTAAAAACAGGAGAAAAGCTGCTGGGTATTGGAGACAACGCATTTAGAGGCTGTAGCTCCCTGCAGGCAATCGTACTTGCAAACGGAGCAAATACCATAGGCAATTATGCATTTGCGGAATGTATTAACCTAAAGACTGTGGATATCAATTTGCATTCCAGCGTTTCCAAAATCGGTCATCATGCGTTTTATAACTGCAGGGGACTCCGTTCCTTTACAATGCCTATTTTCACCTCATATCTTGGTGATTCAGCATTTGAAGGCTGTTCTGCCATGACCGAGGTTGTTTTATACGGAAAGGATGAGGTTGGAGACGAGTATAATGTTTCCTTAAAAAAGATAGGACCATATGCTTTTAAAAACTGTACCAGTTTAAAAAGCCTTGATTTCCCGGGAAGCTTTTATCAGGAAAATGAGGATTTGGATTTAACCTTAGTGGAAGGCTGCAGTAGCCTGGAATATATTACAATCAATAATGATTCCCTGAAATTCTCGGAAACACCGGGCGGAAGCTTTGGTTTTAAAGAATTTATCAATCAGGTAAAAGAAAGCTTTTATTTTGCAGGATATGGAGTATCTGCAATTCATGATGTGGCAACAAAAGAGGGAATTGCGTTCAAGTATTTGGATGATCCTTATCTGTATGAAAAAGTAGTAGAAGAAATTAATCCGGATACCGGCGCAGGTACCGGAAGACATATTACTTATCGGGTAGATGAAGAGAATAACCTCCGCTATTTCGATATGGAAGCCGGTGTGGAAAATGTAGAAATTCCCGGTGCAATCGGACCTTATAACATTACCAAAATCGGTTCTGACAGTTTCCAGGGAAATTGTGACCTTAGAAAAATTACGATTCCTTCTTCCATTACGGAAATTGGTGAGTATGCTTTTAAGGGCTGTCACGGCCTGGAAGATGTGATTTTTCAGGAGCCTATCAACCTGACGGACATCGGTACCGGTGCATTCCATACACAGGAGGCTTCTTGTGACCATGCGTCTACCCTGACCAGGAATCCAAAGCTGACCTTTACCGGAACTGTTTCACCTTATTCCATGCCATTTGCCTATGCAATGGATCCGGCAAGCAATATTAACAGGGGCAATCAGGAAGTGACCTATATAACCTTTTACAGCGGCTGGCCAAGTAATCTGACTGTACGTTACAATCCAAATACAGATTTGAATGAGCTGGTGGATTACCCTACTTATGAATCTTTAAGAGGAGGCACTATTTCCTACCCGGATACGACACAGGAGCAGAAAGAGGCGGCAAAGGATGCCATAAAGGTATATGAAGACTATAAGGCGGGAAATGCTTCCGTACAGCCTACACAGGATCAGTTTGATATTGTAAATTCCGCATTGAATGTAAAGCTGCCCAATGGTATTGAGGCTATTGCAGTAGGTTTGTTTTCCGGCAAGGATGAAGAGGGCAATGATGTAAGCTCTATTTCCGGCAATACCCTTAGAGGCGCCAATAATCGAATTGAGAGCATCGAGATGAATTCCGTTTCCAATATTCCGGCATATGCTTTTTACGGATGTGAGAATCTGCAGACGGTAACAACCAGAAGCAGCGGCAATGAAAACGGAGAATATATCGGCAACTATGCTTTTGGCAATTGTGATAATTTGCTCAATGTAAATTTATCCCCTAATCTGAACAAGTTTGGGTTAAGGCCTTTTGCAAACTGTGAAAAGCTAACCTATGTGGCATTCCCGGAAAGTCCTTATTTTATATGCGATAACGGCATTATTTACGGACTTGAAGACGGGGTTAAGACCAGTATTATAGAATGTCTGGAAACAAGAGGTATGACAGGAGATTATGCAATTGGTTCCAGTATGGTGGCAAAAGGTGAGTTAGAAGGCATTAAGAGCATTGCAGATGAGGCGTTTATGGATTGCGCGGGAATCGGTGATGTGGATTTGTCCTTATCTTCCGTGGAAGAAATACCGGTAAGCTGTTTTGAAAATACGCCTACGCTGTTTTCTGTAGAAATACCGGAAACTGCAAAGGTTATCAGAGAGAGGGCGTTCAGGAACAGCGCAGTGCGTTCCCTGAGGATACCAAGCAGCGTAAGCTTTATTGATTCCTCTGCATTTACCAATGCAAATGGTACGGTTAATAAAAATATTACTATTTCCTGTGAAGAGGGAAGTGCTGCAGAAACATTTGCAAAATTGTATGGGCTTACATTAGGAGATCCTATTCTGCCCAGCTTTACAGTTGTATTCTTTGACTGGGATGATACCATTTTGAAGACCCAGAAGGTAGAGAAAGGAAGCGACGCAGAGCCGCCTGCTGATCCTGTAAGAAAGGGCTATACTTTTACGGGATGGAAAGGTGATTATACATCCGTAGCAAGAGATATGTCCATTTATGCTTTTTATGACAGGACAGATGATGATGTTCAGGGCACTACTTATAAGGTAACCTTCTACGATTGGGACGATACGGTTTTAGATGAGCAGGAAGTTATGGATGGAAAAAATGCCCATACGCCGCCGTCACCTACCAGAGAAGGATATATGTTTACAGGATGGAGACCGGGTTATACAAATGTAACCTCCGATTTGTCCATATATGCCCAGTATGAAAAGTTAGACCCGGAAGACAAGCGGATTACGGTAAATTTCTATAATTATGACGGAACACTGGTAAGCACACAGAAAATTGACCCGGGAGCTTCCGCTATGGCGCCGGCAGACCCTACAAGGGAAGGCTATAAGTTTACCGGCTGGATACCAAGCTATTTGAACTTAACGAAAGATACGGACGTTTATGCACAGTTTGAAAAAAGCGAGATAAGCGGCTCCAGCAATAATACTTCCAATAGCGGTTCCAATGATAACGATAATAATAACAACAATAACAATAACAATTCCAATAATACAAAAGATACATATACTGTTACGGTAAATGGAGGTTCAGGAAGCGGAAATTACAAAAAGGGTTCGACAGTTACCATTACAGCAGGAACGACTGCCGGAAAGACCTTTAACGGATGGACGGTAAATTCAGGCGGGGTGACTTTAGCAAGCAATACAGCATCCCCTACCACCTTTATTATGCCGGGAAATGCTGTTGTCATTACGGCAAACTTTAAAAACAGCGGAACGACTACTACAAGCACAAGCACTACTAACAGAACGGTATCCGGAAATACTGCAAACAGAGTCAACAATAACACAAGCAGCACAAAAACAGGAACAAAAGGTAATGGAAATACTACAGTGGATATTACCAAAACAGGAATTTCCAACAGAGGTGTGGCTTCTGCAACTGTAAATGGCTCTTCCGATAATTTCATTGTAAAGATTACAGACAGTGAAGAGGCAAGAGCAGCAATGGAACAGGCATTGTTAGCAGAATACGGAAGCCTGGATTCCATTAAATTCTTTGCCATGGATATTTCCCTGTATGACTCTACGGGTACAAACAGAATTACCAATACATCGGGAATTACAGTAAATATTACGATACCGCTGCCGGATGCTCTGGCAGAATATGCAGGCAATAATAAGGTGGCAGGTGTGGTAAATGGCTCGCTGGATAAATTATCACCAAGATTTACAAGTATTAATGGCGTGCCATGTGTGTCCTTTGTGGCAACTCATTTTTCACCATATGGCGTATATGTTGACACTGCCCATTTATCAGCAGGAGCAACCATTGATGCAACGCCTACAACTGGTGACGGACTTCATCCAAAGTGGTTTTTGGTAATTGGTCTTGCAGCTTTATCTATTTTAAGTCTCTGCATGATGGATACTAAGAAAAAAGTAATTATGAAGGTATAGGAGAATTTATGGGGAAAAAAATAAGAAAGAGCATTTCTGTATTGTTATTGGCGCTTGCCATAGCAGTTACCCAGATTCCGGCTTCTGATGCAGGAGCCGCCAGTCACTCAGATTTTGTGATAAATGGAACAACACTGATTTCTTATGAAGGCACGGATTATTCCGTGTCTATTCCCCGTTCCGTTGAAACAATTGCACAGGATGCCTTTCAAAACAATATGGTAGTAGAACGAATTACGGTTCCGGGAACGGTGGAGCAAATCGGAGCCGGAGCTTTTGCCGGCTGCGGCAATTTAAAAGAAGTGAATATTCCCGCATCTGTAACGGAAGTGGGGGCCGGAGCTTTTGCAAACTGCCCCAAATTGAACACTATTTTAGTAGACCCTGCCAACAAGCAGTTTCAATGCTTAAACGGCGTCCTTTACAATAAAGACAGGACAAAGCTCTATCAGGTGCTGGCAGGGCGCAAGGGAGACAGCTTTTTCTTTCCGGATTCCGTAAATGATATTGATAAATATGCATTTTGGGGCTGTGATAATATCAGGCAGGTTTATTTCGGAAAAGGACTTACCACCATACCTGAATACGCATTTTCAAACTGCCGTGGACTTAAAAGTGTTACGATTCCCAATATGGCAGTCTCTATAGAATTAAAAGCATTTGAAGACTGCGTAAACCTGGAGGAGGCATATATTCCTCCCTCGGTGCTTTCCATTCATGAAACCGCCTTTGACGGCTGCGGCAGACTGAAGCTTTCCTATGAGGAAGGAACCTATGCTGCAAAGTACGATGAAACCTTTGAAACAACCAATGTTTCCACTACAGATTATGAGGAAAGCGAAAATACCCGGATACGGCCAAGTGAAGCCGGAAGGCAGGCGGTGAGCGGTAACGGGACAGAGGATGAAAAGGAAGGCTGGATTGCGGATGTAAGCAATCTGGATATTTCAAAGCTGCAGGACGGAATGGAGAGAGAGGAAGGCAGCGACGTGATGGGAAAAACAAAAATTGTTTCTTCCCAGGCGGTAGTCTTTCTGGACAATACAAGGATGCAGGTACAAAGCGGAAACAGAAAATCAGGAGAAGCGGAAAGAAATCTGCCTTCTGATGAAACAAGCGGGGAAGAAGACCTGCCGGCTACTTTTTATGAAGAGGAAGAAATCGTAGAAAAATATGTAGTGGTTGACGGAAAGACCATTGCGGACAGAGCGTTTTATCAGCAGTACGACTTAAAGGAATATAATATTCCGGAGGGAATTGAAAGAATCGGGGATTTTGCGTTTGCCTATACTGGTTTATCTGCCATACAAATTCCATATGGTGTGAAAAGCATAGGCTACGGGGCATTTTATAAGTGCAAGAATTTATCCTCTGTTACCATTCCCCAGACTGTCAGCACAATAGAGCCTTCTGCCTTTGAAGATACGGCATGGCTGGAAAACTGGAGAAACGGACCGGACGTAAGCGACTTTTTGGTAGTCGGAAACGGAATTTTAATTGGATATAAAGGAAATGCAGCACAAGTAATACTTCCGGAAAATGTAAGGAAAATCGGGGCAAACGTATTTGAAGGCCATAGTGAGATTACAAGCGTGAGCCTTCCGGACAGGGTGGAAGAAATCGGAGAAGAAGCATTTAAGGATTGTACAGCCCTTAAAAGCGTAACAGGCGGAAATTATCTTGAAAAAATCTGCGACAGGGCATTTTTAAACTGTCCTTTGGAGACCATCCGCATTCCGGCTTCTGTAGCCTATATGGGACTGCGTGCCTTTGACCAGGAAAATAACGGCAAATCAGACAGCGTAGTATTTCTTGGAAACATCCTTCCAAAGATTTCCTGTGAAAAGACTGCCGCCAGATTTACCAATGCGGATTATAGAAAGCCTGTGCTTAACAGCGTGGAAGTGGCAGTGGTCAATAACGGAATCCAGGATGTAACAGACACTATATTAGATGATAAAAACATGGGATTTCGCGGAATCGTATGCAGTATTTCCAAAGAGCCTTCCGGCACGGCAAGGGGTACTGTATATGTAAAATATGTTTCCAATGGAGAGAACGGCTATCCCCTTGATGTTCCGGATGTGGTTTGGATTTACGGAAAAGAGTATGATGTAGAGTCCATAAATAAAGAAGCATATCATGGTTTTTCATCTGAAGAAGAGAAAGAAGCAGAGGGGAATCAGCAGGAAACAGCCGGAAGCCAGAATGAACCGGCAGAAGGAGAAGAAACAGAGGAGAGCAGTACAGCCTCCAACATCCAGTTTGAAATCACCCATCCCGATTATATGGAAAATGAGACGGTAGCAGCTTCTTTTTCAAGCAATGCAGGGAATTACATAGTGACGTTGGCAGAAAACAAAGAGGAAGAGGCACGATTAAAAGAAGCTTTGGAAAAGGAATACGGAGCTGCTACGAATGAGAATTTCCTGTCCTTTGATTTATCCATGAAAACAACAGAAGGCAATATGGAGATTCAGAATCTTGGAAAAGAAAGGCTTACGGTTGCCATTCCGGTCAGCAGCGCCTGGATAGATACCCCCATTGTTGCCGTGTGCTTAGATAATAACGGACAGCTGGAGTTTTCTGCCTGCAAGCAGTATGCATCAGGGAAGGACAGTTATGTGACCTTTGAAGCAAAGCATTTCTCACCTTATGGACTGTATCAGGGAGAGAATGTGCCCCAGTCTTTTAAAGAGGCTTTTGATGCCAAAATAGCCATGCGGAAAGGAGCAGAGTACGATATTAACTATGGAAGAAAAGACGTGTCGCCGGATACGGGAGACTATTTGGAGCCCAAATGGATTCTGGCAACAGGGCTTTTGGCATTGGCGCTGTTTTTGTTCTTTAAAAAGGACGGGAAGGATATTCTGGTAAAATAAATAGTGGATTAAAGACGCAGAAGAGGGAGACAGACGGATTTTTGCCTTCCTCTTTCCCTTTTATAATAAGATTTCAAACGGGAGGAAAACAAAATTGTTTTTAGACAAATTATTTCAAAAAAATAACAAAAGTGATATGGAAAAATACAAAGAGGAAAAAGAAAAAACAGACAGCGGACAGGCTTTAAAAATGATGGAAGAGCTTATAAACACAGTACCGGACGATGTTGTATACACAAAGCAGACAGAAGCCGGAACTTATGTCTTTGCCAATTACTGGAATGATGGAACATTAATTATGTATAATCCGGAAGGAGATAACGGGGAATATATTAGCAGAAAGATAAAGCTTGTATACAATTTAAATAATTATCCACAGGAAGTGATAGAGACACTGCTTAAAAATATGAAAGCCTTGAAGGAAAAAGAGGATATGAAGTGTATGCTTTCAGAGTTGGAAGAATTAAGCAGCTATATTATGGATTTATTCAATTCTGAAGAATATGCCATATATAAGGAACTGGGGCAGACAGAAGGATTTTTGGATGCTTATCTGGATATGATTGAAGCCGCAGGCACAGAGGTGGAGGAGATTAGTTTGTTTTCCAGATGTGTGGAAGCAGTTCTTTATGAAGGAAATGTAGAATATGCGGTGAAATGGATAGAGCGTTTTCTGGAACTGTCTCGGAATGAGAAGAATAGATGGAGTGAGCTTATTGAAAGCTGGTTTTGGATATATCTTATTGTGGATGCGGATAATGAGAAGAAATATATCGGGCACTACACAGAATTTAAAAAGTTGTTAAGCAGGAATGGTTATTCAGGGTTTGTAAGCGATTTAGAGAAAGAAGAGGACTGGCATGAAAAAGGAGATTATGAGTCAGAGCAAAAGGAAGGGAAAATGCGTGCCATTGTAGAAGCTTTCAAGGAAAATCCAATTTCGGCAATGAAACAATGGATTGCAATGATTCAGGAAAAAGAAGCAAATAAGGAAATGGAAAAATGGCAGTGGTATTTGTGCTCTTATTTTCTCAATGAATTGTGCTGTGAATTTGGAAGCAACAGAGGATTTGTCTTATTCTTCAGAGAATTTATGAAACATGAAGAATGGTTTCCTTACCTGGTATATGCCAGAGAGGGTGCCTATGACCTTGGAGATAATCTGGTAACACTGGGAGTCAATGGCAAATATCAGCAGCAGATAGATAAAATAGTAAAGCTTTTGCATAATGAATGGAATGAAGAGGAGTGGGAAGAGTTTAAGGAAGGTTATGGAAATCTGACTTATGATGCATGTGCCATAGAGAAAGATACTTTAGAGCAGTTTGTGGAAGAGGATACTTATTTAGAATTACATAAGAAACATTTTCAGGAAATGTTTTCAGAGGATTTATAAAATTCTTATTTTTGATTTTACCAATCTGATAAAGAGGTACAAACATGAAAAAACTCAAAGAGACGATAATGACATGGCTTCCGGCCATTTTTCTGGCGATACTCACATTCCTTACATGCAGCAGCCAGCTTCTTTATTCTTTTGACAAAATCATCAGTGACAGGCTTTATCAAGTGCCTACACCCACCAGCAAATTAATTAAAATCATAGCAATTGATGAAAAGACCATAGAAAAATACGGGGATATGAAAACATGGAGCAGGGATATTCCTGCAGCGTTAGTGGAGAAGCTTATGGAAGAGAAAGAGGCTTCTCCCGCCCTGATAGCATTTGATATTATGTATGTGGGACAGGTGACGGAGGAAGGAGATAAGAGATTTGCGGAGGCATGTGAGAAGGCAGGCAATGTGGTGACAGCCGTGAATATGGTCATAAAGCCCCGGGTATCTTTGGACGGGGCGGGAAAGGCAGTCATTGACAGAAACCATGTGGAAATGGTGGAATACCCTTATGAGCAGTTAAGGCAGGCATCTTCTTACGGATTTGCCAATACCCTGCAGGACAGTGACGGCTATATTCGTTTTTCCAAAACCCGGATGTCTTATGAGGGAGAAACCATTCCGTCCTTTTCCATGGAAATATACGAACAATACTGCAAAAGAAACGGAATAGAAAAAATACCTGTAAAAACCTTTTCCGATGATCTGTTTGCATTTACTTATTCCGGAAAAAGCGGTTCCTATGAGGTGCTTTCCATGTGCGACATATTAGAAGGCAGCATTGACCAAAGAACCTTAAAGGACAGCATTGTTCTAATAGGAGCCTATGCGCCGGGGATGCAGGATGCGTATCATGCGGCAGTACAGCGGGGAGCGCAGATGTACGGGGTGGAGATCCATGCCAACATTTTAGAGGCGCTTATGGAAGGAAAGACGGCGGTTTTTGTAAATCAGTTTTTCTATGGATTTATCGGGGCACTGCTTGTACTGCTTTACTATGCCTGCTGTAAGAAAATGAAAATCATTCCTTCCACGGTTTTGCTGTTTGTGCTTATGGGAGCGGCTCTTTTTCTTGGGAAATTCCTGTATGCAAAAGGCTATGTGACCGATGTGGCTGAGCTTTTGCTGTTTTTCCTTATTGTGTACGCCTTTTGGCTTGTGAAAGGGTATCTGTCGGAAATCTGGCGGAGAAAAAAAGTGCTTTCCGCCTTTAAAAAATATGTGGCTCCCCAGGTGGTGGATGAAATTGCAAGGCAGGGGGAATTTCATATTGCTTTGGGAGGAGAGAACAGGCATATTGCAGTTCTATTTGTGGATATCAGAGGCTTTACCCCTATGTCGGAAAGCCTTGAGCCGGAACAGGTAGTGGAAATCCTGAATGAATATCTGGAACTGACTACAAATTCTATTTTTAAAAACAGCGGAACGTTGGATAAATTTATCGGGGATGCCACCATGGCAGTGTTTAATGCCCCCTTTGACCTGGAGGATTATATTTTCAAGGCAGTCTGTACGGCAAGGGACATTGCGGCGGGAAGTGAAGCGCTGGAAAAAAGGCTGATGGAGCGTTTTGGAAAAAGCGTAAGCTTTGGAATCGGCGTCAATTGCGGCAATGCTGTTGTGGGCAATATCGGCTGTGACTTCCGGATGGATTACACGGCAATCGGTGATACGGTAAATACTGCGGCAAGGCTGGAAAGCAATGCGAAAAGAGGGCAGATACTGATTAGCAAGGATGTATACGATGCCGTAAAGGACCGGATAGAGGCAGAAGAGGTGGGCGTCATTCCTCTGAAAGGAAAAAGCAATGGCGTATTTGTGTATGACTTGAAAAACATTCTGTGATAAAAACATAATTGAAAAATGGAAAGCACGGAAAAGTAAATAACAGGGCAGGCATAATGATACTGGTAATATAATACAGAGGTGGCAGGATGAAAACATTATATATCATTCCAATGGCGGAACGGATTGAAGAAAGCATGGCGTTAGCAAAGGAGTACAATGCCGCTTTTGAATACAATGATTTTTATGTTCCGGATTTGTTGGAGGATAAAGAAGCATGCAGGAGAAGAATTGAGTTTTATAAGAGCCTGCAAAGAGACAGAAAGAAGGATATGCTCCATGGAGCATTTCTGGATATTGCAGTACATAGTGACGACCCTAAAATCAGGGAAATATCCGGCATTCGGATAAGGCAGTCTCTGGAAATTGCAAGGGAGCTGGGAATACGCGGGGTAGTGTTCCATACAAACATGATTGCAAATTTCAGACTGAAAAGCTATCAGAAAAACTGGATAGAAAGAAATGTCCGGTTTTTTCAGCAGATGCTGGAGGAATACGGGGAACTGGAAATCTTTATGGAAAATATGTTTGATGAGACCCCGGATATGCTGGCTGCGCTGGCAGAAAGAATGCAGGAACAAGAACGTTTTCATGTATGTTTTGATTATGGACACGCCCTTATTTTTGGCAGGGATATTAAAGCATGGGTAAAGGCGCTTGCCCCCTATATCGGACATATGCATATCAATGACAATGATTTGCAGGAAGACCTGCATGAAACCGTAGGAGCAGGAAGCATAAACTGGAAGGAATTTACAGACTTTATAAACGAATACGGCATTCAAAGCTCTCTGCTAATTGAAATGAAGGAGCCGGAAAAGCAAAGGGCTTCCATCCGGTATATGAAAGAACAGGGAATCTATCCATTATAAAGGAGTAAGCATATGTTAACTCAAAGGGAACTGAAGGATATTATAGACATAGGCGCTGCATTAACAAGGGAAAAGGATAAAAACAGGCTTTTGGAGATGATTCTTGTGAAAGCCATGGAGCTTTCAAACTGTGATGCAGGAACCCTTTATCTTTATCAGAATGATTGTCTGGAGTTTAAAATCATGAAGACCCTTTCCCAGAACGTGAGCAAGGGAGTAAAGGGAGAAAAAATTGACATGCCTCCCGTGCCCATGAAGGAAGGGAATGTATGCTCCTACAGCGCTATCCACAAGGAGCTTATCAATATTTCAGATGTTTATGACAGTCAGCAGTTTGATTTCTCAGGACCCAAGAAATACGATGCCATTACCGGTTACCGCACCCGGTCCATGCTGGTCATTCCCATGACAGACATGCAGGAAGGGCTGGTTGGAGTGCTGCAGCTGATAAATGCCATGGACCGGGAGGGCAGGGTGACTTCATTTACAAAGGAGCATGAATTCGTGCTTCGTTCCTTAAGCTCCCAGGCTGCTGTTGCCGTGTCCAATATGATATATGTAAGGGAAATCAAACGCCAGCTGTATTCCTTTGCGGCAGCCATGGCAACAGCCATTGATGAGCGGACGCCCTACAATGGCACCCACACAAGGAAGGTGGCAATGTATGCGGAGACACTGGCGGAATATATCAATCAATTGAACAGGGAAGGGCGCTGTCAGGAATTTTTTGATGAAAATAGGAAAGAACAGCTGGTGCTTGCTGCGGCGCTGCATGATATTGGCAAGATGATTATTCCCCTGTCAGTCATGAATAAGCCGGCAAGGCTTGGGGAAAGGATGGAACGGCTGAAAGACCGGTTTCGGCTGATTTCGGTTTATTATGAGCTGGATAGGGAAAGAGGCAGGATTACCGAAGAAGAATGGAAAGAGAAAAAAGCCTTCCTGCAGGAAAGTCTTTCTTTTTTAACGGAAATAGATACCTCAGGCTATTTGTCAGAGGAACAGATAAAACGGGTGGAAGAAATCGGGGCACAGGTTTATGAAACAGAAGACGGCGTTCAGATTCCTTATATGACAGAGGAAGAAAGGGAATGCCTTACCATACAAAAGGGAACTCTTACAAAAGAGGAAAGAAGGCTTATGGAAAGCCATGTTGCCATGACGGAAAAAATACTGGGCAAGGTACATTTCAGCGCCAATTACGGAAATGTGGCGAAATTTGCAGCTTCCCATCATGAATTTTTAAACGGGACAGGTTATCCCAGGCAGTTAAAGGGAGAAGAACTGGAGCTGGAATCCAGAATTTTGACGGTTGTGGATATTTATGACGCCTTAACTTCCAGTGACCGCCCTTATAAAAAGCCCATGTCCGGGGAAAAGGCATTTTCCATATTGCATAGCATGGCGGAAGAAGGAAAACTGGAGGAAAGGCTGGTAACATGGCTGGAAGAAGCATTAAAAAACATTCAGATAAAAAATCAGGAAGACCTTATGCTATTTTAAGCTGTCTGAAAACTGCCGGAATTCTTTTTCTGTGTTTTACAGTTACACTTTCGGGGCTTATGCTTCTTTTGTATGCTTCCGCATGGATTCCAAAGGAGGCATTTCGGGAAAACCTGCTTTTATCTGCGGAGTATCTGGAAGAAAAGGAAGATGAATTTCACTGCCTGCAAAAAGGAAACCCGGCAACGGAAATTGATAATTATGCGGATGCCATTTTATTTAATATTATGTACTCCATAGAGGAAAAGCATAAAGCCGTTACTTTAATAGAGGCTCCTTTTTATTCAGACCGGGGCAATGAAGAATATCCCATGCTCAGGCTGTTAAAGGAGCGGATTGCGGAGGAAAAAGAACCGGATACCGTTTATGACAGGTACTGGCATGGCATGATGATATTTTTAAGGCCTTTGTTTGTTTTTTTTACCATAAAGGGAATCCGGGTGTTTGCGGGAATCCTTATGGTACTGCTTATGGGGCTTTTGACAGCGGCTCTTGTAAAAAGAGGGCAAAAGGCGCTGGCGGCTTCTTTGTGGATTGCCGGGTTTTTTGTCTGTATGCCCATGACAGTCATGTGCGTGGAATATATGCCAACCTGGTTTATTACGCTGGCGGTTTCTTTAGCCGCATGTAAGCTTTGGAAGAAAAGAGAGACAGTTTTGTGCCTGTTGGTCATAAGCGGCGTATGCTGTGGCTTTTTTGATTTTCTCACTACGGAAACCGTGACGTTTGCAGTGCCCTGTGCTATTGTGCTTTGTATATGGCAAAAGGAAGGAAGGCTGAAAGGAATCCGGAAGGAAACGGGCTTTTTGTTTGCAGGCGGAATGCTGTGGAGTATTTCTTATCTGGCGGTTTTTTTGGTAAAGTGGATGTTGTCCGGTGCGGTTTTTGAGGCAGACAGGGCGGCTTCTGCAATAGAGATTATGCTGTTTCGCCAGGGAGGGGATTTTACGGTCCCGGAAGCAGTTCTTTCCAATATCCGTCTGCTGGCGGGCTTTCAATGGATTGCCACAAAAGAGGGGCTTTGTCTGGCATTGCTTGCTTTAGGGGCGGGGGCGGCAGCTTTCCTCTTTTTATATGGGAAGAGGGAAGGGAATGAGCTGTCCGTATTGCTGTTTCTTTTAGCAGCGGTTCCGGTGATACGGATTGCCCTGCTTCACGGTCATTCCGGACAGCATTATTTCTTTACTTACAGGGCGTTGTTTGCGTCCATTGTGTGTGTTATAACTGCCATGGGGAAGGCAGTGGATGTTTCATTGCTAAAAAAGGATTTTCGGTTGAAAGGACAGGGAGGAAGAAGATGAATCGAAAAAAACAACTGATTGCCTGGATACTGGCAGCAGCTTTATTAACTGTATGGATTCATGGGTATCCCATGAACGTATTGGCAGCGGATGATATCTGGGTCAGCTTTTTCAATGACAGCCAGCTTGCTTTGCCGGCTGATTACCAGTCAGGAATGAACAAGACGACCAATGAGGACGGCAGTTTTTCTTTAGGACCCATTAAGGATTCTTCCGGAAGGCATTATGTGCTCCAGTGGGGCATTGCCGACAGCGGCGGAAATGTGGCAGATGACAGATGGCAGTCCGGAAAAACGCTGAATGTGGGAGCTTCGGGCACTGCCCTCAGGGACTTTATTGCCGGTGAGGGAGCCTGTTATGTAAAAGTGGGATGGGGAGCCTGCGTGGATATCCGGCTGGATGCCAAAAACGGCACCGCTGTGAATACCCTGACGAAAATCCAGGAAAGCAAAGGAGATAGCTTTACCATTGATTTTCCAACGCCGGACAGAAGCGGTTACTTTTTTGACGGCTGGCTTTGTACGGAAAACAATGCTTCTGCACAAAGCAGTATAGGAACCAGTTATGCGGGAGGAACTGCCCTGTCTGTTCCCTTTGGGGATTATGGCAGCATAAGCGCCAAAAATGAAGCGGTCATGTCCTATGAGGGACAGTGGACGAAAGCAAAATCCGTAAAGATTGCCTTTGCGCCTAATGGAGGAACCATGTCGGGAGCCGCTTCCAGGGAAATTACCCAGTCTTCAAAAAGCGAAGACGGATTTACAATTACTACATCTGGCGCCCCGGTAAGGGATGGCTATGTATTTAAAGGATGGCTATGCAGCGGGGATAATAAAATATATGCCCAGAATGCCGTAACCGCTTCCTTTGATTTCGCAGCTTATGATGGCAGGACCATTACCTTTACGGCACAGTGGGAACAGGAAAAAACGGATAATACGGATGATAAGAATAATACCGGCGATAAGGACAATACGGACGATAAAAGCAACACAGATAATAAAAACAATACGGACGATAAAGACAATACAGATAATAACAGCAATACGGATGATAAAAATAACAGCAATGCCCCGGAGACAATATCAAAGGGAGGCACTTACCAGTTAAAGGCAAAGAAAATGTACAAGCTTGGAAGCGGCAGCTGGACAGTAGGAAGCGATGGCTGCATTTATAAGGGAAACAGCACATTTTATGTGGCAAAGGACGGAAGCTATACGTTGACAAAGAAATAACATAAGAGGAGAACATATGAAACTATTGAAAGCCCTATCAAAAAAAGCATGGATCAGCATTGCTTCTGGTGCGGCGGTAACTGCAGCCGTGGTGGGAGGAGTTGTTTTTTTCAATCAGGAAAAGGATTACCGACAGATACAGGTCTATCAGGTAGAAGGAACTGCTTATGTGGACCGGCAGGAAACAAAAGGAATAGAAGCCTATGAAAACATGCAGCTGCAGTCAGAGGATATTTTAAATGTATCAACGGACAGCTATCTGCAGTTAAAGCTGGATGAGGATAAGTACGTGCTGTTAGAGCCGGATACCAGAATACGTCTGGAGGCTTCCGGAAACAGTACGGACAGCAGGACGAAAATTCATTTAGAGCAGGGAGCAGTAGTCAGCAATCTGGAAAATCCATTAAGTCCCAAATCAAGCTATGAGGTTAATTCACCCAATTCCACCATGGCAGTAAGGGGGACGGTGTTTCGGGTAGAGGTGACTTACGGGGAAGACGGAGTGTCCCATACAAAGCTGTCGGTGTATGAGGGAAAAGTAGGAAGCAGGCTTGTGTTTCCGGACGGGAGCATAAGCGATGAGGAGGTTCCCGTAGCATCAGGCAGTCAGGTGCGAATCTGGGGAAATGAGGAGGATTCGGACTATGAGGGCATGGACGAGTCGGTGAACTATGAAGAACTGAAAACCAGGGTTCTGGAATTTTTAAACTGGATTTCAGAGGATGGCAGGACGCTGTCTGTTTCAGGGGAAGAACTGGAGGAGCTCTTAAAGTCTTCTTTGGAAAAAGAGGAAACGGAAAAAGAAGCAGATAATGGGAAAGAGGAAACAGAGGATAACGCTGTGGGAGATAAGGGCGCAGAAGAAGAGCCAAAAGAGGAACAGCCTGAGGAGGACGGTGAACAGCCGCAGGGGAAAAAGACGCCGGAAAAAGGTCAAAAGCCCCAAAGCAGCCAGGGCACGGACAACAGCCCTAAAGATGGCTCCGGAAACAGTACCCCTGCAGATAACGGCTCCGAAGATAAAACGGAGGAAACAGGTACCTGTACGGTGACCTTTACTTATCAGGGAACCGTTTTTGCCACCCAGAAGGTGACAAAAGGGGAAAAGGTAAAAAAACCCCGGCTGATGCCGGCAAAAGCAGGTTCCTGGGATTTTGATTTCAGTCAGGCTGTCACGAAGGATACAGAAATTTCCTGGAAATAAGACTATGTGATAAACACCGGGCATATAGTAGTAAGATACGAAAAAAGAAACACAAGAAAACTCCTGTCATATAATAGAAAAAACAGGAGTTTTTTCGTGGAAAGGGTTAGAAATCAAATAGGTTATCAGGAAGCTGTGAAACAGGGGCTTACCGGATATGGAATAGGAATCGGGGTGCTGGATTCCGGTATTTTTCTGCACCCGGATTTTGATTATAGAGTCAGAGGCTTTCGGGACTTTGTGTATGGAAAAAAGGGGCCTTATGACGACCTGGGGCATGGAACCCATGTTTGCGGGATTCTGGCGGGAAACGGAAATCTGTCAGGAGGAAAATATATGGGAATGGCTCCCAAAGCTGATTTGTATGTGGGCAAGGTGCTCGATAAGCAGGGAAATGGTGATATTGACATTTTGTTACAGGGGCTTGAATGGTTATTGGAGAATAAGAATTTATTCCATTTAAAGCTTATTAATGTTTCGGTGGGTACAAAAAGTCAGGAGGAAGATGAGCAGTGGAAGGAAAAGGAAAAAAGAATTGAAGAGATGGAGGAAAAAATCTACCGGGCAGGCATTCTGCTGGTGGCAGCGGCAGGAAATTTCGGTCCTAAGCCCAAGTCCCTGTCTTTGCTGGGAGAGGATGAAGATACTATTTCAGTAGGGTGCCATGACGGGGCGTTCAGGCTGCCGGGGAGAAGGATGTGCGAGGATTATTCCGGCAGGGGACCAAGCAAATATGTGATGAAAAAGCCGGATATTGTGGCTCCGGGTACAGAGATTGTTTCCTGTGGAAAAAGGACTTATGTGAAAAAAAGTGGCACTTCCATGTCCACGCCGATTATAACGGGGGCATTGGCGCTGGCTATGGAAAAATATCCGGATAAGTCTCCGGAAGAGGTGAAGAGGAAGCTGATTTACAGTGCGAGGGATTTGGGGGAAGCGTTTACGAAGCAGGGGTGGGGGATGTTGGATTTGAGACGGTTGTTGAATTAGAAAGGGGGGAGGCTCAGGCAGGACGCAGCAGAGGGAGAAGGGGGGAGTTCAGACAGGACGCAGCAGAGGGAGAAGGGGGAGTTCAGGCAGGACGCAGCAGAGGGAGAAGAGGGGATTCCAGGCGGTGTTTTTGACGTGGATTTTCCTAAACAGCCTGATGGAAGGGACTGGTACCGGACGGGTCGCCCTATAGCGCCCTCCATGGCGCAATAGGACTAAAATTGCCATCCGTGGCAATTTTCCCCTGAAAGCGGGCAGGCTGTTAAGGAAAATACACGTCAAAAACAATGCCTGAAATCCCCTCTTCTCACTCTGTTGCTGGTTTGTCTCGGGCTGTACCTTTGGGGCAGGTGCTGACCTTTGCTTTAGTATAATGAGAATTTATATTTTTCGTGCCTTTATACAAAATGAAAGCGGCATCATTTTCGCTTTTTGGGTTTTAATATCAATATCTCCAGCTGCTTTAAGTGAATCACTATCTGTTTCTTCTATAAATTGTTCAACCATAAAGCCTGCTTTTGCCAGTGCGTTAATATATGTGGACATTTTTCTATTACATAAAACAATCTCACTATCATGCACAGGCATTTTGAAATATGTTTCATCATAATAACTTTTAGTTAAAACAAATTTATTATCAACCAAGACATCTTTTCTCTCATCGCATGACCATGCTATACAATAATTTAAAGTGTGATGCCAACTAAAAATAAAAATACCATCTGTCTTCAAATAACTGGCTATTTTATTAAATGTACCTTGCAGGTCTGTTGTCCAACCAATTCCATATATAGAGTAAACATAATCAAAGTATTCTTTAGGTACATTCAATTCATCTTCCATTTTTGCACATATCAAATTCGCTGAATAATCATTTTCTTTTAATAATTTAGCAGCATTATCCAACTGATTCTGTGATAAATCAACGCCCCATAGTTCACCTGCGCCTCTGTCAGCATTGTACTTTAAAGAATGTCCGCTACCACAGCATATTTCTAACATTTTCTTATTGGCAACATTACCAAATAAATGCAAATCATCTTCCGTCGGAAAACGAACCCCATATACGGGCAAAGCTGTTGTGCCAAACCATAAGTCTGCATGCTCATTCCAATAAGTTTTGTTAGTTTCTATAATTTCTTCATTATCCATAGAATACTCTCCTCAAATGTTAATTGTTTCATATTATTATCCTACCACAAACACGCTCGTAATTCCATTAAACTATATACAATTTTCCTTATCCCTTTTCCGTTCAATCATCATCTGCCTTACCTCAACTTGGTTTTGGCTTTTCTGCTCCAACACAAGCCACTGGTATTTATCATTTTCTTTGGTAAATACAGTCTGATGCGCATTGGAGTGTGTCTTGCTACGGATATATTTGTCTGTGGTGCTGTAATAGTTCAAAATCTGCTGTTCCTGCTCTTTGTTCATGGTCTTTTCCCTCCCTGTGGTACATCTAAAGTTAGATGTATAAATATTGATTGATAGATTGAGGAAGTCCCTTTTTATTTGTATTTGTTTGTCACCCCTCCGCACTATCCAACATTTGCAGCGTGAACGGCAGAAACTTTATTTTCCCATAAGGGATTGATTTCCGCTATACTGTCTTTTGGAATGGTGAAAATTGGGTGAAATTTGAATTGCATTTCTTGACATGCAGGACACAAATAAATATAATATAAAGTGTGTTATATAAAGGTATTTATTTTGTTTTGGAGGTACGTTATGCCACGCAGCGTTCAGATTACAAAAGAAAAAATTCTCACAGCGGCGTTAGACGTTCTTATCCGTGAGGGATATTCAGCGGTAAGCATAAAAAGCATTGCGAGAGAATTAAACTGCTCAACACAACCGATTGCTTGGCAATTTGGCAATATGGATAACATGAGGGAAGCCTTGACAAAGGAAGCCGTTACCTACGCAAATCAAAAAATGATGCCTGCTTCGGCAAACTGTATAGAAGCATTTTGGCAGATTGGCTATGGATATATCAATTTAGCATTTGATATGCCTAACCTATTCCATTTTGTATATATGGGTGAAAGCAAAAACTATTGCAGGGGTGGATTTAATTCTATCTTAACAGACAAGGGGAATGCTGTTTTGATAGATAAATTGTATCAGTATCTTAATATTAGCAAAGAACAGGCGGCTATGCTGTTCCAAAGAATGATTGTATATACACATGGAATTGTATCTTTGGTTGTAGCCGGTGTATTGAATTGTACCAAAGAACAGGTGTATTCAATAGTGAAAGATTTTGGTGCGGATTTACTTTCTCTTACAGGTACAGCTTTAGATATAGGGGCTGTTATGTCAAATATAACCGAGGTATAAATTTTAATGAAAAGGGTTTCTCTTAAAAAGGTAAAAAAGAAAATGCTAATATTATTTTTCATATTATGTGCAATAGTTTTGTTGATTTTTTTAACAGTTGCATTTTTTCGTATTCATAACTTATTGGAATCGAAAATAGATACGGACTTAGGAATACATGAAAATACCTATGTCACAATAGGCGGTATAGAGCAATATCTGCAAATCCGTGGTGAAGATAGGGACAATCCTGTTATCCTCTGGCTTCACGGCGGTCCCGGCTTTCCGTTGACATATTTAACTTACTATTACCAGACTGCTTTGGAAAAAGATTATACGATTGTCTGCTGGGAACAAAGAGGCTGCGGACGGACATTTTACCGAAACAAAGGCGACAACAATCTGACTATCGAACAATTACTTGCTGACACAGATGAAGTAATTGACTATTTGCGGGAGCATTTTGATAAAAATAAAATTATTATCATGGGACAATCGTGGGGAACGGTACTCGGAATAGATTATATCAATCTCCATTCAGAAAAGGTAGCTGCATATATCGGTATTGGACAAGTAACCGATTTTTCACAGGGGAAAATCTATGCAGCGAAGAGTGCAGCACAAATAGCAGCAGAAAATGGTAACAGGGAAGACGTTGAATTTTTGGAACGGTGTATTGAACGATTATCTGAAACAGAGAATATTGCAAAGTTAGATATAAAATCTCTTGAAGAAATGATTATTACATCTATAAAATACTTGAAATGCGATGGAGAAATGTCGGGAATAAAACGAATATTTGCTGCGGTTACATCGCCGGAAATGCTATGGAATGACGTGAAATGGTTTTTATTTGCAAGTGATACACAGAATATAATCACTTCCCAAAACAGCCTTGTGGACTATATGTATTTTCAGTTTGATGTTATGAAGTTGAGCAAAGAATATGATATTCCGATTTGTTTTATACAAGGTGACAGCGACTGGGTTACTCCAACAAGTTTGGTAAATGATTACTATGGGGTTATTGTGTCTGATAAAAAAGAAATGATTGTTATTAACAATGCGGGACATACCCCGTTCCTGGATAATCCAGAGCAATTTTGTGAAGCAGTTAAAATTTTTTTATCCGAGTGTGAAAACGAATAATACACAAGAAAATTGTAGAAGTGATATTTATGGCTGAGTGGGTACACTGTCCTGTTTGCGGAAATAAAACAAGATTACAGATACAGAGCTGAAAAACTTTCCCTACTGCCCGAAGTTCAGACAGGAAAGTTTGATTAGCGAAGCGACAAATCGGTGTTTATAGGGAGTGATTGAGAATGACAAGAGAACTGTTTTATCAAGCAATATTAAAATTTGTACTTGGTGTAGTCATTATAGGAATACTGATATTTTTACCGGCAGGAACATTCAATTATTGGAGCGCATGGCTATTCATGGGGATATTGTTTATTCCAATGTTTTTTGTAGGAATTGTGATGATGATTAAAAATCCGGAATTGCTAAAAAAGCGATTGAATGCGAAAGAGGAACAGGCAGAGCAAAGTCTTGTTATAAAACTTAGTGGCTTAATGTTTCTTTTAGGGTTTGTTATTGCAGGATTAAATTTACGTTTCAAGTGGATTTTGTTGTCGAAATGGGTTTTGTGGGTAGGTGCAGCTGTATTTTTATTTTTGTATCTTCTTTATGCAGAGGTATTAAGGGAAAATACTTACTTATCACGAACGATAGAAGTTCAGAATGGGCAAAAGGTCATTGATACTTGGTTCCATTATCTCTTTTGCTATTTTTCTTACTTATCCTGTCATTATTGCAAAGAGAATTAGGAACGAAGAAGCTGTGCTTGAAAAAAATTTAGAAGGATATGTCGAATACAAAAAGAAAGTAAAATATAAAATTATACCGTTTTTGTGGTAATGCGATAATTTTGAGTTTATCGAGAAATTAGGTATAAAGAGAAATCATTATTTTGAGTTTAGAAAGGATATGATTTTATTTACTTTAGCGCTTGTTTTTTCTGCCTGCTACCGGTTCCTACTGTATATCGTAATGCCAGAATGCTTATTTGGGGTACAAATTGTTTGATGCCAAAACTCCGGCAAATATTTCTGAAGCTGTGCTCATATCTACAGTTTCTCTCTCTATATATAGGGCATTTCGATATTCAGCAGGAGGGGCAAGGTAGATAGAAGTCTTAGAGGCCTTATAAAAACGCCAGCGCTTAGCGAGGTATTTTCGAGCTTAGCACTGCTGCGTTTTTATCAGAGCGAAAGCGTGCCCCTAAGACTTCTATCTACCTTGCCCCTCCTGCGTCCTTAAATCCAAAACTTGCAGGCTGAATTGTTACCTTTTAGGATTTATCAAGAAGAAATTCCTATTGACACAATTGGTATCATTGTATACAATTATACATAAGTGCAAAAAGAACATGCTACACGGAAGGGATGGAGGAAGATGAAAAAAGACAGTACCTTTTTAGACAGACCTGTTTCTATGAACGACCACAATAATCTCTTAGAAATAGAAGAGCATATGTACATTTTGGATGATGTGGAAAAGCCAAATGTATTCCGCAATATGTTTCCATATTCGGAAGTGCCAAAGATACCTTTTAATGACAGGACAGTGCCCCATAACATGCCAAAGGATATTTGGATTACGGATACCACGTTTCGGGATGGACAGCAGTCCAGGGCGCCTTATACAACGGAGCAGATTGTAACCATTTATGATTATTTACATAGGTTAGGCGGGCCTAACGGGATGATTCGTGCCAGTGAATTTTTCCTGTACAGCAAGAAGGACCGGGATGCGGTTTATAAATGTATGGAAAGAGGCTATGCATTTCCGGAGGTGACGAGTTGGATTCGTGCCAATAAGGAGGATTTCAAGCTGGTTAAGGAAATCGGCATGAAGGAAACGGGAATTTTGGTAAGCTGTTCCGACTATCACATTTTCCTGAAGATGAAGATGACCAGAAAGCAGGCAATGGAGCATTACTTAAGCGTTATCCGGGATTGTCTGGAGGAGGGAATCAGTCCCAGGTGCCACCTGGAAGATATTACGAGAGCGGATATATATGGCTATGTGGTTCCCTTCTGTTTAGAGCTGATGAAGCTGATGGAGGAGTATCAGATTCCCATTAAGGTCCGTGCCTGTGATACTATGGGGTATGGAGTAAATTATCCGGGTGCGGTAATACCCAGAAGTGTTCAGGGAATTATTTATGCCCTTCATACACACGGGGCAGTGCCTCATGATTTGATTGAATGGCACGGGCATAATGATTTTTACAAGGCGGTTTCCAATTCCACCACCGCATGGCTTTATGGCTGCAGCGGTGTCAATACTTCTTTATTTGGCATCGGGGAGCGTACCGGCAATACTCCTTTGGAAGCAATGGTATTTGAATACGCCCAGCTAAAGGGTGACTTAAACGGCATGGATACTACGGTGATTACTGAGCTTGCAGAGTATTATGAGAAAGAAATCGGCTATCATATTCCCGAAAGGACTCCCTTTGTGGGAAAGAACTTTAATGTGACAAGGGCAGGAATCCATGCGGACGGGCTCTTGAAAAATGAAGAGATTTATAATATATTTGATACGGAAAAGTTTTTGAACAGACCGGTGCTCTGTTCCGTCTCCAATACATCAGGGTTAGCGGGAATTGCCCATTTCATCAATACATATTATTCTTTAAAAGGGGAACGGCAGATTGGGAAAAATGATGAGCTTGTAGTTCATTTAAAGGAGCTGGTAGACAGGCAGTACGACGAAGGAAGGGTAACGGTCCTTACAGACGACGAGCTGATTTCCATGATGAAAGAGGTATGTGAAAAATGGAAGCTTCCTTATCCGGAAGCCGATTAAGGGGATTAGGAAAAGAAGGGAAAAGGATGAATGATTATCATTTAAGCAGCAGCCCGGAGAACTATTCCTTAAGAGGAAAGGTTTTTCACAAGCTGCGGGAAGACATTTTAAACGGAAAATACAAACAAAATGAAGAGCTTAAAGAGGCGGCAATCGGAGAGGAACTGGGAGTGTCCAGAACCCCTGTCAGAGAGGCATTCCGGCAGCTGGAACTGGAAGGGCTGATTCAGATGGTGCCCAATAAGGGCGCCTATGTAACAGGCATTACCATAAAAGACGTACAGGATATTTATATGATAAGGTCCCTGTTGGAAGGGCTTTGTGCCAAATGGGCAACGGAGCACATTACGGAAGAACAGCTCAGTGAAATGGAAGAAAATATTTATCTGACCCAGTTCCATCAGGAGAAAGGCCATATCGAGCAGTTCGCCGCTTTGGACAACCGGTTTCATGAAATCATGTATGAAGCCTGCAACAGTAAGATTTTGGAGCATACCTTAAAAGATTTCCACCAGTATGTGTACCGTGTCAGGAAAAAAACCCTGGCAAACGGAAAACGGGGGGCGGATTCCTGCAGGGAGCATAAGGAAATTATGGAGGCAATTAAGGAAAAGAACGCCGAAAAGGCACAGATGTTAGCAAATAAGCACATGATAAATGCTTATGAAAATATGTTAAAAAAGGATTTTGAACACGCATTTGAAAAAGAAGATTAGGAGGAAATGACATGGCAAAAATTCAAATGACAACGCCGCTTGTGGAAATGGATGGGGATGAAATGACGCGAATCCTCTGGAAGATGATTAAGGAGGAGTTGCTGCTGCCTTATATTGATTTAAAAACAGAATATTACGATTTAGGGCTTGCTTACCGGAATGAAACAAACGATCAGGTAACGATAGATTCCGCAGAAGCAACAAAAAAATACGGGGTTGCCGTAAAATGTGCCACCATTACTCCAAATGCAGCCCGTATGAGTGAATATAATTTAAAGGAAATGTGGAAGAGCCCTAACGGAACCATCCGGGCGGCTTTGGACGGCACGGTTTTCCGCTCCCCTATTGTAGTAAAAGGAATCGAGCCCTGTGTGAAGAACTGGGAAAAGCCCATTACTTTGGCAAGGCATGCATATGGAGATGTATATAAAAACTGTGAAATCAAGGTTCCGGGCGCCGGAAAGGCAGAGCTTGTGTTTACGGCTGAGGACGGCAGCGAAACAAGGGAATTGATACATAATTTTACGGGAGCAGGCATTATTCAGGGCATGCACAATACGGATAAATCCATTGGAAGCTTTGCAAGGGCATGCTTTAATTATGCGCTGGATACAAAGCAGGATTTGTGGTTTGCCACAAAGGATACCATTTCCAAAAAGTATGACCATACCTTTAAGGATATTTTCCAGGAAATTTTTGAAAAGGAATATGAGGAGAAATTTAAGGAGGCGGGCATTGAATATTTCTATACCCTTATTGACGATGCAGTAGCAAGAGTCATGAAGGCAAAGGGCGGCTTTATCTGGGCATGTAAGAATTATGACGGGGACGTAATGAGCGATATGGTTTCCAGCGCCTTCGGCTCCCTTGCCATGATGACTTCCGTCTTGGTTTCTCCTTCCGGAGTGTACGAATACGAAGCTGCCCATGGAACGGTCCAGAGACATTATTACAAGCACTTAAAGGGAGAAGAGACCTCTACCAATTCCGTGGCAACCATTTTTGCATGGACAGGAGCCCTTCGCAAAAGAGGGGAATTAGACGGTATCAAAGAGCTGATGGAATTTGCCGATAAGCTGGAAAAAGCCACCTTAAGGACCATTGAAGGCGGAAAAATGACGAAGGATTTAGCCTTGATTACTTCTTTAAAAGATGTTACAGTATTAAATAGTGAGAATTTCATTAAGGAAATCCGTAATACAATGGATGGAATGTAAATATCTCACAATGTAAGCTTGGTGAGAAGGAATTATAAATCATGGATTTTATTGAGGGTATTGCAGCGGTTTTTAAACTGGCAGTGGATGGAATGCTTCAGGGAATCAGCTTTACATCCGTTTACTTTTTGTTATTTTTGCTGATAGGAGCAGTGCTTTATTATATCATACCGAGGAAAGGGCAGTGGATATGGCTGCTCTTTCTGGGTATGTTTTTTTATGTGGTAAATGCAGGAAAGCTCACCATTTTTATTCTGTTCAGCATTACAACCTCATGGCTTTATGGATATGTGGTGAAAGGGAGAAAAAATGGAAAAAGTCTGGTAGGCACCAAAGCGGGAAAAGCAGGACTTATATGTGTGGTTTGTTTAAATACCGGGCTGCTTCTTTTTTTAAAGCTTGCTTCTTCCGGCACTTTGCTTGCAAACAGGCTTCGGATTGACCGGTTTGCTTTTCTGATTCCCATGGGCATTTCCTTTTATACCTTACAGATTATCGCTTATATGGCGGATGTATACAAAGGCAAGGCGGAGCCGGAAAAAAATCCCTTTAAATATGCCCTGTTCGTCAGCTTTTTCCCGCAAATTCTGCAGGGTCCCATTCCCCGGTATGAGCAGCTTGCCCCCCAGTTGTATGAAGGGAATAAATTTGATTATGAGAAGGTTACCTTTGGCTTACAGCTTATGCTCTGGGGCTTTTTTCAGAAAATGGTAGTGGCGGATGCGGCTGCCATTGTGGTAAACCGTGTATTTGGTGAATATGAAACCTATAAAGGACTTTTTGTGCTGTTTGCAGCAGTGCTGTACAGCATTCAGCTATATGCGGATTTTGCCGGCTGCGTATGCATTGCCATGGGTGCGGCAGAGGTGTTTGGAATCCGGCTTTGTGACAACTTCCATCATCCTTATTTCAGTACATCCATAAAGGATTTCTGGCGCAGATGGCATATTTCTTTAAGCAGTTGGTTAAGGGATTATATTTATATTCCATTAGGAGGAAACCGGAAGGGCACTTTGCGCAAGTACGTGAATATTCTCATTACCTTTCTGGTAAGCGGTCTCTGGCACGGCGTGGGTTCCCATTATATTGTATGGGGGCTTCTCCATGGCTTTTATCAGGTGGCGGGAGAGCTTCTTATGCCGGTAAGGAACTGGTTCGTAAAAGTATTCCGGGTTGACAGGGAAACCTTTTCCCACCGGTTGTACAAGCAGGTTACCACCTTCTTACTTGTAATGACCGCATGGATTTTTTTCAGGGCGGACAGCGTGAAGATGGCTCTTGTGATGATAAAAAATATGGTGACGGTTTATAATCCATGGATATTATTTAATGATGAATTATACGGGCTGGGACTGAATCCAAAGGAAAGCAGGCTGATGTTCTTTGGCATATTTGTCATGTGGGCAGTAAGCATGCTGCAACAGAAGATGAATATCAGAAAGGAGCTTTCAAAGCAGTCTCTTGTATTTCGGTGGATGATAATATTTGCAGGTATTTTCTCCGTGCTGATATTTGGAATATACGGGCCGGGATATGATGCAAGCGAATTTATTTATGGGAATTTCTAGCACTTGCTTTTATGAAACAGTTCAGCTATGCGTTCCACCGCAGATAGTGGAATGGATGGCTGGGTTGTTGCGCATTTATTCCTGCGGATAATGAACTATTGTTTGTGATGGGTTGTCAGTTACAAGGAAATTGTAGGGAAATTATAGGGAAATGCATGATAATATAGGCATAGGTCATAATAGAAACATTTCATGGAGGAGCGATGCTATGCAGCAGAAATTATTGATTGCAGATGATGAAAAAGATATCCGCAGGCTTTTGCGGGAATATTTTGAAATGCAGGGATATATTATCATGGAGGCGGAAAATGGCATAGAGGCAGTGAAAAAGGCAGAAGAAAATCCGGATTTGATTCTGCTTGATATAAACATGCCTAAAATGGATGGATTAGAGGTCTGTAAGAAAATCAGGCCTTTTTTTTCCGGTCCTATTTTGTTTCTGACTGCAAAAATTGAAGAACGGGACCGAATCTGCGGCCTTATGCTTGGGGGAGACGACTATATTATGAAGCCCTTTTCCATGGCGGAGCTGGATGCAAGAATACGCGCCCATTTAAGGAGGGAGCAGAGAAAGAACGAAAAGGAGGGCTTCCGGTTTTTCGGTGATTTTTCCATACAGTATTCTGCCAGAAGACTGTGCTATCTGGAAGAGGAAATTCCTTTGACCAAGACGGAATTTGACATTGTGGAAATACTCTCAACCAATGCGGGAATCGTATTTGGAAAGGAAGCCATTTATGAAAAGCTGTGGGGGTTCGACAAGGAAGGGGACAGCACCATTATAACTGAGCATGTGCGGCGCATACGGAAAAAACTTTCGGAGCATAGTGATAAGGAATTGATTGAAACGGTATGGGGAGTAGGATATCGATGGATTACTTAGACGAGCTTTTTATGAAATGGGAAAGGAAGGTGAAAAACAGCAGCTTAAAGACTTCCTTAAGATGGTATATCGTTTTTGCCGTAACAGGGGTGATTACCTGCTCCCTGTTTACCATGCTTTTTTGCGAAGGATGGCTGAATCTTCTTTCCTTACAGGCAGAGAACAAAGGGGCAGTCATGCGCTATGAAAGAAATTGTTTTCAGGTAGTCTTTGTGGATAGAAGCGGCTTCACTGCCAGTACCTTTCAGGCATATGAGATATTCGGCATCTTACAGTATGGCTGTATTTTGATTTATTCCGTGGCGGCAATACTGATTGTTTCCAAATTATATTATAAAAGAAAACTGGAAGAGCCCCTAAGACTTTTGCATATGGAGGCAGAAGCAATTGCCAGAGAGGATTTAAGCTTTTGCTGTGAATATAAAAGTGAGGATGAAATGGGGGAAATCTGCCGGACCTTTGACAGGCTCAGAAAGCAGCTTGCAGAAAGCAGGCAGAAAAACCTGGATATCATGGAGGATCAGAGACAGCTGAATGCTGCCTTTGCCCATGATTTGCGCACACCCCTTACGGTTATGAAGGGCTATATCGAAATGATTATCCAGTTTTATAAACAGGGCAGGATGCCGGAGGAAAAGCTGTATGAAAACCTTGAGCTGCTTTACAAACAGGTGCTTCGCATGGAGAATTTTTCGGCAACCATGAAGGAAATCCACAGCTTTGAAGAAATGAAGGTGGAGAAGAAAAAACAGACGCTTCAAGATGTGAAAAATCAGTTGGAGGAAAGCATAAAGGGGCTTGGGAAAGCAAGTGAGAAGAGCATAGAGTTATCGTATGCCAACTCTATGCCGAAAGGAGCAGAAGAAGAGGTTTTATATGTAGACAATCGCTTTTTGTTGGAAGCGGTGGAAAATCTTCTGGGAAATGCCCTGCGTTTCTGCCGTAATAAAGTAGAAATTGTGTTGGAGAGAGAGGGGGCGTATCTCAGGGTTTATGTAAAGGACGACGGGCCGGGATTTTCTTCTGAGGAAATGCGTATGGCGGTAAAGCCGTATTATACAGGTGCTTCAGAGGATGGAGAGCATTTCGGGCTGGGGCTTTGTATCAGCAGGAATCTTTGTGAAAAGCATGGGGGGAGCCTTAGCCTTTCCAATGGGTTGAGGGGCGGGGCGATTGTTTGCGGGGAGTTTTATTGCGGGTGAGAAGTTTATTTGAAAGGGAGAGAGGGGATGGGTGAGAGGACGCAAAAGAGGCAGGGCATGTGGGAGGGCGGGGCGGCTGTGTTTTGGCTGGCAATTTTCCTAAACAGCCTGATTTAGGGTGTTGGCGGCGGACGGGCCGTCCTATAGCGCCGTCCATGGCGCGATAGGACTAAAATTGCCATCCGTGGCAATTTTTCCCTGGGGTGTTTGCAGGCTGTTAAGGAAAAGCGCCAGCCAAAACAATGCCGCCCCGCCCTCCCACATGCCCTGCCTCTTTTGCTGTTTTTTCTCGGGCGTTACTCTTAGAAAGAAATTGTGAGAAAGCTATTGGTTGAAAAATTGTTACAGCAGGGACAGAAATTTTAGCCTGATGTTTTGCAATATGGCAGAAAAGCTAAAAAACACAGAGTACACTTAAAAAAACTTACTACCCACAGCCTTTCGGTTCCAATATCCAGTAGGAGCAGCCGGCTTATGCGTATATAGAAGTCTTGCGGGCCTTATAAAAACGCCGGTCCTTATGCACCGTACTTTGGTGCATTAGTACCGCTGCGTTTTTATAGAGCGAGAGCGTGCCCGAAAGACTTCTATATACGCATAAGCCGGCTGCTCCTACGTCCTTTCACCCAATCCCTGCCCCCTCTCATAAAATTTTCCCCAAAAGTAGATACTCTATAGACATTTTCCCTCTATCCTATAAAAAAGCAACCAAAAAGGAAAGAAGGAAAACCAATGAATACAGAAATCCAATTAAAGCATGTATGCAAAAGCTATGGAAAGAAACAAGCTTTAAAAGACGTAAATCTCATAATCCCTCAGGGCATGTTCGGGCTGCTTGGAAGGAACGGGGCAGGTAAGACCACTCTTATGAAGGTGCTTGCCACACTTTTAAAGGGAAATGAAGGAGAGATAACCATATGCGGTGTCCCTGTTTCCCAGAGGAAGAAAATCAGGGAAATGACAGGATACCTGCCTCAGGATTTTTCCATGTATGGAAATATGAGCGCTTATGAGGCAATGGATTATCTGGGCGTGCTGTCGGGGCTTGGCAGGGAGGAAAGAAAGGAACGGATTCCAAAGCTGTTAGAGCAGGTGAATCTGCAGAATAATCAATCCACAAAGGTAAAGGCAATGTCAGGGGGAATGCTCAGAAGGCTTGGAATCGCCCAGGCAATTTTGCATGAGCCTAAGGTATTGATTGTGGATGAGCCCACTGCCGGGCTTGACCCGGAGGAAAGGGTGCGTTTCCGGAATCTTTTATGTGAGATTGCCAGAGACAGGATTGTGATTCTGTCCACTCATATTGTAGGGGATATAGAGGCAACCTGTGAGAAAATAGCTGTTCTGGATGAAGGAAGTCTGATTTATCAGGGAACGGTCAGTGAACTTTTAAAGAAAGCGGAAGGAAAAATCTACACGGCGGAAATATCAAGAGTGGAGTTAGAGGAGCTGAAGAAAAATTATGTGGTTACCGGAATGCTTACCTCTGGAACAAAGGCAATTGTGCGTTTTATTGCAGACTCCAAAGAAGCTTCCCTGATAGCAGGCGCCGCTTTAAGCGAGCCAAATATGGAGGATGCGTACTTGTATCTGATGAAGGAACAGGGAGGTGACAGATAATGTTTTTCACCTTATTTTTAAAAGAATGTAAAGAACTTTTAAGAAGCATCACCTATTATATGTTTTTGCTTTGCACCATATTGTTTTATATGACTCAGCTTGGCAGCTTTGACCCCATTTCCCAGCCGGTAAAGGAGGAGATGAAAGAGGAACCTGTTTCAAAAGAGGAACAGGCAATGAAAGCTGCAATCAGCCGCCTTATGACGGAATTTTCTGCAAATAGCTACTCCACATATCCCTTTGGATTTATAAAAGAAGTCAGATTAAGCGGCGAAGAACAGGAACAGGCAGGGCAGATTATAGAAAAGCTGACGGGACTTTCCCCGGAAGAATTTATCCGGATTGCAACGGATGGGAAAACGAGCAGTGATGCGGTACAGGTTTTACGGAATATTTCCTATGAGGAATTTATGGAGGAAATGGAGAAGTTAGACAGCCTGTTAGGCGGCGGAAGCTACTATGAACCGGATTCGCTTTTGGGAAATACGGATTTTCCAAATACTTATGAAGAGGCAGAAGCAGAATATGAAAGAGTATTGGAAAAAGACAGGGTAACGGGAGCTTATGGCAGAATATTCTGTGACTATATGGGAATCATTATGGGAATTTTGCCGGTGTTTCTGGCAGTGACAAGAAGTGTCAGGGATAAGCGGGCAAAGGCATCTCAGGTTATTTTTGCAAAGAAGGCTTCCTCCTTTACCATACAGGCATCCAGATATGCCGCAACCCTGGCAATGATTTTTCTTCCCCTGTTGATTTTGTCCACCATGCTTAACTCCCAGGCAATGTATCTGGCAGGCGTCTTATCCGTAAAGGGAAACCCGTTGTATATGTATGAGTATTTGTTTGGCTGGCTTATGCCTACCGTGATGGTTGTTTTGTCCATTGGATTTTTTGTAACGGAGCTGACAGAAGGCCCGCTGGCAATTTTATTACAGGGCGGATTCTGGTTTTACACGATTCTGGCAGCCCAAAAGCTCACCGGATATGTGGGGACATCCCTGGTGCCAAGGTTTAATTCTGTGGGCTATTACAGCATTTATGAAAAAATGAAGCCGGCGCTTGTTGCCAACCGGCTTTCCTATTTGCTCATAAGCATTGTGTTATTTGCACTTACTGTTTTTGTGTACGAAAAAAAGAGAAGAGGAGGCTTGTTTCATGCCAGAACATTATTATCAAATACAAAAAGTAAACATAAAGCATAATATGCTGCCCCATATAATAGCCGGAGCAGTCTGTCTCCTCATTTCGCCCCTTATGATTGGAATGAAAAATCTGGATTCCTATCAGACCGCAAAAGTAATAGAAATTTTTTTCAGTCTTTTTGGCATATTACTGTTCGTTCCTGTTTTTATGCCGGAGCTCAATAAATCCATTGGGGACCTGATTGCCAGCAAAAAAGAATCCATGGGAACCTTGTTGTTCATGCGTTTTTTAACCTCCTTGTTTTTAACAGCAGCAATTCTTTTCGGCTTCCTGACAGCCCTTCACTTTGGAAACTGCCGGTTTTCCTTTTATCAGAGCTTTTACGGAGCCATGGCAAACTGCCTGTTTTTAGGCGGCATGGGAATGCTGTTCTTTTCCCTGTTTAATCATATGGCATTAGCCTATATGATGCCGGTTCTGTATTACATCATCTGCTACGGCGGCGGAAAAAAATACCTGGGCAATTTCTATCTGTTTTCCATGATGTGGGGCAGCTTTCAGGAAAAGCATTTCATCATGGCCGCCGCAGCCATCATGATATTTCTGGCAATCACCCTAAGAAGCCGCCAACAAAAATAAACAAAAATATTAAAATTAAAATTTAAATAAAAACATATAAATAAAACAAATATATAAAAACAGCTATATGTATATTTGGCAAATACTGCAAAACCTTAAAACCACTAATTCTTACACAGCAAAAAGCAATCCAATACCCAGTAGGAGCAGCCGGCTTAGGTGTATAGAAAAGTCTTGCGGGCCTTATGAAAACGCCGGTCCTTACGCACCGTACTCTGGTGCGTTAGTACCGTTGCGTTTTCATAGAGCGAGAGCGTGCCCGAAAGACTTTTCTATACACCTAAGCCGGCTGCTCCTACGTCCCTGCATCCCTACATCCTCTTATCCCACATTCCACTAGCAAACAACAGAAAATTATGGTAAACTTACAACAAGAATAAAACAGAAAATTCAAACAACCATACCATTGTCTTAAACATCAGTATTTTTAGATAAGAAACAATAGGATAAAGCGAAATGAAAAAAAAAACTATATGCATCCGAATCATCAGCTTTTGCCTCATATTCTGTCTGTTATTTTCTTTGGCAACCGAAATCATGAAGGATAAAAGATGTGAAGGGGAATATGATGTTACCAATAAAGTAAAGGGATTTTATAAGGAGCCGGAAAACAGTCTGGATTTTGTATTTATAGGCTCCAGCCAGCTTTATGCCCACGTGGCTCCGGCTGTCCTTTACAGGGACTACGGCATTACATCCTATGATTTTGCCGCTAATGAGCAGCCTTTGTGGATTAGCTATTATTATATAAAAGAGGCATTGAAACACCAGAAGCCAAAGGCAATCCTGCTGGAAGTGTTTACTCTTTACGGAGATGATTATGAGGAAGAGGGTATCAATCATGTGAATCTGGATGACCTGCCCTGGTCCATGAATAAGGTTCATGCCATTTTAGACGGAGTACCGAGGGAGCTTCAATATTCCTACTTTTTTGAGCTTGCAAAATATCATTCTACCTGGAGCGGCTTTTATGAAGGAAAATATGTATATACCTTTCAAAGTCCTGTCAATATAAATAAGGGCTATTCTCCTTTTGTGGTTTATAGGGAGTATGAGGAGGCGGCAAAGAAAGAAGTCATTCAGTGTAAGGAGTGCACTCCTATTCCTGAAAGAGCGGAAGAATGGCTGCTTAAAATCATAGAGCTTTGCAGAGAGGAAAATGTGGACCTGATTTTTTTTAAAACTCCAAACGGAAATCAGGAAAGGCAGAAGCTTTATAATTCATTTGAAGCTTTCTCAAAGGAGCAGAACGTGCCGTTTTTGAACATGAACACTGTTTTGGACGGGGAAGCCCATGTAAACGTGCTTCAGGCAGAAAAAATCAGCCGGCATATAGGAGACTATTTGCGGAAGAGGTACGAAATAGAGGATAAGCGGACGGATAAGCGGTTTCCTTATAGAAATGCATGGGAAGAAAGCGTAAGGAGCTTTGAAAAGGCAAAAGAGGAGTGTGAACAGGCAGAGCCTATGTGTGTGGAGTAGCTTTATACCATATCTGGCAGAACAATTATCATAAACGGAAAGGAAAAGCAAATGGAACAGCAGCTGACCAAGAAAAAATTTATTTTATCCAGTATTTTTATAATGAGTTTGGTTCTTGTAATTAAATACTTTGACAATCTGATACTTGTTGCAAGGAATTTATGGGGAGTGGCATATCCCCTTATATTGGGAACGGTAATTGCATATATATTAAATATAGTGCTGAAAAAAGTGGAGAAGCTTTATTTTCCAAAGAGTCAGAAAAGCTGGGTTAAAAAGAGCAGGAGGATTGTAAGCATTTTTATTTCTATTTTCCTGATTCTTGCAATCATTGTATTAATTGTTACTTTAATCGTGCCGGAGCTGGTGAATGCATTTATGGTAATTGGCAAGGAGATTCCTATTGTATTTAACAGGATAAAAATATTTTTGGCAGACCATTCCAGGGAAATACCAACGATAGAAAAATGGATTAACAGCATCAATGTAGACTGGCCTGATATGAGCAAAAAAATCATTGACTATACTACCAGCGGTGTGGGAGGTATTTTAAATTCCACCTTTTCCTTTGTGGGAGTCTTGACAAACGGAATCGTAAATTTTGTGATTGCCCTTATTTTTGCCATATATATTTTATCCACAAAGGAAACGTTAGCAAGTCAATTAAACAGAATGATTCAGGTGTGCTTAAAAGAAAAGGCTACTGTAAGGCTTAGAAAGATAATTAAGACTGCAGACGATACTTTTGCCAGTTTTATTGTGGGACAATGTACAGAAGCTGTGGTATTGGGAGTTTTATGTACGCTTGGCATGCTTTTATGCGGTTTTCCATATGCGCCCATGATCGGAGCCTTTGTAGGGGCGACGGCTTTGATACCGGTAGTGGGAGCATATCTTGGAGCTTTTGTAGGAGCATTTATGATTTTGACAGTGAACCCCACAAAAGCGCTGCTTTTTATTTTGTTCATTATTGTTCTGCAGCAATTAGAGGGAAACTTAATCTACCCGAAAGTGGTGGGCTCTTCTATCGGGCTTCCGGGTATCTGGGTGCTGGCTGCCGTTACGGTAGGCGGCGGAATAGGCGGAATTTTCGGAATGCTTTTGGGAGTTCCTGCCGCTGCAACCATTTATAAGCTGATTGGTGAGAGCGTGCGGGAAAAAGAGGAAAGAACAGGTAAAAGCAAAAAAGGGAAAAACAGCCCTGAAAAAGAAAAAGGGTAAAAAAACAAAAACTGCACAAAAAAAAGAGAAAAAATTGTATGTATTTATCATAAAAAATTTTGACGAAAGAATAAAAATATGATACTATAGATTTAGAAAATTATGCTTATATTAATAGAAAAAATAAAAGAATGACAAAACGTGTTAGGAGTGAATTGAATTATGAAATGTTTAATTTGTTCAGGGGATTCTGCCGGAGAAGTTTGTAACAAATGTATCAGGCTGGAGAAGATTTTATATCAAAAAGAATGGTCATATAAAGAAGGAATGTTCCTGAAAAAATCTGAAGATTATAGAATTGCAATTTCTAATATGCGTATCAGCGGAAGAGTGGCAATCTGTGACAATCCGAAGGGATTGAATTCCCGTCTGGATAATATGTCTCATTATCTGATGAATGTTAAAGAATGCACTCAGGTTTCTTATCAGGGTAAAAAGACGCTGATGATTGGTATTGAAAATAATACCGGAGAAAATGCAAAATATTCCAGATATTGTTTCCTGCCGGGGTTTGATGATGTGGAACAGCTTGTGAATGCAATATTTGATGCCAAGAAAAAGGCGGCATCTTTAACGGAGAGAATCCGTCAGTCCAACGGTATTTCTACAGGAGCGGTAGAAGTGACGCCTACTCAGACTTCAGCAGATATTAAAGTATCCGCACCGGTAGCTTCCACGCCTACCCCTATGCCCACACCGGCTGCAGCATCCATGGTAACATCTGTGCCCAAACCGGCAGCGCCTTCACCTGCGGCAATATCGGCAGCAACAGCTGTTTCAGCGTCGAAACCGGCACCGGCACCGAAACCGGCGCCTTCTACTTATGATACAGTAGCGCTTTCCGGAATAGCAACGGATATCAATGAATTTGAGACAAAGATTAAGAAGTTAAAGGTTCTTCGTGACAACGGCATTTTAAGTGAAGAAGAATACTTAGAAGAAAAGAAGAAATTAGTAAGTATTTTCTAGTACATGTAAATTTGGCAACCGAACCAGTGTGTTCGGTTGTTTTTTGCGGAGTAGTTGATAATAATTATCATTTGGAGAAGAGAATATGACACTATATGAAGGAAAAATCGGAAATTCTTATGAGATTTCCGGGGTTTATGTGGAAGAAAACATAACAAGGCGTCTGGAAGCCCTGGGTTTAAATGCAAAAACCATGGTGACGATTTTAAACCGAAAAAAGAAGGGAGCCATGATTATAAAGGTCAGAGGAACCCGTCTGGCAATTGGAAAGCATATTGCAAAAAGCATTGAAGTGAAGGGAGAAGAGGTATAAATGGGAGAAACGATACATGTGGCATTTGTGGGAAATCCCAATTGCGGCAAAACCACTCTTTTTAATGCTATAACGGGCTCTAAGCTGAAGGTAGCCAACTGGCCGGGAGTGACGGTGGAAAAAAAAGAGGGACAGGCAAGCTATAAAGATACCCCGCTGATGATTGTAGACACCCCGGGGATTTATTCCCTTACCTGCTATACCATTGAGGAGCAGGTTACAAGGAACTGCGTCATGGATGATGAAATAGACGTAATCGTTAATGTGGTGGATGCTTCCAGCTTGGAAAGGAATCTTTACCTTACCTTACAGCTGCTGGAGCTTGGAAAACCGGTAATCCTTGCCCTGAATATGATGGATGTGGTAAGGGACCGGGGAATGGAAATCGACTTGCACAGGCTTCCGGAAATGCTGGGGGATATTCCGGTAGTGCCTGTTTCCGCTGCCAAAAGAGAGGGACTTGATATATTGCTCCATGCGGTAAAGCACCATCATATGGAAAGCCCAAGACTGGCAGAAGGAAAGCTTCCCTTTACTTATCCGGAGCCCATTGAGACAAAGATTGAAAAGCTTCAGGTAATGCTAAATGCCCATTATCCCGGGCATCATCATCTGCGCTGGCATGCCATAAAGCTGCTTGAATGGGATGAACAGGTGCGCAAGGAGCACCCTATGTCCATTGTGAATGTGGCGGATAAAAATTATGAAAAGGATATCATTCATGCCAAGTACAATTACATAGAAACAATTGTGGAAGAGGTGGTGTTTTACAAGGAGAAAAAGGCAGCAAGCACAGATAAGGCGGACAGACTGCTGACACATCCTGTTTTTGGAGTGCCTGTTTTTCTTTGTATTATGGCATTGGTATTTTTCCTGACATTTACGGTAGGCGACGCCCTGAAAGGAGTTTTTGAAGAGGGACTTTCTGTTTTTTCGGGCTTTGTGGAACGATTGCTTCTTGGAATGAATGCTTCTGACTGGCTGGTATCTTTAATCGTGGATGGAATTATTGCAGGTGTGGGAGGAATTCTTACATTTCTGCCCAATATATTTATTTTGTTTCTTGCCCTTGCTGTTTTAGAGGACAGCGGCTATATGGCAAGAGTGGCATATGTAATGGACAACATTATGGGAAAGGCAGGACTGTCCGGAAAAGCCTTTCTTCCCATGGTGCTGGGTTTTGGCTGTACAGTTCCGGCAATTATGGCCACAAGGGCATTGGAAACGGAAAAGGACAGAAGAAGGACTATGTTCATTACGCCGTTTATGTCCTGTTCTGCAAGGCTGCCCATTTACGTGCTGTTTGCAGATATGTTTTTTGGAAAATATGCGCCTCTTGCAAGCTTTTCCATGTATGTAATCGGTGTTCTCATTGCAATTCTTATTGCCTTGATTTTAAACGTGAAGGATAAGGGAAAAGAAAACGACAGCCTGCTCATTGAGCTGCCGGAATATAAGAAGCCAAACGGAAAGACTATTCGGATTTATGTATGGAATAAATTAAAGGACTATCTCACAAAGGCAGGAACTACTATTTTTGTGGCTTCTATTTTCATCTGGTTTTTGTTGAATTATGGAATGAATGGAATGGTGAGCAATCCGGAGGAAAGCTTTGGAGCCATTATTGGAAAGGTTTTGGTACCGGTTTTAAAGCCGGCAGGGCTTGGCATGTGGCAGATTGTGGTTGCTTTGATTTCCGGCATTTCTGCAAAGGAAGTGGTGGTATCCAGCTTTGCGGTGCTGTTTGGGATTTCTAATGCCAATTCCCCTGAAGGGATGGCAGTTATTTTATCTCATATCAGACAGGGGATTCCGGATTTCGGTATGTTAAACAGCTATTCTTTGATGCTGTTCTGCCTGCTTTATACCCCCTGTATCGCTACCATAGCCACTATAAGAAAAGAGAGCGGTTCTCTTAAGTTTACGGTGAAGATGCTGGCGTTTCAGTTAGTGCTGGCTTATCTGGTCAGCGTGGCGTTCTTCCAGGCGGGAAGTTTGTGCGCCGGATTGTGGTAAAAGCTTATGGCATCTAATATGGGATGTTTTGTAAAAGAATGTTAATATGCAGGGCAAGAGTGAAAATAAAATGATGAGAAAGCTGCCGGTTTTATTTCTGCAAAATCATTTTCATATAAAAACGCTACAGTTCAGTCAGCATTCCCGGCAGGAATCGGAACTGTTTTCTAAACTGTTATGTAAAGACAAAAAAAAGAATAAAATAAATCAAAATTCAGTAGACTTTGTGCCATGATTGTGTTATAGTATCATTATTATATAAAACAGTTTGGGGAGGTACTTATTATGTCAGACAGTGAAAAGCTTGATTTAATCTTATCCGATATGCAGAGCATGAAAGATGATATGCAGAGCATGAAAGATGATATGCAAGGCATGAAAGATGATATGCAAGGCATGAAAGATGATATGCAAGGCATGAAAGATGA
>CAJUEX010000018.1:43384-55707 GCA_910585715.1 uncultured Lachnospiraceae bacterium
TATGCAGGGCATGAAAAATGAAATTCATGACTTGAAAGACGACATGCAGGAAGTAAAGCAGACGGTATCTAAAATTGACATGACCCTTGAAAATGAAATACGTGTTAATATACAACGGGTGGCGGAAGGGCACCTTGATTTATCCAGAAATCTGCACGAAGCCATGAGACCCAGCAATGAAGTGGAAATGCTTGCCATAAAAGTCCGTATGCTGGAAACGGATGTGAAGGAATTAAAGGAAAAAATATCCTGAATTTATATGGAGATTAGAAGCTGATTGTGAAATTGAAAGCGCAGGGCATGAGAGAAAAGTCCTGCGCTGTTATTACTTTGTTAATAAATTACCAATCAAACCTTGATTTCTCCCCCTCTTTATGTCAAAATAGAAGTTGGCTGAAAACCACACTATTTGGAGGAGATAACATGAGAGGAATTGATACACAGGTTAGAAAGGTCCGAAGAAGGGTTTTTAAGGAAGTGGCAGCTCTTGCTTACTTTTCTGAAAATCTTATCGATGACATGGAAGCCCTTCCTTATAAAATCGTAAGCAACGAAGACCCTGACTACTGGGAAAGTGTCTACAGGGAGCGGGCAGTGGTCCGTGAAAGAATCCGTCTTGCCATGGGAATGAGCCTTAGGCCGGAGGATGCCCCGGTACATCTTTCCCAGGGGGTGGAAGAAAGCAATATTGCGGAAAAATATTATGAACCGCCTCTTATGCAGGTTATCCCGTCTGCCTGCAATTCCTGTCCTGAAAATAAATATGACGTAACTGATAAATGTATGGGCTGTCTGGCACACCCCTGTAATGAAGTGTGTCCAAGGGGCGCCATTACCATGAAAAACGGCAAATCCCATATTGACCAGGAGAAATGCATCCGTTGCGGCAAGTGCAAGACAGTGTGTCCTTACGATGCCATTTCCCATCAGGTAAGGCCCTGTGCGGCAGCCTGCGGCGTCAATGCCATTAAAAATGATTCCAGGGGAAGAGCCGTTATTGACAATGAGATTTGTGTTTCCTGCGGACAGTGCATGGTTTCCTGTCCCTTTGGAGCCATTGCGGACAAGTCCCAGATATTTCAGCTCATACGTGCCATGCAGTCGGGCAAAAAGGTCATAGCCCAGGTGGCGCCTGCCTTTGTGGGGCAGTTTGGAAAAGGTGTGTCGCCGGATGCTCTGAAAGAGGCGTTGAAAGAAATCGGCTTTTATGACGTATATGAAACAGCCATTGGAGCGGATATGGGCGCCATGGCGGAGGCAAAGCATTATGTTCATAAGGTGACTACGGGAGAGCTTCCCTTTTTACTCACATCCTGCTGTCCGTCCTGGTCCATGCTGGCAAAGAAATTTTTCCCGGAGACCATTGGAAGTATTTCCAATGAGCTGACGCCTATGGTGGCTACCGCAAGGGTTATTAAGCAGGAGCACCCCGATTCCGCCATTGTCTTTATCGGTCCCTGTGCCTCTAAAAAGCTGGAGGCTTCCAGAAGGACTGTTCGTTCCGATGTGGATTTTGTCATTACCTTTGAGGAGCTTCAGGGAATGTTTGACGCAAAGGGAATCGACCTGACAAAGGTGGAGCCAAAGGAGCCTTTAAACGATGCTACCGGGGCAGGCAGGGGCTATGGTGTGGCAGGCGGCGTTGCCAGCGCCATAGAGGAATGCATCAGGGAATATTATCCGGATGTGGATGTAAATATTGAACATGCGGAAAGTCTCACGGAATGCAAAAAGATTCTGATGCTTGCCAAGGCTGGCAAGAAAAACGGCTGTCTGATTGAAGGCATGGCATGTCCGGGAGGCTGCGTGGCAGGAGCCGGCACCAATATTGCCATTCCGGCGGCTACAAAAGAAGTAAATGCCTTCAAGGCGGCTTCCGAAGTGAAAATTCCCGGTCCTGATACCAGTCAGGAACAGGTAGAATAAGAAAAAGCAATTGAGAGGAAAAAAGCTATGCAGAAAATAAGAACACGCTTTGCACCAAGCCCTACAGGCAGGATGCATGTGGGAAATTTAAGGACGGCACTTTATGCGTATTTGATTACAAAGCATGAGGGCGGGGATTTTATTCTTCGTATTGAGGATACGGACCAGGAAAGGCTGGTGGAGGGCGCCGTTGACATTATCAACCGCACCCTGGAAAAGACAGGGCTGATTCATGACGAGGGCCCGGATAAGGATAAGGGAGTGGGACCTTATGTACAAAGTGAAAGGCAGGCTCAGGGACTTTATTTAGAATATGCCAAAAAGCTTATTGACAAAGGAGAGGCCTATTATTGCTTTTGTGATAAGGAACGGCTGGCTTCCCTGACCACCACTGTGGCAGGAAAGGAAATCAATGTATACGACAAGCATTGTCTCTCTTTATCCAAAGAAGAAGTGGAAGAAAAGCTTGCTTCCGGGATTCCCTATG
Source organism: uncultured Lachnospiraceae bacterium (assembly GCA_910585715.1). Lineage (GTDB taxonomy): Bacteria > Bacillota > Clostridia > Lachnospirales > Lachnospiraceae > RGIG3040. The sequence goes on from CAJUEX010000018.1 coordinate 45,798, forward strand.
TTATCCGGCAAAATAATCCTACAGAGGGAACCACTACCTTTGTGGACGATATCTATGGAGAAATCACCGTGGACAACAGCGAGCTTGACGATATGATTCTCATAAAGTCAGACGGCTATCCCACCTACAATTTTGCCAATGTGGTAGACGATCATTTAATGGGAATCACCCATGTGGTAAGGGGAAATGAATATTTATCCTCTTCTCCAAAGTATAACCGGCTTTATGAAGCCTTTGGCTGGGAAGTGCCTACCTATGTGCACTGCCCGCTGATTACGGACGAAGAGCACCATAAGCTTTCCAAGCGGTCAGGACATTCCTCCTATGAAGATTTATTAGAGCAGGGATTTTTATCGGAAGCCATTGTGAACTTTGTAGCCCTTTTGGGCTGGAGCCCGGAGGACAACCGGGAGATTTTCTCTTTACAGGAATTGATAGAAGCCTTTGACTACCGCCATATTTCCAAATCGCCTGCAGTATTTGATTATACAAAGCTGAAATGGATGAACGGAGAATATATGAAGGCTATGGAATTTGACAGGTTCTATGAAATGGCACTTCCCTATTTAAAGGAAGCCATTACAAAGGAGCTGGATTTCAAGAAAATAGCCGCCATGGTAAAAACCAGAATTGAAATTTTTCCGGACATTAAGGAGTTGGTGGACTTTTTTGAAAAGCTGCCGGAATATGATGTGGCTATGTATACCCACAAAAAGATGAAGACCAATACGGAATCCGCCCTTTCCGTATTAAGGGATGTGCTTCCTATACTGGAAGAAACAGAGGATTATTCCAATGACGCATTATATGAAAAACTGTCAGGGTACGTTTCAGAAAAGGGATATAAAAACGGTTATGTGATGTGGCCTGTGCGGACAGCGGTTTCCGGCAAACAGATGACTCCCGCAGGAGCAACGGAGATTATGGAGGTACTTGGAAAAGAGGAATCCATTGCCCGTATCAAAAAAGGAATCGAGCTGCTTGAACATGCCTGAAAAATCATTAAATCCCAGGCAGGAAAAAGCAGTTTTACACGGAAAGGGACCGGCAATGATACTGGCCGGTCCCGGTTCCGGAAAAACTTTTGTCCTCACAAAACGTATCAGACATCTTATCTTACATCATCACATCCAACCCCAAAACATTCTCACCATTACATTTACAAGAGCCGCAGCGCTGGAAATGAAAAAAAGAGCCGTTGCAATGGAAAAGCAGGCAGAGCAGGTAGTATTTGGCACCTTTCATTCCATCTTTTTTCAAATCTTAAAAGCATCTTATCAGTATTCCGATTTTTCCATTATTACCGAAGGAGAAAAACAGCATATTGTAAAAGAAATATTGTACAGGACGTCTATAGAAGAGGAAGACGTGCAGTTTCTGTCTTTAAAAGTCCTGAAAGAAATCAACCGGAGAAGGACAGAAGGGTCTGCCGAAAATTTTTATGAAAACGGCATATTGGAGCTGGAGCTGTTTCAAAGGATTTACGCTGAATATGAAAAAGAATTACAATACCGGAAAAAAATAGATTTTGACGGGATTCTTTCCTTATGTCTGGATTATCTGACAAAGGATGAAAAGGCGCTTGGGTTCTGGCAGAAGAGATTTTCCTTTTTCATGATAGATGAATTTCAGGACATCAACCGGGTTCAATACCAGGTCATAAAGCTGCTTGCTTCCAAAAGCAGAAACTTGTTTGCAGTAGGGGACGACGACCAGTCTATATATGGCTTTCGGGGTTCAGGACCCGGCTTTATGAAGGAATTTTTACGGGATTTCCCGGAAGCGTCTCAAATCCTGTTAAATACCAATTATCGGAGCAAAAAAGAGATTGTGGATATAGCAGGGAAATGCATTTCCCACAATCAAAACAGATTTCCTAAAAAGATTGTTTCCGGAAGAGGAAAAGAGCAGGAGCAGAAGGAAACCCGGTCAGAAGCTGCGGTTACGATTCACATATGGAAGGAAGAGCAGGAAGAAATGGAATATATCATAAAGGAACTTCAAAAGAGTTCTTATGAGCTTGAGCAGACTGCTATTTTGTTCCGTACCAACCAGAAGGCTCAGTTATTTGCAGAAAAGCTGTTTTCCCATAAGATTCCCTATGTGATAAAAGAAAAGCCGGAAAATTTTTATGAATACCCTGCAGTAAAGGATATTCTGGCGTACTTAAGATTTGCTTGTATAGAACCGCGAAGGTCTTATTTTTACCAGTTTATGAATAAGCCCCTTCGCTATATTAGAAGAGATGCCGTGACCTCAGAGCTTGTAGACTTTCAAGAACTGTATATTGCCTATTTTGGAAAAAAGCAGATGTTGTCCAATATAAAAAAGCTGGAAAAAAATATAAAATTTTTAAGAACACTGGATGCATATGCAGGAATTTCCTACATATTAAAGGTCATCGGCTATGAAGCCTACAGCCGTATGAACACAGGCAGTATGGAAAAATGGAAAGAGCAGGAAGAAATTTTAATGGAATTAAAAAAGCGGACAAAGGAGTTTTCGAGCAGCAGGGAATTTCTGGAATTTGTGGATGCTTATACCCTTCACTTTAAAGAAACAGCAGGAAGCAGAAAACAGGAGGAAATGGGCAAGGGAGTGCGGCTTATGACTTATCACGGGAGCAAAGGGCTGGAATTTAAACAGGTGTATCTGCCTTTTTTGGTAAGAGGGGTGGTGCCTTATCATAAGGCGGTGACGGAAGAGGAAATAGAAGAGGAGCGAAGGATGTTTTATGTGGCAATGACCAGGGCGGAGGACAGGCTTTGTATGAGTGGGGCGGAAAGTGCCGGTGGGAAAAGGTCGGTTTTTTTAGAAGAGCTGGAGGAGTGAAACATTATGCCTATTAAGAATTTACGAAACACAACAGGGATAGCAAACAAGGAACAGACAGAGCCTTTGTCGATACCCAGCAGGAGTTGGCGGCCTGTGGAATAATCTTCCGGGCCTTGGCAAAGTCGCCGGTCCTTATGCGCCGTATTTTGGCGCATTAGTACCGCTGCGTCTTTGCAGAGCGAAAGCGTGCCCGGAAGATTATTCCACAGGCTGCCAACTCCTGCGTCCTCCCGCCACACCCCCTCTATCCCATTAAATCTTAAATACCAAGCTCATCCATCATCCTGTCAATATCCGTCTCCAAATCCGAATCGCTGACAATTTCATCAAATTCCGCTGCATCCAGATATTCATCATAAGCCTCAGCCGCCTTTTCAAATTCGGCATCGTTTTCTATGCATTCCAGAACCGGCTCAGCGTTTTCGTCATTTTCATCCTCGAAATAACGGTAAATCCATACCTCTCCGTCTTGATTTTCGCCGTTTTCATCCAGGGGAAGAAGGACGATATAATCCTGCTTTTCTACTGTAAGAATGGTAATAACGGCACAGGTAACAGAAGTGCCGTCATCCAGTTCCAAGGTTACGGACATTTCTTCATCATAAATGCCATCCTGCTTGTCTTGATTTTTCATATTAAGAATCTCCTTTTGTTTGTCTGATTTAATAAGGTGATTGTATCATTGGAATGGAGAAATGAAAAGATATATTATGAAATTTAAAGAAAGTTTTAGAAAAGCTTTAAAATGGCTTTCAGATAGAAACACATACTATACAAATATCTCTAATTTTTGTAAAATAGGATAAGGGTATAAATTAGATTGCACACAATAATTTTTTCATAAGGGCTCTTTAAGAAATCATATTTTTGCAAAAGGCCCCTTTCAGCGCCTGTGGAGGAATCTGCTGGTTGATTTATTGTTAAAATTGAAAGAAAATGAATAGCTGATATTGACAATTATCAGACAATTTTTTAAAATGTATATATAGGACTAAAGTACGTGTCAGTGAGAGAAAGCAGGTGATTTTATGTTACAGTCCAAAGAAGAAAAAATAGCAAGAGTAAAGCAGATGGTTTATAATTCAAATAATATTGTGTGCCTGCTGGGTGTGGGGGTAGCAATGGAATGCGGCGGGGTTAATTTCCTTCACGAAAGGGAAAGCTATCGGATTGAAGATAAATATCATTACAGCCCGGAGGAAATTTTCTCTTCCGGATTTTACAGTGCAAAGAAAGAAAAGTTTTTTGAATTTTATAAAAAAGAAGTGCTTTCTTTAAATTTGACGATAGGAGAAAGCTTACGTGCCATAAAGGAATTGGACAACTGGGGCAAGCTGAAGGGATGTGTTACAAGAAATCTGTATGGGCAGGCCGAGAGGGCAGGCATTTCCAATGTTATTGCATTGTATGGAAATATACATGAAAACTGGTGTACAAAATGCGGCAAACATTTTGATGTGGAGTATTTGAAAAACAGTGTGGGAGTGCCTGTGTGTGATGTCTGCGGAAGCTCTATCAGACCGGGAGTAAGGCTTTACGGAGAGCTGGTACGCAATGATGTGATGACCAGATGTGCCAATGTATGCCAGTATGCGGATGTTTTACTTGTGCTTGGAACCAATCTGTATGACAGCATGGTAAAAAATGCGTTAAAATATTACAGCGGCAACAAGCTGGTGCTGGTTACCAAGCACGAACATTTCACGGATAAGAAGGCTGATATTGTAATACATGATGAAGTAAATAAGGTGCTGCCGAAGATTGTGTGGTAAGGAAAATTATGATATACTATAAGTTGCGGAGTGAAAGAGTTAATATATTATGTCATTTTGCAAAATGTGATGTCAGCTATGAATGAAGGCAGGAGAAATGAAACGTGGTAAATTACAGGATTAGAACAGGGCAGCCATATCCTCTTGGGGTAACTCCATATGCGGATGGATTTAATATTGCGATTTCCATTCCCGCAAGGAAAGAGTGCGGTATGCTGCTTTACAGAGAAAACCAGAATGCGGTTCAGATTCCCTTTTCAAAGAAATATCTGTCAGGGGATTTGTATACGATATTTGTGGAAGGACTTGATATTAAAAAATACGTCTATCAATTTTATAAGGATGAAGAAAGACATCCGGACCCTTATGGGAAAAGGGTTTATGGCAGGGAAGTCTGGGGGGAGTATCAGGGAAGCCCGAAGGAATTGTATTATTCTGCCATTAAGGAGGAGTTTGCCTGGCAGGGGGACAAGCCCTTGAACATTCCTTATTGTGACAGCATTTTATACAGCCTGCATGTAAGGGGGTTTACAAAGCACAGCTCCTCTAAAGTAAAGGGAAAGGGCACCTTTACCGGGCTTATGGGAAAGATTCCCTATTTAAAGGAACTGGGAATTACCGGAATAGAACTGATGCCCATTTATGAATTTGATGAGATTATCAAAAATGCCGGATATACCCATATGGATGAAATGGTGGCGCCTTATATGGACAAGGCACATGCAACATGGGAATATAAAGTCAATTACTGGGGATTTACAAAGGGAGATTATTTTGCGCCAAAGGCGTCCTATGCCCATACGGATGACCCTGTAAATGAATGCAAGACCATGGTCAGGGAGTTTCATAAAAACGGCATAGAGGTTCTTATGCAGATTTATTTTCCTGATTCCGTTTCCTGGAGCTATATGTACGAGGTGCTTAAATTCTGGGTGAGAGAATATCATATAGATGGGTTTCATTTGATGGGGCAGGATATTCCCATGAAGCTTTTGACAAAGGACCCCTTGTTTGGAAGGACCAAGCTGATTGGAGAACGGATGGACTTGTCCGGTCTGTACAGGGAAGAGGAAAAGCCGGAATTTAAAAATACGGCATTGTTTCATGAAGAATTTATGTATGAAGCAAGGAAGTATTTAAAGGGTGACGGAGATATGCTCTCCAAAATAGCAGAGCTGTTTCGGAAGAACCCGGCAAAGACTTCCGTGGTGAATTTCCTTACCTGTTATCAGGGCTTTACTTTAAATGATTTGGTCAGCTATGATAAAAAGCATAACGAAGATAACGGGGAAAATAACAAGGATGGAAGCGATTATAATTATAGCTGGAACTGCGGCGCAGAAGGAAAAAGCAGAAAGAAGCAGGTGCTGGAGCTTAGGAAAAAGCAGATAAGAAATGCATGGCTCATGCTTTTTCTGGCACAGGGAACGCCCATGCTTTTAAGCGGAGATGAATTTTTAAACAGCGGGGAGGGAAATAATAACCCTTACTGTCAGGATAACCGTATCAACTGGCTCAACTGGAAACAGGCGGAAACCAATAAGGAAATGGTGGATTTTGTTAAGTTTCTCATACAGCTGAGAAAAGACCATCCCATTTTCCATAAGGAGGAGCAGTTCCGGATTATGGATTATATTTCATGCGGCTATCCGGACCTGTCTTATCACGGAAATATGGCATGGTATCCCCAGTTTGAAAATTATAACAGACATTTGGGCGTGATGCTTTGCGGAAAGTATGCAAAGGTGAAAAAAAGAAGGGATGATGATTTCTTTTATATAGCATATAATATGCACTGGACGGAGCAGGAATTTGCCCTTCCAAAGCTTCCATCAGGCTTTAAGTGGTATATTCTGACAGAATCCGAAAAGGGAGAATATTTTCCGGAAGCCCATTTGCCTTCAAAAAAGCAGACAAAGATTACGGTTCCGGAAAGAAGCATACTTGTACTAATTGGAAAGCGGGCAGTGTGAGATGAAGATAAAAAATATTTTAGGACATTTAAAAACCATTACCACCCATAAAAGAATTGTAATGGAAGGCTGTTTTCGGGTAGGGCTGTACAGGCAGGGGCTGCTTCATGACCTGTCCAAATTTTCCCCCACGGAATTTTTAGTGGGAGCAAAGTATTATCAGGGAGACAGAAGTCCCAATAATGCGGAAAGGGAGGCAATCGGCTACTCCAGCGCATGGCTCCATCATAAGGGCAGGAACAGGCATCATTATGAATACTGGATTGACTACAGCACAAAAGCAATCGAGGGCGGCATGGCGCCGGCTCCCATGCCTGAAAAGTATGTGGTGGAAATGTTCATGGACCGGATTGCCGCCTCTAAGACTTATAATAAAGAAAAATACACGGATTCCCACCCGCTTATGTATTTTAAGAGCGGAAAGGGAGAGCCCATGATGCATCCGGAAACAAGAAAGCTTTTGTTAAAGCTCTTGACAATGCTTTCTAAAAAGGGAGAAGCTTATACATTTGCCTATATTAAAAAGGTGGTATTAAAAAAGTAAAAAAATGCTGTATTTTGTATAATATAAAATCAAACAGGCACCAACTTCCGGCATACCCCATATGTTATGGTATAAAGGAGTTGAAGATATGAATTGTTTATGGATTTTAGTATTGCTTTGCCTGTGCAACAATGGTAACAATGGATGCTGCAATGACAGACATGACAGAGATGATGATTGCGGTTGTGACAGGCCAAAACCACCAAAGGATGACTGCGGCTGCGGTTCGGCAAGACGTTTTACCGAAGACAACGGATTGTTTGACATGCCAAGGGGCGGGGAAGCCGGAAGAGTTCCTTCCAATTTCCAGAGGGGCACCTGCGGCTGCGAGATACAGGAACAATAGAATAGTGTTTTGAAGGGCCTGCTGGTTTCGGCAGGCTTTTCTTGACGAACAGAAATGAATTTGATAAACTTTTCCTAATGACTTGAAAGGACGAAAAAAACATGATCAATGATAAAAAAGTACTATTTAGCGGCATGCAGGCAACCGGAAACCTTACGCTGGGCAATTATCTGGGGGCATTAAAGAACTGGGTAACCCTGTCAGATGAATATGAATGCTTTTATTCTGTAGTGGACCTGCATTCCATTACTATCCGTCAGGATCCGGCAGAGCTTCGGAAAAGAGCAAGAAATCTGCTGACCCTTTATATTGCGGCAGGCTTGGACCCGAAAAAGAACTGTATTTATTACCAGTCCCATGTATCGGGACATGCAGAGCTTGCATGGATTTTAAACTGTTTCACTTATATGGGCGAATTAAACCGCATGACCCAGTTTAAGGATAAGTCTGCAAAGCATGCGGACAATATCAATGCAGGGCTTTATACATATCCTGTTTTAATGGCTGCGGATATTCTGCTGTTTCAGGCTGACGTGGTTCCGGTAGGAAAGGACCAGCTGCAGCATTTGGAGATTACAAGGGACATTGCCGGAAGGTTTAACGGCATATACGGAGACGTATTTACCATGCCGGAGCCATATGTGGGAAAGCAGGGGGCAAAAATCATGTCCTTACAGGACCCTTCCAAAAAAATGTCAAAGTCCGATGAAAATCCAAATGGAAGCATTTATCTGATGGATGACCCGGATACCATTATGCGCAAATGCAAACGGGCAGTGACGGATTCAGAAGCTTCTGTCCGCTACCGGGATGAGCAGCCGGGAGTAAAGAACCTGATTGATATTTACAGCGCCTGCACCAATAAAACACCGGAAGAGGTGGAGAAGGAATTTGACGGAAAGGGCTATGGAGATTTCAAGATGGCGGTGGGAGAGTCTGTTGTCAGCATCCTAAAGCCTATTCAGGACCGTTTTGCACAGCTTTTGCAGGATAAGGCATATATTGACGGCATTATTAAGGAAAACGGCGAAAAGGCCAACTATTATGCTTTAAAGACATTGCGTAAGGTACAAAAAAAGGTAGGCTTCCCTGAAAGAATCAGATAAGCCGTGACAGTCCAGCCCTCAGCTATCCCGCCCGGAAATCCGAACCGGCGGCAGGCAGAAAGTGTTTCTACGTCGCCCCGCTCTCGCTCTGATAAAAACGCAGCAGCGCTAAGCTCGAAAATACCTCGCCAAGCGCTGGCGTTTTTATGAGGGCTCCTTTAGAAATCACTTTCTGCCTGCCGCCGGTTCGGATTTCCGGGCGGGATAGCTGAGGGCTGAACTGTTATATAAGCCTTTCCATATCGGCAGGAACCGGAGCGGTAAAGGTCATGGGTTCCCTTGTGATGGGATGGGGAAAGGAAAGTTTATGGGAGTGCAGTGCCTGTCTTTTTATAAGCTCCATATTGCCATGATATAGGGAATCCCCCAAAAGAGGGTGTCCCAGATAGCTCATATGAACACGGATTTGATGGGTGCGTCCTGTTTCCAGATGTAAGGAAATCAGGTCGTATCCATCTTTTTGTTTCAGTTTTTTATAATGGGTAACGGCACGTTCTCCCTTTTGAAAATCCACACATCTGCTGATGAGGGAGTCAGAACAGCGGGCAATGGGGGCATTGACGGTGTCCGTGTCAGGAAGCGGTTTTTCACCCTTTGAAACAAGTGCAAGATATTCTCTGTGGATGTTTCTTTCTGCAATCATAGTGGACAATATTCCGGCAGCCACCATATGCTTGGAAAGGAGAACCAGACCGGAGGTGTCCTTGTCTAACCGGTTCGTACAGCGGAACACATAGGGGACGCCCTGTTGTTCAAAATAATGCGCCACTCCGTTGGCAAGTGTTCCTTCATAGTGGTTTAGGGAAGGATGAACAGGCATACCGGCAGGCTTATTTACCACTAGAATATCTTCATCCTCATAAAGAATGTCTAAAGGAATGGGGCAAGGAACGATGTTGGGGGAAGCTTCTTTTTCAACGAGATAAACGGTCAGGCAGTCGTCGGCAGAAAGTCTTTCGTTTACATAACACCACTTCCCATTTAAAAGAATACTTTCCGGAAGCTTTTTTAAGGCAATGATGGACTGTCTGGAAAAGCCTTTGGAGCGCAAATAGTTGTATACAGTAGAAGTATTGTGCTCCGGTTCGATTTGAAAGGTAAAGGTTCGCTGCATGGGTTTTAAATCCTTTTTTCTTTTTAATGTTATTATAGCATTTCAGTGGGGCGGAGAGAAGGGAGAAATCTTATTGGTAAAATTCTATTGACACATAATGTCTACAGGTGTAAGTTTAAGATACCTACAATAATAAGATGTATAAAAGAATAAATAGGTAATTGTGAAACAAGTTCGCAATCTTGATTTCAAACAAGGAAGAAATCCTGCTCGGCAGGAT
>CAJUEX010000019.1:0-4325 GCA_910585715.1 uncultured Lachnospiraceae bacterium
CCGATGAAGCAGCAACTATTTAAACTATCAACAATTTAATATTCGCTATACTAGAATAAGAGACATCACAGGGTGCCGTATAGGCACCCTGGAGTCTCCGGTCCAATCATAACTTTGGAACCGTAATGTTTATGAATTTCTGTTTCCAGTTTTCAACATCCAACAAGTAGATTATTCAGCTACATCGTTGTTCATGGTTGTGTTCATATCTTCTGTCTTTTCAGCTGCATTGTCATGTGTAACTTCACCTGCAATGATTGCTTTACCCATGTTTTCAGCTGGTGACCAGTATAAGTCCATCTTGGATACGAATGGCTGCATAATAGATGTATTTGCTGCTGTTGCTGCTACTGCTGCTGCAATTTCGTCACCTTCTACTGTGATGTTTGTGTTAGTAGGTAAGATACCTCTCATGTCATAGTGAGCCTTCTGTGCTTCTTCACCTGCAAGATAAGCAGCTAAAGCCATAGCAACCTGTTGATTTTCTGCATTTGGATTTACACCGACTGCTTTAGAACCCATGAATGATTTCATTGTGCCTTCGTTACCGCCGATGTTAACGTTAGGAAGTGCTGCAACACCCATGTTCTCGCCAAGTGCTTCTTTTACAGCTTCTGCATTCCATGTACCGGAGAAAATTGCGTTTACAGAACCTTCTCTTAAACCAGCCAGGCCAGCTCCGTCCTGATCATTTACAAAGTTTGGATTTGCTGCTACGTCTACTAAGTAATCTGTAACTGCTGCTGCCTTATCTCCACCGAAATCAATTCCAGCTGCTTCATCTGTACCATCACCGAATAATGTACATCCGTTTGCTGCATAGAATGCCTGAATATACCAGGAGTCAGATAATGGGAAAGCAACCTTTCCTTTTTCTAACATAGTATCAAAGCTCTTGATATCCTCTTCAGTGTATACACTCTTGTCATAGTACATAAACCATGTATTGGATGTGAATGGGAATGCATATACAGAACCGTTGTATGTAACGGAACTTGCAAAAACCGGATCATTTGTTGTGTTAACATAGTCAAGATAAGTTCCGCCAAGCTCTGCAAGTGCGTTAGAAGCTACTAAAGCAGAAATGTTATCATTTGCTAACATATAAACGTCTGCTGCATTTTCAACGTCCTGAGTAACGTTTTGCTTTGCCTCGCCTTCCGGACATACGCCATATTCAAATGTGATGTCCCAATCCGGATGTGCTGCATTGAAAGCGTCACACTGTGCGCTAAGCCAGCCTGTATCCTGATCTTCCTGTGGGCTCCATACCTTTAAGGTTCCGCTCCAAGGCTCATCTGCTGCTGCCTCTGTGTCAGCACCTTCTTCTGTGCCTTCTTCAGCTTCTGCATCAGTATCTTCTTCTGTACCTTCCTCAGCGCCTTCTTCTGTTTCTGTGTTGTTTGTGTCATCAGTTGTTGTGGTGTCTTCTTTAGCGCCACATCCAACTAAGGTTGCAACCATGCTGGTTGTCAAAAGTAATGCTAATACTTTCTTTTTCATAACTTTTTTTCCTCTCCTTTTTTTGTTTTTACCTCTCTTAGCTAATGCTTAGCTTCTATATAAAACACAATAAAACACATAGTGTTTTATACCTTTTTTACATATGTAAAAAAACGGCTTCCTGACTGTTCTTTGATACAGAATCCGGCACAGTTTTCATTTGTCTCTGCCGTACCCATCTTTGCTTTATCTGACTTACTTAAATATAACTAAAATGCTTATAAAACAAAAATTTAAAGCCAAGAACGTTTCTTTCATATTTCACTTTCCATTTATTCTACTACGATTTATGCAGGCTTGTCAATGTAAACCATAATTTTGCATAACACTTTCTAAGTTTTTACCATTTTTTATAAAAGTTATTTGTTAAAATTAACAAAACTAATTTTAATGTTTTTATAACTTTCTCTTAAATCTTTATGATTTTTATTAATTTTTATCTATTATGCAGATAATGCTTTTGAAAATTTCAGGAACAAATCTGCCTTATCACAATTTTAACGGCAGCTTATCGCGCCATCAGCTTATCCATTGCCTGATTGAGCCCGCCCACAGTGAGCTTGTACATGGGAAACAACTCCTTGATAGCAGTTTCTGCTTCCCTCCATGGCGCTTTTCCGGGAGCCATCTTCGGATTCATCCATACAATCTTCTTATAATGCCTTTTCATCAGGCGCAGCCAGTCCATTCCGGAAAGTCCGCCGTTGGGCCCCCTGTAATTGCCCTGGTCCGAAAACAGCTCTTCCGGCGCCATTGCAGCATCTCCCACAATAATTACCTTATAATCGCTGTCTAAATTCCGGAACATCCATTCCGTGTCTATCCAGTCCCCGTTTTCACATTCCGGCGTATTGTACAGCTTGCTGTAAATGCAGTTATGAAAAAAATAGGTTTTCACGTCCTTAAAATGATTGGACTTATGCACGGACTGAAACAATTCATTCAGCAATACAGTATAAGGAATCATGGTGCCGCCGGAATCCATCAGTAAAAGCAGCTTTACTGCATTTTTTCTGGGCTTTTCCATGACGATTTGAAGGTAGCCGCCGTTGTTGCAGGTTTTGTCAATAGTACCATCCAGATCCAGCTCCGTTCTCGGCACATCTAATTTGGTGGAAAACTGCCTGAGCTTTCTTAAAGCCTGCTGAAACTGTCTGTTATCAAGCACCCTGTCATCCCGAAAGTCTCTGTACCTGCGCTCTCCCACCACCTGAAAGGCAGACTGGTAGCCTGTATAGCCGCCCACACGGATTCCTCCCACATTTCCTCCTGTATTGCCAAAGGAGGTCTTTCCCAGAGTTCCTACCCATTTCGTTCCGCCGTTATGCTCACTGTCCTGGTCCTTCATCCGCTTTTCAAACTGCTTTCTGGTTTCTTCCTTGTCAATATTTTCCATTTCCTGCTGTTTGTTCATCCAGAACTTATCCTCTTCGTGAAGCATATCGTTCATGTCTTCCTTATCCAGCCATCGCTTCATTCTTTCGGATATGTCGTTTTCGGACTGTATGCCTTTAAAATGCTCTTCAAAAGCCATGTCAAATTTATCATACTCAGTTTCATTTTTCACAAGAATCATTCTTGCCACATAATAAAACCGGGTAAGGGAACTTTCGCAAAGCCCCTTGTCCACAGCATCCATCAAAGTCAGCCATTCGCTTAGGGAAATATCCAGTCCTTTTGCTTTACATACATAAAAGAAATCTTTAAACATAATGACGCACCGCTTCTAAATCCTCATCCTTTTTCACAACAACCCCTAAAAACGGAAGCTCCTTCTTTAGGGTATCTGCCGGAATCCCGTTCATCTGCAGGGCATTCAGCCAGTCGATAAGCTCGGAGGTGCTTGGTTTCTTGCGCACATCCCGGATTCCACGTATCCAGTAAAATACTTCCATGGCATTTTTCAACAGATTCTCTTCTATATTAGGGAAATGTGTCTTTACGATTTCCGCCATCAAATCAGACTTTGGAAAGTCGATATAATGGAAAATACATCTTCTGAGAAATGCGTCCGGCAGCTCCTTTTCCGCATTGGAGGTAATAATTACAACAGGGCGCTGTTTTGCCTTTACGGTTCTCTTGGTTTCCGGAATATAAAATTCCATCTGGTCCAGCTCCCATAATAAATCGTTTGGGAACTCCAAATCCGCCTTGTCGATTTCATCGATTAAAAGCACCACCTGCTCCTGTCTGTCAAAGGCTTCCCCCAGCTTTCCAAGCTTGATATATTTTGAGATATCGTCTACGCCTTCTTCCCCAAACTGCCCGTCATACAGCCTCTGAATCGTATCATAGGTATACAATCCCTCCTGTGCCTTGGTGGTGGATTTAATATTCCATATGATTAAATCCATGGAAAGGGAATTTGCCACTGCCTTTGCCAGCATTGTTTTTCCGGTTCCCGGCTCTCCCTTTATCAAAAGAGGCTTTTCTAATGCCATTGCCACATTCACGCTGTCCATCAGTTCCCTGCTTGCTACATAATCCTGTGTTGATTGAAAATTCGTACCCATTGCGTTCTCCTTATTCTTTATTACTATATAGTTCATTGTAGCCTATTTCAAATTGCCCCGCTGCCAAAATCTCTTGCTTATGCCTAAAATCTGGTATAAAATGACTTCAACGGAATACTCGCTGGATTTGACAATTCTATATAAATTTGCTAAAATATGCTTATAAAAGGTACTGCCGATAGACGGCTAGTCCAATTTATAACTTGCAAAAATGGCCGCAAAGTTTTCCAGACTAAGGGCGGCTATTTTTGTGTCTTATTATTATCCTTGCTTCCGATGGCGTATCCGAGACCGAAGCAGGTCAGGCAT
>CAJUEX010000019.1:4379-54726 GCA_910585715.1 uncultured Lachnospiraceae bacterium
CCTGCAAGCAGGTTTCTATGTAATCGGAGGGTCACAGTCCCTCCGCAGAAGAACCAGCCGCCTACCGTTATGGCAGCACCTATATGGATATATTATCAGAAAAAGCCGGATGCCACAAGATATTCCGGCTTTTTTCTTTTCACCTTTTCCACTTATAACAGTTCAGACAACAGGGCAATTTCCACTTCCCCATTTCACTGCAGCATTTACCACTCTAACGCTTCATCCTCATCTCTTCTGTCCCGAAGCATAAGTTCCTTTACTGCCTCACCAGCAGGTTTATTCTCAAAAAGCACCTGATTTACCTGCTCAATGATAGGCAGGGCTACCTGATACTTTTTAGAAAGCCCCATGGCTGCCTTGGCGGAATGAACCCCTTCCACCACCATTTTCACTTCCTTCATGGCCTCTTCCATGGAATAGCCCTTTCCGATTAAAATACCGGCACGGCGGTTTCTGGAATGAACGGAGGCACAGGTTACAATCAGGTCGCCGATACCTGTCAATCCGGCAAAGGTCTTGTATTCTCCACCCATTTTCATACCAAGTCTTGCAATTTCCGCAATTCCTCTTGTAATTAATGCCGCCTTTGTATTATCTCCATATCCCAGTCCGTCTGCAATTCCGGCTGCCAGTGCCACCACATTTTTCAAAGCGCCGCCCAATTCGATTCCAAGAACATCCGGGCTTGTATAAACGCGAAATACCTCATTCATAAAAACTTCCTGGATATATTCCGCTGTTTTTTTTGTTTTGGCTCCTGCCACACAAGTGGTCGGAAGTCCTTTTCCAACCTCTTCCGCATGGGACGGTCCGGAAAGAACTGCCACCTCCGCCTTTGGGATTTCCTGTTCAATGATTTCAGACAGGGTCATAAGTGTGGATTCCTCCACTCCCTTTGCCACATTTACGATTAACTGTCCTTCTTCCACATAAGGACACATACTTTTAGAAGTGCTCCTTGTAAAAGGGGAAGGCACTGCCAGCACCAGCAAATCCTTTCCCTTCACCGACTGTTCCAAATCAGTAGTAAAAGTCATATTTTCCGCAAGCTTTACGCCCGGAAGCTTTTCCGTATGCTCCCTCTTTTCCGAAAGCATTTTCACTTCCTCTTCCATAATGGACCATACGTTTACCTCATGTCCGTTTTTTGATAACAAAAGCGCCAGTGCCGTTCCCCAGCTTCCTGCTCCGATTACGCTGATTTTTGCCATTCCCAAATCCTCCCTTTCTTATATAAAAATGTTTCAGATTATTGCGAAAGACTCTGCTTGCGGTATTATCTGTATGGAATAACAAAACTGAGGTTGCAGGATGTTTCGCAATTGCCTGTTCTATCAGAGTCTTCACTGATTGATTTCTTCCTTATTTTTTTTATGTAAATAAGTCTTCCTCTCTTCTCCCTTTAAAAGCCGTTTAATATTTTCCCTATGCTTTACATATGCCATGACAGTCAAAAAGGCGCCAACTGCATAAAGCTCATAAATCAGATTCTGCTCCATATGAAATTTCCCCATCTGCCCGAACACTACAAGCTCTGTCATAAAGCCTGCATATACAAGAAGGGAGCCTAAAGATACATAATTGGTAAGGAAAAAGGCAAGGCAGAACAATACAAGGGCCACCAGCATAAACCGCCAGTCAAAGGCGGTTACCAGCCCTGCTGTCGCTGCAATTCCTTTTCCTCCCTTAAACTTCATATAAAAAGGAAAGTTATGTCCCAAAATGGCTCCTGCACCTGCATACAGGGAAAGCAGCGGCAGCATTTGGGGTACGCTGTTACGGAAAATAAGCCTGCAGATTACCATTGCAAGCACCGTTTTCAAAACGTCGCCTAAAAATACGATAAGTCCTGCTTTTTTCCCCAGCACCCGGAGCGCATTAGTAGTTCCCGCATTGCCGCTGCCATGCTGGCGGATATCGATGCCGTGTGCCTTTCCATAAATAAATGCCGTTTGAAACAATCCAAATACATACCCGATGACTAAGCAAATAATCCGTTCCATTTCTATTTGTCCTTTCTCTCTCTTATAATAAATTTTAGAGGAGTCCCCCGGAATCCGAATGCTTCCCGAATCCGGTTCTCAATATATCTGGTGTAGGAAAAATGCATAAGCTCCTTGTCATTTACAAAAATAACAAAGGTAGGGGGTTTTACCGATACCTGAGTAATGTAATACAGCCGAAGCCTCTTCCCCTTGTCTGACGGAGGCTGTTGCAACGCCACCGCTTCTGTCATAATTTCATTGAGCACTCCGGTGCCTATCCTGAGAGCATGGTTTTCAATGACCGTATCAATCAAATCATAGAGCTTTGAAAGCCTCTGCCCGGTCTTTGCCGAAATGAATATCAGCTCCGCATAGGGCATGTAGGAAAGCACGTTCCTGACCTTTTCCGTAAAGCGGTAAATGGTTTTGTCATCCTTTTCAACTAAATCCCACTTATTGACTGCTATAATGACCCCTTTTCCTCTTTCATGGGCAATTCCTGCAATTTTGGCATCCTGTTCCGTCACTCCCTCATCCGCATCAATAACAAGCACTACCACATCTGCTCTTTCCACCGCCATAACGGTACGGACTATCATATAACGTTCCAGTTCTTCTTTTATCTTGTTTTTTCTCCGAAGCCCGGCTGTATCGATAAATATATATTCCTTTTGGTTATGGACCACTTCTGTGTCAATGGCATCTCTGGTAGTTCCGGCAATGTCCGAAACAATGACCCGGTTTTCGCCAATCAGCTTGTTGATAATGGAGGATTTTCCCACATTAGGCTTTCCTACAATGGCAATCCTTGGCCTTTCGTCCTCTTCCTCTTCCAGATTCTCCTGACTGAAATGCTCCAGCACCTGATCCAGCATATCCCCGATGCCTAAACGGTTGGCTGCGGAAATGGGAACAGGGTCCCCGATTCCTAAATTATAAAATTCATATACATCCGCCATGTATTTATCGAAATTGTCCACTTTATTCACAATCAGAAGCACCGGCTTATGGGAACGGCGCAGCATATCGGCAACCTTTGCATCCGCATCCACCAGTCCCTGCTTTACATCTGTCATAAACAGAATCACATCTGCCGTATCTATGGCCATCTGAGCCTGCTCCCTCATCTGGGATAAAATAATATCCTTGCTGTCAGGTTCGATTCCGCCTGTATCTATTAAGGTAAAGTTTGTATTCAGCCATGTCACGTCTGCGTAAATCCGGTCTCTTGTAATGCCCGGTGTATCTTTTACTATAGAAATCATCTCGCCTGCCAGGGCATTGAACAGCGTGGATTTCCCCACATTTGGCCGTCCTACTACTGCAACTACCGGCTTCCTTTTTTTCTTTCCCATATATAACTCCTTTTCTTATTCCGCTGCATAACAGGCAACCGGCCCGTCCTATTCTTTGAGGAGCAGCTTCAAAAACTCATATCCGCTTGATTTTACAATATCTATGGGAACTTGTAAAGCAGTTTCCAGCTCTTCTATAGTAAGATCGTCAAGAAAAACCCTTTCTCCCGCCCTTAAAACATTCTGAGGCAGCCAAAGCCTTTCTCCTAGATTTTTCCCCGTCAGCTGTTTTTTTATGTCCTGTCCGGTCAACAGACCGGATACGGTAATCCTCTCTCCAAAAAAATCATTTATAATCTCATATACCTGTATGGTCACTTCAGGGAACAGCTCCATCAGCTTTCCGGCAATTTCCTTTATATATGGATAGGCCAGCCTGCCTGTCGCCACGGAAACCGTCTTTTCAATATGCTCCGGCAGCCTGCTCTCCTTTTTATTAGCGATTGCTGACTGATAATCCTCTATGGACTGATAAAATTCATCCATCATAAGCCGAATCATTCCCACGCCGTTTTCCAGCTGTAAGTACCCGTCATACCAGCTTGCCGGAGGCATTTCCTTTCCGGCTAAAATATACCACTCATCGCTGGCATGGATAAAATGCATGCCATATTCCTTATATACCTTTTCCTGCCATTTGTGTATGGTATCAAGCACATTTAAGGCATCCTCTTTTGTAAAAGGCTCAAGAGGATACAGACCTTCCCTATACTTGCTTAAGCCTACCGGAACTACAGAAACGCTTTCCAGATTCGGAAGATATTTTGTCAGCTCCTTTATGCTGTATTCTAATTCTTCCCCGTCATTTACCCCTTTGCAAAGCACAATCTGCCCGTTCAGGGTAATGCCCGCTTCGTACAGCCTGTTCACCTTTTTCAATGCCTCGCCTGCAAAACGGTTATGGAGCATTTTGCACCTTAATTCCGGATTCATAGTCTGAAAGGAAATATTGATAGGGGACAAATGATATTTAATGATTTTATCCAAATCCTTATCTGACATATTGGTAAGGGTTATATAATTGCCCTGTAAAAAGGAAAGCCTGGAATCATCATCTTTAAAATACAAAGTCTCTCTCATGCCTTTTGGCATCTGGTCAATAAAACAGAAAATGCATTTGTTATGACAGGAACGGTATTCATCCATCAGGCCGTTTTCAAATTCAATGCCCAAATCCTCCCATTCTTCCTTTTCAATTTCCAGTATCCACTGCTCCGGCTCTTCCTTCGTGCCGTAATGCTCCGTATTTTTCTCTATGAGGACCTCTAAATATTCCTCCTGTATCATGTACTGATAATCAAAAATATCCTCCGGCTCCTCTTTGTTAACCATAAGAAGGCTGTCTCCCGGCTCAATCCCCACTTCTTCTCCTATGCTGCCGGGCTCAACCGCCTTTATAATATGTCCTTTTCCCTTCATCTGTTTCCCTTCATCTGCTTTTCTTCATTTATTCTCTTCATCTGTTTCCAATTATCTGTTTTTCTTGTTTATTCCCTTATCGAAGCTTTCCCCTAATAAACTGCATTCCGTCTTTTCTTTCAAATAAGGCTTCAGCCCATTTTATCAAATATGATCTGCTTCATTCTCCCAAAAAACAAACCGCCTTTCGATACACAGTGGAAGCAGGCAGGGTATAGAGCAGTCTTTTGGGCCTTGGCAAAGTCGCCAGCACTTACGCACCGTACTTTGGTGCGTTAGTACTGCTGCGTCTTTGCAGAGCGAAAGCGTGCCCATAAGACTGCTCTATACCCTGCCTGCTTCCACGTCCGTCCATCGAACTCCCTTTTTATTCTATTCTACTAAAAATTCCTTGACGTGTCACTACCATAATGATATAAATTAAGTGTTGACTATTGTCAAAATGAACCGATTTTATTGGAGAGGATAAATTATGCCGAATTTAAGTGAATTAGAAAAAGCGTTCCCGGTAGCCCCGTTAAAAATTGTTGCATTAGACAGTTGTGCGGAGCTGGGGAAACGTATCAATGATTATCTTGTGGAATTTCGGAGAAACATACAAAATATTGCCAAGGACGAGCCTGCCTTCATAGGATATGTGGAAGACAATTATTTAGTTGACTTTGCCACTCCCCGCTTTGGCAGCGGTGAAGGAAAAGGCGTCTTAAACGAATCCATCCGGGGTAAGGATTTATATATTATGGTGGACGTCTGCAACCACAGCATTACCTATACGGTAAATGGTTATGTAAACCACAAATCCCCTGACGACCACTTTCAGGATTTAAAACGGGTAATTGCCGCCGCTACCGGCAAGGCTAACCGCATTAACGTCATCATGCCGTTTTTATATGAAGGACGGCAGCACAAAAGAAGCGGCAGGGAATCTTTAGACTGCGCCTATGCTTTAGAAGAACTGAGCAATATGGGCGTGAGCAATTTCATCACCTTCGACGCCCACGACCCCCGTGTACAGAATGCCACCCCTCTTTGCGGTTTTGATAATTTTATTCCCCCCTATCAGTTTATCCGCTCCCTTCTCCGTTATGAAAAAGATTTAGTCATAGATAAAGATCATATAGTGGTAATCAGTCCTGATGAAGGCGCTCTTGACAGAGCTGTTTATTTTTCTACGGTTCTCGGCGTAGATACAGGCATGTTTTATAAACGCCGCGACTATACCACCATTGTAAACGGCAAGAATCCTATCGTTGCCCATGAATTTTTAGGAGACAACATTGACGGCAAGGATGTTATCATCATAGACGACATGATTGCTTCCGGCGGAAGCATGATTGATACCGCAAAACAATTAAAAGCCATGAACGCCAAGCGGGTATTTATCTGCTGCACCTTCGGTCTGTTTACAGAAGGCCTTGCGGCATTTGACAAAGCCTACGAGGAATGCTGCTTTGAAAAAGTCATTACAACCAACCTGACTTATCTTCCTCCCGAACTAAAGGAACGCCCTTATTTCGTAGAAGCGGACATGAGCAAATTCCTTGCAAGCATTATTGATTTCATGAACCATGACAGCTCTATGGAAAATGTGCTGACGCCTACGAAGAAGATTCATGATTTGCTGGAAAAATACAATGCAAGAGAAGATATTTTAATTTAATGGATTCGGATAGATTTAATGAATTTTGATAGCCAGCCGGGGTGTCTGGTAACAGGACGCAGGAGCCGGCATATAGAATAACTGTCTTAGGGGCACGCTCTCGCTCTATGAAGACGCAACGGTACTAATGCACCAAAATACGGTGCATAAGGACCGGCGACTTCATCAAGGCCTCTAAGACAGTTATTCTATATGCCGGCTCCTGCTGTGTATCGAGATGCACAGGCTATGAAGATTTCGTTACCCGTCACTTACTACTCAAAAAATAATAATTAACTGACACCTGAACCTGTCTTATTGTTCATCTTCTGCGTTGCCGTCAATCGCCACAGCCACCGCTCCGCCTCATTCCACCGCCCTGCACATAAAACAATCATTTAGCATTAATGTATCAGAAACTTAACTTTCATTGTACGTAGTGCCTGCCAAAAAACAGCGTAAGAGGGAGAAGGGTGGAGGGATTCCGGGCATTGTTTTGGATGGGGATTTTCCTTAACAGCCTGCCCAAAACCCAGGGTAAAATTGCCACGGATGGCAATTTTAGTCCTATTGCGCCACGGACGGCGCTATAGGACGCCCCGACCGCTGCCAACACCCTAAAACCAGGCTGTTTAGGAAAATCCCCATCCAAAACACCGCCCGGAATCCCTCCACCCTTCTCCCTCTTACGCGTCCTCTTCTTCAACCCCCTACTCCATTCCCTCTACTATTCGCTCCTTCTCTTCATCCTCCTGCCTAAACACAATCGTAACCTTAAACAAATCCCCATCCAGATAAATCTTAAACTCCCCCTGCTGCGCAATCACAAGACTCTTTGCAATGGAAAGCCCAAGCCCGCTTCCTTCCGTGCTTCTGGAAATATCCCCTCTGATAAACCGCTCCGTCAATTCATCCGCATCAATATTCAAAGGCTGCATGGATATATTTTTAATGGCGGTATAAATTTTCCCGCTCATCTGATATACCTCCAGATATACCCTTGTTCCGGGCATGGCATATTTGTATATATTTCCAAAGAGATTTTCAAACACTCTCCACATTCTTCTTCCATCCGCCAGAATAACAGCATCCTTATCCATGAAATTAGTAATCACATCCAGATTCTTTTCCTGGAATTTTTCAGAAAATTCGCCGATAATCTGATTCATAAGCTCCACCACATGAAGCTTTTCAAACACCAGAGTAATATTTCCCGATGAAATCTTGCTTACTTCCACCAAATCTTCCGTCAGCTGCTTCAGCCTTTGAGACTTTACGTCCAATACTTCGATATATTCCCTCACCGTATCACTCTGGACATTTTCCCTCTTCAACAAATCCACATAATTGATAATGGAAGTAAGAGGGGTCTTAATATCATGAGAGACATTCGTAATCAGGTCTGCCTTCAGGCGCTCATCCTTCATGCTTGTCTCTACCGCCTGTTTGATTCCGGTTCCAATATTGTTCACCGCATCCGCCAGCCTTAAATTATCCCCTTTCAGTTGTTCCGTATCCAGTTGAAAGCCAAATTCTCCGCCATTTATTTTCTCGATTCCATCAATAATTTCCTGATGTTTACTGTTATTTTTATAAATAAAATATAAAAATACCCCAGTTCCTATAAATGACATCAAGTACATTAAAATGCCTATTTCCGTGTCAGAGGTGTCCCAAAACATAGTGCCAAGCATAATCAAAATAAAATTAGCAGCTATAACCGGAATATAAAGCAGACAAATTTTAAATACAATCCCCCGGTTATGATAAGCTTCTGTCACACCTTCCTTCATCTTATGAAAAAAGCGCTTTATCATTCTGAAAAGAAAGGCAAGAAAGCTTCCCTTCCACAGAATCCCTGCTTTTATTCTCCGCAGCAGACTTCCGTATAAAAACAGACATATTGCGTTAAATATTCCTGCATAAGTTAAAAGCCCCACTAAAACCAGCCAGTTTTTCATTATGAAAAGAACGTTCTCCAGCTCTGACATGTACATTACGACTTCAACAAACCCGAATACCATAGCCGCCAGCACTGCTGCCCCTATTCCAAAAGCTGCTTCTGTAAATAGCCCGTCAAAATATTTCATGCAGACCGGCTTTTCTTCTACTTTCAGCCTCCGTCTTACCATCCCCTCCTCTTCTACAGTTTCATACCACGCTTTATGCCCGCACATACAGGAGTAGACTACAAAGGACACTACAGCCATTATCAAAAGGATACCCACTAAAATCATATAAAACCGAAACTCACTGCGGAAATTCTCATAGGCTCTCTGAGCTGTTGCATAATGATCGTTTTTATCATAATTTGCAAAGCCCTCTATACCGTTTTCCAACACCCCCATATAAATGACTCCCTCGTTTTGCTGAAAGGAATATCCTACCGTGTCCAGCATTTGAAGTATGGAATCGATTGCTACATTCGCACTTTTTTCCCGCACATTTCTTGTGGTGGGTTCAATAATTACGCAGGCAGCCATGTTCTCGTCAAAATAACCGGCAAGTCTTCCCGCCTGGTTTCTATTTATAAGGTCCAGATTGCTATAATATTCCCTTCCCCTTCCCGGCAGGTACAAATATTTAAAATTTAACTGATTGATTACAAAATAATCCCGATAATCCTGATACCTTTCATAGTTAATCTTCAAATCGGAAATAACGGAAGATAATATTTCCGCAAAAACATTATATGCCGCTTCATAAGCGTCCCCATCT
The DNA here is from genome assembly GCA_910585715.1 of uncultured Lachnospiraceae bacterium. Taxonomy (GTDB): domain Bacteria; phylum Bacillota; class Clostridia; order Lachnospirales; family Lachnospiraceae; genus RGIG3040. Next base: position 13,499 of record CAJUEX010000019.1, read on the forward strand.
CCAACTGTCATCTCAGCAGCTTCATATACAATCTGATACAGGTATTCCTTTTCTTTTTCATCACCGTCAAATTTTTCCTGTATTTCCGGACTCATTTCTTTTATCAGATTCCCACTGAAATATCCGGCATTTTCCAGGTACTCAACAGCCCTCACTCCCCTCCGGCATTGCTCCAGAGAAAAAGAATCCACTGTTCTTTCCAAAAACATCATCAAATAATCCATGGCTTCTACCGCCGAAGAAAAGTCATCCGCCGCCATATCTACAACGAGCTTTTCCGTTTCAGCCTCAGCATTTGCCTCTTTTACAGCTGCCTCCGTGGAAGCACTTGTTTTATCCAGCCGCTGAAATCCATAGATTCCATTGGGAAGGGAACTTTCCAAAATCGACATAAGGTCTCTTTCATATATGCTTTTACCATCTGCCGGATAATACTTTTCTTCCACTATTCCGTCCTGAATATCCACTCCGTAAGTATTTCCCCAGTTAATCAAATCCTGCACTCTGTAAACAAGCTGGCCGTCACTGGAAACCTTCATGCTTCCGGGCTGCTTTCTGTAATAATACTCCAATAAATCAATGGTCTTTTCCTTGTCAAATTCTCCATCCGTTTCAAACTGCTGGCATAATGCAAGATAATAAATCATGTCTGCAGAATCACTGGAAAACATTTCCGCCAGGCTGTCCGAATCCTCATAATCATCGTCTTCAAAGGGATTAATCAAAAAACTATAATTCTTATTGTTTGTCACTACGATACATCTTGTGAACATAAAACTGACGATTCCGATAATCCCCAGAATAGACAGCATTTCCACGGCAATTACCAGACTTTTCTTTCCGAATGTGCAATGTTTTTTCATACTTTTCTCCAAATCCTGCCTTTTGAACCGGCCTCTATGTTTCCTGCTTCTCCACTTTATATCCAATTCCCCACACTACTTTTAAGTATCTTGGCTCCCTTGGATTAATTTCTATTTTTTCCCTGATATGCCTGATATGTACTGCCACTGTATTATCCGCTCCAATGGCCTCTTCGTTCCAGATGTTTTTATATATCTGTTCAATGGAAAAAACCCTTCCTGCATTTTTAGTCAATAGCAGTAAAATGCTGTATTCAATAGGCGTCAGCTTAATGGGCTCATAATCCACCGTAACCTGCTTTGTTTCATCATTGATTTCAAGCCCTCCTACCCTGTATACATTTTTGATGGATTCCACCATATTTCCAAGCTTTGTATACCTTCTCAGATTGGATTTCACTCTGGCAACCAGCTCTAAAGGATTAAAGGGCTTCGTCACATAATCATCCGCCCCCACATTCAATCCCAGAATCTTATCCGCATCCTCCGATTTGGCGGACAGCACGATAATAGGAATTGAACTAAATTCCCGAATCTGAAGTGTGGCATGGATTCCATCCAGCCTGGGCATCATAACATCAATAATCAATAAATGTATCTCATTATCCCTTAAAAGCCTGATTGCCTCTTCTCCGTCAAAAGCCTTATAAATGGTATACCCTTCCTGAGACAAATAGATACTGATGGCATCCACTATATTTTTATCATCATCACAAATTAAAATATTTGCCAAATTTCTTACCTCCCTGAAATATACTGCTGTCAAGTCATGCAGTATATGAATTAATTGAAACATATAGAGTTTAGGAAAAAAGTATTAAAATAGTTAAAATTTTCTTAAATTATCATTCCCTTCTTTGCATAAGTACAATAAATTATGAAATACTAATAGTGCCACTTTCCATTATGAAAGGAGATTTTAATTATGGGAAATAAAGGTTTAAACTGTTTTGCGCTTACGTTAGTCATCATAGGCGCACTTAACTGGGGACTTGTGGGATTTTTTAATTTCAATCTGGTCTCCCTGATTTTAGGAAATATGACATGGTTGTCAAGAATTATCTATGCCCTTGTAGGCATTTGCGGTATTTATCTGCTGACGTTCTACAATTTAATCGGCAGGAATCAGAATGCCTGAACAGGCGCTCATGCCTGAACCAGCATGATAAATGCCCCCAGATTACCTCGTTTTCCCATAGAAGCCCTATGGGAAAACAAGTAATTCGGGTTATGGCAGGTACATATATCCGTAATCTGGATGTTCTCACTTTTTACTCCTGCTTCTTCTAAGAGAAATCTGTTTGCTTTCCATAAATCCAGTTGATATTTCTCATTTTCTTTTGGAAATAAAACCTGTTCCAGCATTTTTTTATTTCCCGAAAAGCACTCTTCCACCCGGGCAGCCACATCCCCGCTTACCTCGTAACAGTCCTTGCAAATAGACGGTCCTATGGCGCAAATCAGTTCTTCCGGCTTTGAACCGAACTCCTCCTGCATTTTCCGGACAGTTTCGGGACCCATTTTCCCTACAGTTCCCTTCCATCCGGAATGGGACAGACCTATGGCTTTTTTCACAGGATCCACAAAATAAAGGGGAACGCAGTCCGCATAAAAAGTAGACAGGACAATTCCCTTTTCTTTTGTAATAAGACCGTCAATATCCTTATAATCTCTTTCCCGCACAAGCCCTTTTCCCATATCCTCTTTTGTAACAACCCGGATATTGACAGTATGGGTCTGGTCTGAACACACAAACGCTTCCGGCTCTGCAAAAAGCGCCCTGCCAACCCTTCGGAAATTTTCCATCACATCCTCTTTTTTATCTCCCCTTGTAAAGCTTAAATTCATGGAAGCAAACATTCCTTTACTGACCCCTCCCAGACGGGTGGTAAACAAATGTCTGATGCAGGGAATCTCATCCAGCATGGGAAAAGTCAGATATTCCATATCCCCTGCCCTGTTCTGTATCATTACCGGCTTTTCTTCTTGTCTGATTACCGGATATAATTCTTCTTTCATGATTTTTCTCACTTTCCGTCAACATTCCATTGCTTACTTTTACATTGCTTAATTTTTCCACTGGTGCATAAAAGCATTTTTATACCATGTAATTTCTTCTCCGCAGATTGCCACCACATCATAACGGCAGCACATATTTTCCGCTAAGGGATGGCACATCAGATAAAATTGCGCAACTTTGGAAATCTGCCTTTGCTTTGCAACTGTCACAGACTCCTCCGGCATCCCCTTCTTTTTGTCTTTCCGGTATTTTACTTCTACAAACACCAATGCTCCTTTATGATATCCGATTAAATCAATTTCACCCTGACGCACTCTGAAATTCTTTTCCAAAATGATAAAATCCTGCTTTTTTAAGTATTCTTCCGCTCTTTCCTCGTAAGCTTTTCCTACTTTTCTTTTATTCATACAGTATTCCTGCACCCCGTACCGTCCCTGTGCTTTTGCAGGCATGGTTATTTTTTCATTTTTGCCCGTATTTTGTCCATCTGGTCCACAAATACCAGTATTTCCGCCACAACCTCATAAAGCTCCGGCGGAATCATTTCACCGATTTGCAGCCTTGCCAGAGTGTCCGCCAGCTTATCATCCTTGTGGATAGGAACCTTTTCTTCTTTAGCCTTTTGTAAAATCCTTTCCGCCAGCGCTCCTTTTCCGGAAGCAATTACCCGGGGAGCTTCTTCGGAAGGGTCATATTCCAGGGCAATTGCCTGTTTTATTTTTTTTGGTTTTTCTTCCATATGCCGCTTCCTCTCCTTATGCCCTTACATCAAAAGCCTGTGTGGAAAGAAGCATGCGCTTTGCTTCCTCTTCTTCCCCTGCCAATCGCTCCGCGAAGCTTTTTTCCTCTCCGCTTTTCACTGTTACCTCTGTTTTTAAAGCATAGCCTCGCTTTTCCAGCCTCTCATTTAAAATATGGATATTGCTTTCTATAAAGGAAAGCATGTCGTCATCCCTTAAATAAAACTTCGTGTTGACTTTTTCGCTGCCTGTCATAGTCACATATACGTCTACAGCGCCCAGATTGTCCATATCCAGATGAAGCAGAGCGCTTATACTGCCATTTTCCTTTGCCAGATTTTTTTTATTGGTATATACATACAAGTCCCCGTGTCCGCTTCCCTGACTAAATTTCAGGGGCAGCTGCACATAGGTAAACGCCTGATTGAGCTGATTCATAAAATCCACGTTCTGGCGAAGGCTTTCCACGCTTTTAAACAGATTGGAATTCTCTTTGCCAATGGTAGACAAGGTATCTGTCAGCCTCTGTGTCTGCTGCCGCAGCTTTTCATAATACTCGGAAACCTTTCCGTCTTTCCCCACTGTTTCCGGTTCCAGTAAAAGCTGTTTCATCATCCGGTTTTTAACCAATGTCCCAAATTCTTTTGAAGCATACAATTTCTGCAAAGGCTCCGCCTGCTGCTTTTCCTCCGAAATCCTGCTCAGTACAGAAAAAAGCTCCTTGTAGGAAATAGTCCCTTCCTTTACCTGAGCCGTAATCCTTTCCGAAACCCCAAGCTCTGTAAGCTGTCCGGAAAATGCCGCCCTTTCCGGTTCCTTTAACAAATTCCCAAGCTGCCATTCCTGTGCCGGCGCTTTATTAGCAGCGGCTAACTCGCTTTCTTTGGATGCTGCCGGCATTTCCTCTGTCAGGAAAGCTTCCCCGGACTCTGAACCGGCTTTTGCTGCTGCATTCTCATTCTCCCCTGCCCCCGGCAAAACTGTTTCCATTCCCGGTTCTTTAATCAGAATCTTTCCCGTCTGGCTGTCTTGTTCAAAAACAGCTGTTTCCCCTTCCAGTACATCACCGATAAAACCTTCCGCCTGCTCCGGAAACATTTCTCCTTCTGCAAGCATAGCTGTCACCTCTTTATAGACAGCCGCTGCCTGTTTTGCATCTCCTGCTTTTATCATGTCCAGACAGGTCTGTTCCAGACTTCCGGCAATTTCTTCAATTCCCGCCAGAATCTGATGTTCAAAATTCTTATATGCTTCAAACTGGGTAATATTTTCATTTGTGACAGGAATGGACAACTGTTTCATTTCCACCAGATCAGCTGGCAGCGCCTTGGGAAATGACGTGACCTGCCTGAACATATTCTGCAGGGAAGCCGCATCAATGGACATTCCCTTATCCATCATGGCAGTAACCATGGAGGCAGTTGCATCGTTCACCGGAATATTAGCTGCTTCCAGACCTTTTATTACGGTGGTGCCGGTATTCATATTGGTAAAAAGAGGGCTTAGGGAAAGGGTATTTCCTGAATGGCTCTTAACTTCAAAGGTCAGCCTCTGCCCTACCATTACCTGAAGCTTTTGTTCCAGTCTGGCATTGACATAAGCATCATCGGAAAGCTTTAACTTTACCATATCTCCTTCCATGGCAATTACCTGTCCCGTCACGCTGCTTCCCTTTGTAAAAGCAGACAGCTCCCTTGCGGTCAGCACACGGTCTGTTTCCTTTGGGGAAGCCGTGCTGTCTGCCTCCGACACCGGCCCGGCGCCGTAAGCTTCTTTATTTGTATGATAGGAAAACAAATTTGATAAATCAAATCCCATATAATTTCCTCACTTTGTTGAATTAATTAACCGATTTTAAACACCCGGGTTCACAATTTAGATAACAGTTCAGTCAGATAAAGTTTTTAATAAAGCTCTTTCTATGTATCGGCGAAGGACCGTTTGCTTTCAATGCCTCAATATGGGCTTTGGAGCCATAGCCCTTGTTGGAAGCAAAGCCGTATTCCGGCATGAGCTTATCATATTCCACCATCAGCCGGTCTCTTGTGACCTTGGCAATAATGCTTGCCGCCCCTATGGAAATGCTTTTGGCGTCCCCCTTAATAATGGGTATCTGCAAAATGGTAACCTTTGGAATGGTAACTGCATCATTTAATAATATATCGGGTGCAACTGCCAGATTTTGAATAGCTTCCCGCATTGCTTCATAGGTAGCCTGTAAAATATTGATTTCGTCAATTCTTTCCGGTGAAGCATAGCCGATTCCTGTTGCCACGGCTTTTTCCATAATGACTTCATAAAGCTCTTCTCTTTTTTTCTCCGAAAGCTTTTTGGAATCATTAATGTATAAGATATCCGTATCCTTTGGCAGAATAACGGCTCCTGCCACTACCGGTCCGGCAAGCGGTCCTCTTCCAACCTCGTCTATCCCGCATATATATCCATATGACTCATATTTCTTTTCATATGCTTTTAAAGCTTCGGTTCTGGCAAGCTCTTTTTCCATAGCCTCCATCCGTTTCCGTGCTTTTTTCACAAGAGCTGCCACACCGGGTCTTTCATCTTCTTTATAGGTGCTTACAAATTCAGGCAGCATATGTATCTCTGCTGCCTGGTAAGCTTCTTTTATCTCGCTTATTTTCTTTTCCAATTTTTATCCGCTCCGCTCTTTCCATAGGGACTATCCCTGCTTCATGCTTTCTACTGGTGCTTCAAAACCCCGAATTTATCAAAGGGATAAATCCGTACCCATGCTCTTCCAATAATCTCTTTTCTTGAAATATTCCCAACATCCTCTTCTCTGCTGTCCGAGCTTCCGTTCCGGTTATCGCCCATAACAAAGTATTCATCCTCACCAAGCGTAATGGGCTCTGCCGCCCTGCCCTGATAGCGGATTACTTCCTTGCCGTAGGACTCCTGTAAAATCTCACCGTCAATGAAAATATTCCCCTGCTCGTCAATCTGAACGGTCTCTCCCGGCATTCCGATAATCCTTTTGATATAATAAGTCTTTTTCTTATACCTGTAAGGGAATACAATAATGTCAAACCGTTCCGGGTCCTTAAACCGATAGGTTATTTTATCCACAATCAGATTGTCATTTTCCTGTAAAGTAGGCGTCATGGACTCACCGCTTACTCTGGTACGCTGCCCCACAAAGGTAATGACCAGATATGTGATAAGCAGCACAATTAAAAAATAAAAGCTTGTACTAAGTATTTCTTTTAATATGTTCTTCAAAATATTCCTCTTTTCTGTCAGTTACTTCATACTACTTCATCATATTATTTTTCTTAAGGAAATTCAAGTGTAATTTTTCCTAACCTGCCGCTTCTGAAATCATCCACAATCAGATTGCTCGTTTTCCGGTAGTCCAGCTGTTCCCCTTTTAAAAAGCATTTTCGCTTTTCTCCGATTTCTTCCAGAATCTTCAAGGGTTCTTCATTAACAATCTGATACCTCTTTTCCAAAAGTCCATGATAATGCTCCTCCAGATAAGTAATCAGGGAAATGGCAAGCTCTTCCGTGTTCAATATCTCATCATTCATGGAACCAATCATGGCAAGCCTTAAGCCCACCTGCTGATCCTCAAACTTGGGCCAGAGGATTCCCGGCGTATCCAGAAGCTCCAGCCCTTTATTCAGACGAATCCACTGTTTTCCTTTCGTTACCCCCGGCTTATTCCCTGTTTTTGTACATGCCTTTCCTGCAAAGGAATTGATAAAGGTGGATTTTCCCACATTAGGGATTCCCACTACCATAGCCCTCACCGGACGGTTGATAATCCCTCTTTTTCTGTCCCTCTCTATTTTTTCCCTGCACGCTTCCGTAACAATATTTTGTATCGCCTTCATGTTTTCTTTTGTCCTCGCATTGATTGCAAGCACAAAAAAGCCTTTTTCCTTAAAATAGGAAAACCATTCTTTTGTCCGTTTATCATCTGCCAAATCCGCTTTATTCAAAAGTATAAGCCTGCTTTTTCCTTTTCCAAGCTCATCAATGTCCGGATTTCTGCTGCTTAAGGGCACTCTTGCATCCACAAGCTCAATAACAAGGTCAATAAGCTTAATATTTTCCTGCATCATTCTCTTTGCTTTCGTCATATGCCCCGGATACCATTGATAATTCATCCTGCTTCCTCCCTCCGTTCTTTTCCTGTTTTTTCCGTCTTTCCCGTTCTTTTACACCTTGAAACAAATTGCAGGAATCTACTTCATAAATCCTACGCTTGTGTCGCCTGCCGCCATGTGGAACCACACCTTTCCGATAATATCCTTCCTGTTTACGGCGCCGATATTGCCGGAACGGCTGTCCTCACTGTTATTTACATTATCGCCCAGTACAAAAAATTCATCGCTCTCCAAAGTAATTTCATTTTCCGCTATTCCCGGGTCTGCAATCTTATCATACTCCATGCCTTCATACAGTGCGCCATTTACATAAAGCTTTCCTTCCCTGATACATACTTTATTCCCCGGAACAGCCACCACTCTCTTCACATAAAAATGGGAATTTTTATTTCCGTTTGGAAGGAATACAATCACATCTCCTGCCCTTGGGGGAAAAATCTTATATCCCAGCCTGTTCACTAAAATAGACTGCCCGTTATATAACTGGGGCTCCATGGACACTCCAATCACATTTGTTTTCATCCCTATGGAATAAACAAGAACAAAGGCAATCAGAATAGTAGCAAATACAAGAAAAATATAGCTCCATATTTCATGTATCACACTTGCGCTTAATTTCTTTTTCTTTTTGTAAAAGCTCAGTCCTTTTCTTTTCGACATATTGTTTCTCCAAGTATGAAAAAGGGACAATCTACATACGTAAATGTCCCATTCCTTTTCATGATTCAGTGCAGTAATCCACTCTTATCTTACTAACTCTTTTACCTTTGCTTTCTTACCTACACGCTCTCTTAAGTAGAAAAGCTTTGCACGTCTTACTTTACCTCTTCTTACTACTTCAATTTTCTCTACATTTGGAGAATGAAGCGGCCATGTCTTTTCCACGCCTACACCGTTAGAGGTCTTTCTTACAGTAAAGGTAGCTCTGTTGCTGCCGCCCTGCTTCTTTAATACAGTTCCTTCAAAAACCTGAATTCTTTCACGGTTTCCTTCCTTGATTTTACCGTAAACCTTTACAGTATCACCAACGTTGAACTGAGGTACGTTTTCCTTTAACTGTTCTGCTTCGATGTTTCTGATAATATCGTTCATTGTGTTTCTCCTTCCTGTATGGATGTTCTTAATACTGACTGTAACAGAGGACCATCTCTTTTCTCACAACTGTTATACTTTAGCATATCTTTGGAAAGAATGCAAGAGGGATTCACAGATTTGTCACAGTTTTGGCAATAGTGCTGGCAGTGGGTTTTGGGATGGGAGGACGTGGGAGCCGGCGGAATATGGAATAGTCTTAGGGGCACGCTCTCGCTCTGCAAAGACGCAGCGGTACTAATGCACCAAAATACGGTGCATAAGTACCGCTGCGTCTTTGCAGAGCGAGAGCGTGCCCCTAAGACTATTCCATATTCCGCCGGCTCCCACTGTGTATCGAAAAGCCGTTGTTCTAAAGAATGATTACATAAAAGGAATTAAAACACCTTTTCCAAAGGGTATCGGCTGAAGCAAGCCAGCAGAAGAGGGATGAGAGCGGATTCCATGCATTGTTTCCCTTTTCCAAGCCGCTTTTAACATGCGAAAAGCAATACACACAAATATGACAATAGCAAGAAGTCTGTCAATAGGCTGCCCCTCTCTTATAAAGCCTGCTATGGAGAGGAATATGGCTATGATATTTCCAAGGGACAGGGTAATGAGCTGCCATACGGCAAATACAAAGCTGTAATAAATTAAATCATTTTTTCTAATGCTTGGAAGCAGGGCGCCTTTACAGACTACAGCCGCATATAGATTCAGCGAAAGTCCGAAACATATAAGAAAAATCAGTATAGGATTCATATGCGCCCTCCCTTCAGGCTGTTTTTTCTTTTACTTGACAGCTTCTGTCTTAATGACAAATTTCACTTTTCCGCTGCAGCCCTCCGGCAATGCAGTAAAGGTATTGTAATTTTCTCCGCTTTCTTTCAGCTTTTCCAGACGGTCTAGCAGACTTCCCATATCTCCGTTAAAAGTGTCTGTCAGTTTCTGAATGCCGTCTTCATCAAACTGAATCATGCCGCTGTTTAATTCCCCTGCTCCGGATTTCAACTTTTCCACGCCCTCTGCAAACTGCCCGGCTCCTTTGAAAAGGCTATCTGCGCCCTCTGTAAGCTTTGATGAATTTCCGGTAAGCTTGCTAACTCCTTCTGATAATTTTCCGGCGCCGCTGTCTAACTGCTCCACTCCGTCTTTCAAGGTTCTGCTTTTTTTATTTAAAGTGGAAGTGCCATCTGAAAGCTGTTCCAGACCTTTTTGCAGGGAAGCGGTTCCTTCTGCAAGTCCCATTACCTTTTCTCCTTTTTCATTTGTATATCCGTTGATTCCTCTGTTTAATGCTGCTGCACCTGCAGTTACCTGATTTGCCCCCTCATTCAGCTTCTGTACATTTCCGGTCAGGTCGCTTTTGGCTGCTTCTTCTTTGATTGTCTGCAATGCCTGGACAGCTCCCACTGCACCGCCTGCTTTTGCGGAATAATCGCTGATGCTCTGTACATCTGCAGCTACGGTAGTCTGCAGGCTTCCCAGTCCCGCCTGCACTTCTGCGGCCTTTGCCTGATATGCCTGGCTGTAAGCCGCATATTCCGCACTGTTTGCGGAAACGCTGTTTAACCGCTGCTGGATTGCCATAAGCTCTCCTACTCTGGTGGCAAAGTCCATCAAATGCCCTTCCAAAGCCCGGGAAGCTGCCTGAGCCGCCTGGGAAGCCGTCTGGGCATTTGCCTGATTTTCTGCAATGCTTTGGTCCATGGAAGCAAACATGCCTCCCACCCCCTGACTTAATGCAGAAATCCCCTGACTAAGCTGTGCGGCTCCCTGTGCCAAAGCTGCCGCGCCTGCTGCCGCACCGGGATTTTTTTCAGTTCCGTCTCCCTGATAGCCTTTTACAAGGCTGTCTGCTCCTTTTTTTGCCTCTGCCGCTCCTTTGTTTAAGTCACCTACTCCCTTTAACAGGGTGGGCACATTTCCGTTGAGCTTGGAGGTTCCTTCTTTTAATGAGCCGATTCCGGAAGCTAACTGTCCCACTCCGTCTGTATATTCCTTTACTCCTTTGTTTAAGCTTCCTGCCCCGTCCTTTAAGTCTCCGGTTTTTGAATTCAGGGTATTCGCCCCGTCCTTTAATTCTCTGCTGCCGTCCACAAGTTTTCCGGATGCATCAGAAAGCTCATCCATGGAATCATCTAATTCATCCAGCTTTCCGTTTTTGCTTAAGTTTACATCGCTTAATATATCGCTCAATACTGCTGACATAGTCATATCCAGAGAAAAATCCGTTACCTGTGCGCTGACCTCTACATAATTTGGAATTTCCATATCTGTATCCAGATCTTCCCCTGAAATTGCAAGACTTTCCTTTAATCCCGGAAATGCCACGCCAACCACTATATCGTGACTGCCTTCTGAAAGTACCTTACCATTTTTTACTGTTACATTTTTAAAATTCTCTGTTGGAAGCATCATGCCGGATAATACGGTAAAGGGCACATAAATCTCCTCTTCCTTTCCATCTATCGTAATGGTCTGTTTTTCTTTATTTACATAATCAAACCTGATTTTTACATTTCCGCTCTGCCCTGCCAGCTTTTCCGGTGCAATTTCCTTATCTTCCAGATAATAGGTAATCTTTACGTCCACTGGTACATTTTTATCCGTCTTTCCCTGATAATAAATATCTTCTCCATCTGCCTGCCAGGTAATAGTATTATCGCTGCCCTTTGTAAAGGTTTCATCTCCTTTTACGTTTTCTATTCCTTCCAAATCAGACACATCGAAAAGCTCCTCTTTGGAATCCGGGTTTTTCAGCCAGTCGCTTACAATGACTTCCTTTGCGTTTCCTTTTGCATCGCTGATTACATAAACCGTTTCCTCTTTATCCACCTGCTCTTCCTCCGAGCCTCGTGAAATCTGATTGTCCAATACTTCTGAAAGCACTTCTTCCTGCTCCTGTCCCGCTTCCGTTTCCAAAGCTTCTTCCTGTTCTTCTGCTTCTATATTTTTTTCCGCTTTTACACTGTATACAGAAATTGATGATACCAAAAGTGCTGCTGCCAACACTGCTGCCGTTACCTTCATGGCATGTTTTCCTTTTAATTTTTGTAATAAATCATTTCTTTTCATATTTTTCCATCCTTTCCTCTTACTGATTTCTTCTCTATCTATTTTTTTATTTCTTTTTATCCATATCCTCTTACTTATGGCTTTCCGCCTATATTATTTTTTTCTACATCTTCCTTTCTATATCTTTTGTTTCATATTGCTTTTTTCATATCTTTTCTATCTTTTTTCTACTTTATCTTCTTTTCTACTTCTTTTATCCGCAGCCTTCTATTTCTTCCTGCCTGTTTCTTCGATTACAATGTATTGATGTTTAATATCCCTAACAGCCAGTGAGACATTCTCCATCCTGCCGCTTAAGCTGCCAGTTTCTTTTTCTTCATTCCCATAGTCGTATGGCAAATCAGCTTATCAAAAACCATCAGCATTGCCGGCAGAACGGTCAGCACCACTATCATGCTGATAATGGCTCCTCTGGACATTAGGGTGCATAAGGAGCTTATCATATCAATGTTGGAATAAAATCCCACGCCAAAGGTTGCTGCAAAAAAGCTCAAGGCGCTTACAAATATGGACTGTATGGAGGTCTGATGAGCGATTTCCACAGCTTCCTTCTTTCCCATTCCCATCATCCTCTCCCGCTTATACCGGTTAGTCATCAAAATGGCATAATCCACAGTTGCCCCTAACTGGATGGTTCCGATAACAATGGACGCAATAAAAGGAATTTCCGTTTTTGTATAGTACGGAACTGCCATATTGATAAAAATAGCAAATTCTATGGTCGTCACTAAGATGACCGGCAGAGAAACCGACTTGAACACAATGGCGATAATGATAAAAATAACACCAATGGATACGGCGCTGACCACCTGAAAATCCTTATCGGTAATGGTTATCAGGTCTTTGGTGCAGGGCGCTTCTCCTATGAGCATTCCTTCTCCATCATACTGCTTTAAAATGACATTTAATTCATCGCACTGCTTATTTACCTCATCAGATGCCACCTTATATTCTGAGCTTACCATCATCATCTGGTAATTTTCATTTTTTAATGTTTCCATCAGGCTGTCCGGAATGAAATCCCTCGGTATGGCAGGACCTAATAAAGAATCCATTCCGATAACCGTTTTCACCCCGGAAACCTGTTTCATTTCCTCACACATCTTAGAAACTTCTTTTGGTTCTAATGCACTGTCTATCAGCAGAATATGGGTAGTATTCATTTCAAATTCTTCGTTCAGCTTTGTATTGGCAATAATGCTTTCCAAATCCTTCGGAAGCGTCTCATCCAGATTGTAATACACATCTGTGTTGAAATAGCCGATAACGGCAGGAATCCAAATCAACACAAAAAGCACTGCAATGACAACATAGTGTTTGGCAACAAATTTTGTGATTCTAAACTCCGGTATGAAAGGCTTATGCTTTGTTTTTTCAATTGCCTTGTCAAATACAAGAATCATGGATGGTAACACGGTAACGCAGCAGATTACGCCGATAATCACTCCCTTTGCCATAACGATTCCCAAATCCATTCCTAATGTAAAGCTCATAAAACAAAGGGCGATAAAGCCTGCCACCGTAGTGACGGAGCTTCCTACCACGGAAGAAATGGTTGCATTAATGGCATTTGCCATAGCTTCATGCTTTGGAACCTGCCCGTCCCTCTGCTCCTCTTCATAGCTGTGCCACAGGAATATGGAATAGTCCATGGTAACTCCCAGCTGCAGCACTGCGCTTAACGCTTTTGTAATATAAGATATTTCCCCTAAGAAAATGTTGCTTCCCAGATTGTATACAATTGCCATTCCTATACTCATCAAAAAGAACAAGGGAATGATAAAGGAGTCCATGGTAAGACTCAGTACAATGGTGGACAAAATAACTGCAATTACCACATAAACAGGCGTTTCTCTGTTGGATAAATTCTTCGTATCGGTTACCACTGCCGACATGCCGCTTAGGAAACACTGCTTTCCTGCAATTTTCCGAATTTCCTCGATTGCCTCCATGGTTTCGTCGGAAGACATGGTAGAGTCAAATAAAATCAGCATCAGTGTGCAGTCCCCTTTATTAAAGGCTTCCATAATGTTTTCCGGCAGCAGCTCCGCAGGCACGGATAAATCTGCAAAGCTGTCATACCAGAGAATGTTCTTTACATGTTCTACCTGCTCTAACTGTTCCTTCAGGTTTGAAACATCCTTATATTCCATGCCCTCCACCATGAACATGGAAAAAGCTCCCGTTCCAAACTGCTTTTCCAAAATGTCCTGTCCCTTCATGGTCTCAATGTCTTTTGGCAGATAGGATAGAATATCATAGTTGACTCTTGTATTTACATATCCTATGAAAGAAGGAACCAAAAGCACCAGCCCCATGAGGAAAATCAGAACCCGTGCCTTTACGACACCTTTTCCCAACTGTTTCATAATTTCCTCATCTCTTTTCTTTATTTTTCTGAAAAAGAGTATAAAAAAAAAGATTGAATCTGTTAATATTCAATCCTTTTTACCTGTATGTACTTCTAATACATTTCAACTCTTTTGTCGTCCTGACATAAACAAACCGGAAAAATTATCCTGCCCTTAAGGCTGCTTCCATTCCGCAATATCCTCCACCATATCCTTTAAGGATTTGGAAATCACATAGTTGTATACTTCCGCCACTTCCTTAGGGGGAATGACCATATCCGTCTGAATCCACGTCATCACGATAAAGGTCATGGACAGGGAATAATAATCCGCCAGCTTATCCGGTGTCATCCATTTATGCTTTGCTGTTTTCGTTCCAATCTTATCAATTAAAAGCTCCAGCAGAATATCCCGTATACAGTCTCTGACAATATCCTCAAAGGAATTCTGCCCTTCCATTTTGGAAAGCTTTTTGTAAAGTTCTTTCTCCTTAAGAATGTTGGTGAAAATCAGAAGAATGGCTTCATCAAACATTTCATTCTGCAACAGAGGCCTCATGGGGTCTAAAAGTTCCGTCCGGATAATCCGCTCAATGACTTCATATTTATCCTGAAAGTGATTGTAAAAGGTAGGGCGGATAACTCCTGCCCCGTCTGTAATATCTTTAATGGTTATTTTGCTGACAGGGACTTCAAGTGCAATTTTCTTAAAGCTTTCAATCAGCTGCTTATCCACGTCAGCTTTTGCCTGCAAGCAATCACCTCATTTCCATAGCATCCTACTTTTGATAATTAAATACCCCGCAGCAGGCTACGGGGTATTTGACCCTCGCAGCATTTGTCAAATAGCCATGCAGGCATGGTTATTTTCCTCATTGCTTACGGGAATAAAAAAAGACTTGCCGAAGACCGGAAAGTCCTTATGTCTGCAACAGCCTGTAAGCAAAGCCTACAGGCTGTTCATGCTGCAATTAGTCTACGCTGATGATTTCTTTCTTATTGTAAGAACCACAAGCCTTGCAAACTCTATGAGGCATCATAAGCGCACCGCACTTGCTGCACTTTACCAATGTTGGAGCGCTCATTTTCCAATTAGCTCTTCTTTTATCTCTTCTACCTTTTGAAGATTTGTTTTTTGGACAGATTGACATCATTACACCTCCTTATTCGCATGAAAGATATCTTTAATCATTGCCATTCTAGGATCCGGTACGAAGTCATCACATCCGCAATCACCTAGGTTCAGGTCTTTCCCACATTGTTTACAAATGCCTTTGCAGTCTTTCCTGCATAAAACCTTCATGGGCAAATTCATCAATATTTCATTGTGGATCAGCTTTTCCGTATCCAGCTGGAAGCCGTTTAAGAAGCTTTTTTCTTCTTTCCGGTCTTCTGCTGCCTCTATTTCTTCCTTTGAAACGTGCTCTTCAAATTCCAAGGACAAATCACAAGGTATCTCTTTTAAGCATCTGCTGCAGTTTGCGGAAAGCGTAATGTCTATCCTGCCATTTAAAAGCACTTTACCTTTTTCCACTGCTTTCATGGTAAGGGTAAGCGGGGTTTTCTTTAAAATGGGGTAGCTTTCCAAGCCGCTTTGAAATATGTCTGCTTCATAAGGAACCTGCTTTTGCTCTGTCTTTTCTTCGGAAGATAACACATCTGTAAGATTTAATAGCATAGTATACTCCTGTCCACACCTAAATCATTATACATAGGGCGGGGGTGTTTGTCAATAATTTTCTTTCCAAGAATTAATTTTCAAATATCTTTTAACCATTACACAAATATTGTTCCACTTAATTATCTACTTATTCTCTATTATTTGAGCCAGACAGCAATGCCATCTTTTTTTGTTTTCTGTATTATACTAAACGTTCTTGGCTTTTACCATTACTTTTTCTAAAGTATAAATGGGACTGTTACCTTCCCTGCATAAAATTGATATGGTGTTTTCCTTTTGGACATGCTATATTTAAATGGTACTTTTAAAGGTTATTTGTTCCTTGAAAAAGGACGGACGGAAAGGATTGTTTATGAATATTCACATGTTTTCTTCATTTTTTCATAAGAGACGGATTGCCGCCCTTGGCGTCTCTGCTGTTACCGGCATGATACTTTCTATAGTGCAGGCGCTGTTGGTTCATGGCAGGGTACGCTCTGTTTTTACTTTAGGGGATTCGCCGCGGCTTTATATGTATGGCCTTATATTGCTTTCCTTTTTATTTGGTATCTGCTTTTATACGGCGGTGGTTTTTTGTATTCATCTTCTGATTGAGAGAAATCAGACTTTTCTTTCCTACCTGAAATATTTTCTTGTGTACTTCCTTTTATCAGGAAGCTTATTGCTTCTGGTATGGCCCGGTATTTTCAAGGGGGATGAATTTTATGTGCTGAAAAGCGCTTTAAGTTTCCAGCTTTCTCCTGCCCAGACGGGGATTACCAGTTGTTTTTATATTGTATGTCTTTTGTTTTTTCCAAATCCGGCTGTTATTACTTTTATGCAGATATTGGTCATATGCTGTATTTTTTCTTATATAATGAAAAATCTGTTTTCCATCTATCAAAGCAAAAAGGTATGGCTTATGCTTTTCCCCTTTTGCCTTCTGCCGGTGCTTGACGGCAATTTGTTTACCCTTCGGGCCACTTTGGCGGGATGGCTGTTTCTGCTGGTGCTTTTTCAAATATTTTTTGCCTGTAAAAGGGGTGCGTTATCCTTGCGGACAGGGCTGTTTCTTTCTGCTGTAAGCGGGCTGGTTATTGCATGGAGGACGGAATATATTTATCTGCTTTTGTTGCTGCCGGCTGCTTTATGGTTCTTAAAGCTTTTTTCCCTGAAGCGTGCCTGTATTTCCCTTGCAGTGATTTGCCTGTCCTTTCTTCTCTTTCAGATACCTAATAAGATTGCGGCAAATGGCAGCAACAAATATCCCATTTCTCTTGTAATAAATCCTTTGGGGAATTTGTTTAATGAAGAGCATTTAGAGGGTCCCAGCGTATATGAGGACATTCTTACCCTGAATGAATTGATTGATGTGCAAAGGCTGCGCAGGGATGCTTCCGTGCGGAATATCAGCCAGTACTGGAATATTCCCGATGTGCTGCCAAAGGAGCAGCTAAACCGTTTCATGGGCGCTGCCCTCAGGCTGATTGTGTACAATTTTGATGATTTTTTAAAATACCGTTGTCTCACCTTTGCCCATACCAACGGCTTTTACCCGAATGAAATCAACCATCCCGGAGGTGAAATGGTTTCCGGGATTTTGGAGCTTCATTATTATGATACGGATTTTAAAAAGGTGTTCCCTTTTATGGAGCCTCCTTTTGGACAGGCAGTGCGGGAACAGGTCATTGAATTTCTCTCCTGCCGCCACTATGTACAGGGGGAAAGCACTACGAATATGTTCCTTCCGGTATTTTATAACTGCCTGCCGGCTTTCATTTTGTTAGCAATTGCTACCTTAACAGGATGCTTTCAGAAAAAGAAGGTATTTGTGGTTCTGTCGCTTTTGATTCAGATACAGCTTGTGCTGATTTTCTTAACGGCGCCTGCCATGTTTTTTATGTATTATTACTGCTTCTATTTGTGCGGGTATGCTTTTGCAGGGCTGTTTTTTCTGGATATGCTTTGCAGCGGGAAATATGTATGACATGTATGGACAGTAAAAGTTCCGCCCTCAGCCGCGTTTTTATAGAGCGGGAGCGCATAGCCACGAAGAAACATGTTCTATTAAATCCCCGTTCCTGTGCCTGACTGGAAAGCTGTGGTCCAAACTGTTACATCCTGTTCTTACCTGTCCAGTTTCAGCTCCACAACAAATGCTTTCATGCCATTTCCCCCTTTTGCATTTCTTGACTCATCTCCCATACAAAAGGGCCTGAATAAATTCTCCCTTACCCTGTCCGGCAACGGCCCTCCCCCATCTGCAAAGAATATCTACATACTTTCATCTCCTGTTCTGCCTCTTTTCATATTTCTGCATATTATTTTGTTTCTTTGCTTACTATATTCCCTGAGGCTTCCCCTTGGTTAGATGAAAGCTTAACGTTTCCTTAAATTTTTTGCCCAGTCATGCATTTAGGCAAAAAATTTCCGGCTCTAATGCATACAGTCTGTCTGCCAGCAAGTTTGAAATCAGATTTTGAACAATTCGTCCAAGCAGTCTTTTATCTGCAAAAGCAATTACAGACTTATCGGAATCCTTAAAGTGCGGGGATTTAAACCCTGAGACTCCACAAGGGACAATTCAAAGAAATCGTTCATCAGGGCATTACAATAAATTGTACGCTAAAGACAGATTGTTATCATTTCCTTTATCTGCGGGTCTCCGCATTCCCTTTCCGCAAGTTACAAATAGCCGATAACCGATGTCAGCGGTGTTTTCATATCATGGGATATATTTGCTATGGAAGATTTTAAAGCCATGGAAGAAATATTCTCCTGAATCACCGTCTGCTGAATCTTCTCGAAAAGTTCATTTATTTTTCGCACCACCTGATTCAGCTCCTCATCCGCAAGACAGACAGTAAGAAGACAGTTGGTTTCATCCTCCAACTGCCTTCGTATGGATGCGATTGTTTTCTTCAGTATGAAATATTTTGCTGCA
Organism: uncultured Lachnospiraceae bacterium; assembly: GCA_910585715.1. Lineage (GTDB taxonomy): Bacteria > Bacillota > Clostridia > Lachnospirales > Lachnospiraceae > RGIG3040. The sequence goes on from CAJUEX010000019.1 coordinate 32,358, forward strand.
AAAATGACAGCAACCGCAAAAACAATATTACCATTCCATGTTCCACAGCCTTATACCCCTTTACTTAAGCTCTGCCTTCCGAAATAAAAGAACGGCAGCCATTATAAACATAACGGCGGTTACAAGCGCTGAAAGGACACAGGGCATCAGCAAAGCCATATTGCATTTTCCAAAGAAAGTACACTGCCATCAAGCCCATGCGCAATGCAATAGCCAGCGATTGCGGCAGTCACATATATAACATGTAAAACAACTGATTGCAAATATATAACCAGGGTCCTTGACAGTATGACTGACAGACGGCTATAGCCCAGCTTTATTTCATTGGTCACTGTACGGTTTCCAAAATCTGCCCCTATAAACCATGCGGCGATAATGGAAATAAGAAACATAAAGGATGTATCAGAAATAGTAATGGCACAATACACCAACTACACAAGCTGCGCCTGCACTGCCGTAAGGGCAACCACGCCTACGATGTCCTCCCAGGAACAGCCTCTTGACAGGTCATTGACCGGCTTGGAGATTCCCTGGAGCATAGGACCGTAAGCCTCTGCTTTACCAAGCCTCTGCACCAGCTTATAGCTGATATTGCCGCAGTCCAGATTTGGGAAAACAAGCACATTTGCCTTTCCAGCCACCTCGCTGCCCGGCGCTTTTGCCTTGGCGATATGGGGAACTAAAGCCGCATCCGGCTGCAGCTCTCCGTCAATGGTAAGGTTCGGATACTGTTCCTTTGCAATTCTGGTGGCTTCCACGATTTTGTCCACTAAGGGATGCTTTGCACTTCCCTTTGTGGAATGGGACAGCATGGCAATAATGGGCTTTGCATTTACCAGATTTTTAAAGCTCTTTGCCGACGTATCTGCAATGGCCGCCAAATCCTCAGCGGAAGGATCCTGATTCAGCCCGCAGTCCGCAAACAGGAAGGTTCCGTTTTCCCCGTAAGGACAGTCCGGCACGTCCATAATGAAAAATCCCGACACCAGCTTGACCCCCGGCGCCGTCTTTAATATCTGAAGGGACGGGCGGAGCACATCCGCCGTGGCATGACAGGCGCCTGCCACCATACCGTCCGCATCATTTGCCTTTACCATTAACACCCCAAAGGTAAGGAAATCCTCCAATAAAATTTCCCTTGCCTTTTCCTCCGTCATGCCCTTTGCTTTTCTCGTCTCGTATAGCAGCTGCACATATTCTTCCAGCTTTTCAGAAGTCTTTGGATTGATAATTGTCACCCCGTCCAGCTCCACTTCCAGCCATCTGGCGCCGTCGTGTATTTTTTCTTCGTCTCCTACCATAATGATATTTGCAATATTTTCCTTTAATATGCTGGCAGCCGCAATCAATGTTCTTTTATCAGTTGTTTCCGGCAGAACAATGGTCTTTTTATCTGCTCTTGCCTTTTCTTTGATGATGTCGATATATGCCATTCCCTTCTCCTTTCCTAACCGTCCAAACGAATCCCATAAGCATTTTATAAGTTTTTCTTACACTGATTATAAAACAAACATCCCTTGTATACAAGTTTCTTATTGTAAAAAATGTGTGCAAAATAAAATACAATTTTTTATGAATAAATTTTCAGAATTTTTCTTTTTTTTGTTGCACTTTTCCTTAATAATATGTATGGTATACTTATAGAATAAATAAGGAGGCGAGCTATATGAAGGTTACTGGAATTGTTGCGGAATATAATCCGTTTCACAATGGACATAAATATCAAATTGAACAGGCCAGAAAGCTGACCGGCGCTGACTACATCATCGTTGCATTAAGCGGTAACTTCACACAGCGGGGCACGCCTGCCATACTGAATAAATATGACAGAGCAAAAATGGCATTATTAAACGGTGCCGATTTGGTAGTGGAACTTCCATCCTTTTATGCCTGCGCCAGCGCAGAATATTTTTCCAAAGGCACCATGACCCTATTTGAAAAATTAGGAGTCGTAGATTCCATCTGCTTTGGCAGCGAATGCGGCAATTTAAATACACTGATGGAAATTGCAAAGGTTCTTGCCTTTGAACCGGAAAATTACAAGAAAGAATTAAGGGCAAGCCTTAGAAACGGCTACAGCTATCCTTCTGCAAGGAATAACGCACTGTTGGCTTCCCTGCCCGGATTTGCCGCTTATTCCACCGTTATCTGCTATCCAAACAATATATTGGGAATCGAGTACCTGAAAGCTCTTTTACAGCTTGAAAGCAGCATTGTTCCATATACAAATGAAAGAGTAGGCTCCGGCTATCACGATTACGGCCTTTCCCAGGGATATAGCTCCGCTATTTCCATCCGCCATGCCCTCCGTCTGGAAAATCCTTTAGAATACATAAGGGCGCAAATGCCCGAAAACTGTTTTGAAATCCTTAAGGAAACCTATGGAAAAGCCACTCCTGTTTTTCAAAATGATTTTACCAGTATTTTAAAATACCGAATGCTTTTAGAACACGAGAACGGTTATACACAGTTTGCCGACGTCTCAGAGGATTTATCCAACAAAATGAAAAAGCATTTATTTACCACGACGGATATTTCTTCTTTCTGCGAATACCTGAAAACAAAGGATCTTACCCATGCCAGAATCAGCCGCTGCCTCGGCCATGTTCTTTTGGATTTAAAGCAGTCTGAGCTGGAGGAATTTTTAAAAGAAGGGACTATTTTTTACGGACGTATATTGGGCTTTCGGACAGCTTCAGCTCCCCTTTTAACAGAATTGAAAAAGCGCTCTTTGGTTCCATTGATTACAAAGGTATCGGAGGCAAAAAACCAGCTTTCTGAAATCGGATTGAAACAGTTTGAAAAGGATATGCAGGCTTCCCATATTTATGAGTCTGTGGTGTCTACCAAGTTTGGGGTGCCGATGAATAATGAGTATCAGAGGGAGATTATTAAGTGTTGATGTTGGAAAGAGGTTTACAGGAGTCGGGGTTTGGATTATGAAAGGAGGACACAGGAACTGCCAGGGGATGTATGGAACAGCTGTTTCTTGGCATCCCTGTAAAAATATATTTTCATACGGCTCCCACGTCCTCCTTCCAAATCCCCCTCATAAACCACTCATTTCATCTCTACTGAACGGAAACCACCTTATAGTCCTTCGCCTCCACAGTCTCTTTTAACCTCTCATCCGAAATCCCGGCACTAAGAACAACAACAGCTGTTCCATCCTGATGGTTTACTGTGGCCTCTGTCACTTCCGGAAGGGCCTCCAGACTTTTTTTTACGGTTGCCTCACAGTGAGCGCACATCATTCCTTCGATTTTCATTGTTTTCTTCATTTCTTTTTCCTCCGCTTTCTTGTTTTCTATTTTTATCTGGTTAGCCTCAAGGGCATTTTTTAACGGCTTATCTTTTTTGCTGTCATGGATGTGAATCAAATTCAGCCTCAGGGCATTGGTTACCACGCAGAAGCTGGACAGGCTCATGGCTGCTGCTCCGAACATGGGATTTAACTGCCAGCCAAAGAATGGAATCCAAAGGCCTGCTGCCAGGGGAATGCCTATTACGTTATAAATAAATGCCCAGAACAGGTTTTCATGGATATTCCTTAAGGATGCCCGGCTTAACCGGATAGCTGCAGGCACATCGCTTAATGCGCTTTTCATCAGCACCACATCCGCCGCATCAATAGCTATATCCGTTCCGGCTCCTATGGCAATGCCTATATCCGCTCTTGTAAGGGCCGGGGCATCATTGATTCCGTCGCCTACCATGACTACCTTTCCTTTTTCCTGAAGGGAACGGATAACCTGTTCCTTTCCATCCGGCAATACGCCTGCCACTACTTCATCCACACCTGCCTGTCTGCCAATGGCATTTGCGGTTCTTTCATTGTCTCCGGTAAGCATGACTACGTTGATTCCCATATTTTTTAATTCCTGTATGGCACGGGGACTGTCTTCCTTCATAATGTCTGCAACTGCAATGATTCCCATAAGTTTTTTATCTCTTGCAAAAAACAGGGGAGTCTTTCCTTCCTCTGAAAGAATTTCCGACTGCTTTTTCATTTCGGGTAAAATTTCCGCCCGACTATTTATAAACTGAAAATTTCCGCCTGCAAAACGTGCTCCTTCACAAGAAGCTGTAAGTCCATTTCCCGGCAGAGCTGCAAAATCGGTAACCTCCGCTTCCTTTGTTTGTTTTAACAGGGCATATTCCAAAACTGCGCCTGCCAGGGGATGTTCGCTTTTTCTTTCCAGGGCATATGCCACGAAAAGCAATTCCTCCTCCGAAATTCCCTTTGCCGGTATGACATCGGTTACTTTTGGCTCACCCTTTGTAATGGTTCCCGTCTTATCTAATGCCACAATCTGCATTTTGCCGGTTTCCTCCAGAGCTGCTGCCGTTTTAAACATAATGCCGTTTTTTGCCCCTATTCCGTTTCCTACCATGATTGCAACCGGGGTTGCCAGCCCCAAGGCACAGGGACAGCTGATTACCAGCACGGAAATCCCTCTTGCCAGAGAAAAGCCAATGGTTTCTCCTGCCAATAGCCAGATTAAAATGGTCACTGCTGAAACAGCAATGACTGCCGGAACGAAAATACCGGAAACCCTGTCGGCAACCTTGGCAATTGGCGCCTTAGTAGCTGCCGCATCGCTTACCATGCGGATAATCTGAGACAACGTGGTGTCCTCCCCCACTCTGTCCGCCCGGCATTTCATAAAGCCGGACTGGTTTACGGTAGCCGCCGAAACATAATCTCCCTCTTCTTTATCTACCGGAATGCTTTCGCCGGTCAATGCGGATTCATTTACCGCACTGTTTCCTTCCACCACAATGCCGTCTACCGGAATATTTTCTCCCGGACGGACTACAAAAATATCACCCTTATTTACCTGCTCCACAGGCACCTGTGTTTCCATGCCGTTCCTTAACACTGTAGCAGTTTTGGGAGCCAGCTTCATCAGGCTTTTTAACGCATCAGTAGTTTTCCCCTTTGATATAGCTTCTAACATTTTCCCTACTGTAATCAGGGTTAGTATCATGGCCGCTGATTCAAAATAAAACTCGTGCATATAGGTCATGACGCCTTCCATATCGCTTCTTGCCTGAGCATCCGTCATGGCAAACAGCGCATAGGTGCTGTATACAAATGCAGCTCCGGCGCCTAATGCCACTAAAGTGTCCATATTAGGAGCCTTATGCCAAAGGCTTTTAAAACCGCTAATAAAAAACTTCTGGTTAATTACCATAATAATCACAGTCAGCAAAAGCTGCAAAAGTCCAATAGCCATATGGTTTTTTGCAAGATATTCCGGGAGCGGCCAGTTCCACATCATATGTCCCATGGAGATATACATAAGTACAAGCAAAAAGCCCAGAGAAGCAAAAAGCCGCTTTTTCAGCACAGGTGTTTCTCTGTCCTTTAATACTTCCTCCTCCAAACCGGCTTCCATAGCTGCTCCCTGCCCTTTATCCGCTTTTTTGGGGGCAGCCTGATAGCCAGCCTCCTCCACTGCTTTCAGAATTTCTGCCGGCTCTGCCGTTCCTTCCACGCCCATGGAGTTAGTCAGCAGGCTGACAGAACAGGAACTGACTCCCTGAACCTTGGAAACTGCCTTTTCCACCCGGGCGCTGCAGGCAGCACAGCTCATTCCCGTTACTGTATATTGTTCCATCTTATACCTCCTTCAGCTCTATATTCCTTACCTGATAGCCCAGTTTTTCTATTTCATGTTTTAATAACATATCCGGTATCATCCGTTCCATGAAAACTACCGCTATATTTCTTTTTAAATCTACCTTTGCCAAGGCGCCGTCAATTTGATTCAGTCTTTCTTCTACACGTTTTTTACAACTTTTACAGTGCATTCCCTCAATAATAATTATTTTTTTTGCTATAGCCGGCCCCTGCAGTTCTTTTTTCCTTCCAAAAACTGCTGTAATAATATTATTTCCCATTTTTTTGCCTCTTTATTTCATCAATTTCCGTAATGTGCAAAGCAGCTCCTCTACCGTCTCGTCCTTTCCCTCCCGTATATCCCTTGTGACACAGGTTCTTATATGGTTGGAAAGCAGTTCTTTATTAAAGCTGTTCAGTGCTGCGTTTACAGCAGCTACCTGCACAAGAATATCCGTGCAGTAGGCTTCCCTTTCCACCATGCCCCGTATTCCCCGAATCTGGCCTTCAATGCGGTTTAAGCGGTGAATCAGACTCTTATATTCCTTTTCTGAACGTTCCTTTGTCTTATGGCATGGACACTGCTCCTGTTTTTCCGGCATGTTCTTTTCCTCCGCTTTTGATTTTTCTTTTCCCTGTTTTTTTATGCTTTTTCTATTTTTCACAGCCTATTATATACCCCCGTAGGGTATAATGCAAGTATATTTTCTTATAAAAATTCCACTTGAAAATATTCTACTCTTAATCCTGCCCCCAAAAATAAAAGGAGACCTTACGTCTCCCTTCAATTCTTTATGTACCAGCAATTCTACAACCCATTCTCCTCACAGATTTTATCATATTCGCTTTGAATTTCCTGGGCAATGTCCTTGTTTCCTCCCGGCATATCCGGGTGATATTTTTTCATAAGCTGTAAATATCTTGGACGTACCTCCTCCAGGCTGATAATGGAGCGGAAATAAATCGTCTTTTCAAATAAAAATTTAGGAGGCGGCGGCTCTTTGGGCATTTCCTGATAGTGTCGTTCAAATTCATGCCATTGATCCCATTGAACATTTTCCCTCGTATTTCTCCTTTGCCGGAACTGCTTCCTCTGCCTTTTTTCAAGCTCCTCATAATACATCTGTTCATAGATATTCCGAAATCCCCCATAAGGTCCTGCATTTCTGTCAAAAAACTTCTTTTCTTCTTTCCGCTTTTTGGAAAACACACTTTCCAACCCGCATATTTTCCCGATTACAATAAAAATTATGGCAAATATTACGTCATCTACAGCAATCGTAAAGGCAGAACCAATAAACAGAAATATATAAATAATGGAATTTTCTATTTGAAAGGAGTCCAGGGCAAACCGAAATCCAAACAAAAAGAAAAGGCCAATTGCCGCCGCAACATAAATCTGAAACAGCCCATACTCCGCCACATCTGTCTCAAAAATCCTTTTCAGACCAAAACAAAGCACATAAAGAAATGCCATTCCTGCTGGCAGCAGCAACATCATTACTTCATAGGAAAATTCCTTTGGGAAAAAGTAACACAAAAATGGCAAGATTCCTTCTGAAACAGTAAACAAAACCAGCCATATTCGCTCTGAAAGCGCCATATCCTATATTTCATCCTTCACTATTTTTCGTATGAGAATGCCGTTTTTCAACAATGTATTGTCAATATAATGCCTTTGGAATAAAATTTCCCCTTCTCTTCGGATTTCCATATCCTCTTCCGCACAATTGATGATGACCTCCAGATAATTATCCACCCAGCCCGACTTCATAAATTCAATGACGCGGGGATTTTCCAGCTTATTGGGAAAATGGAAATTTCTTGTGCGCATTAAGGGCTCGCTTTTCCTTAAATGAATCAGCTGCCTGATAATATCAATCCTATCGTTGTATTCTCCCGCTTCGATTTCCTCCCAGGGCATACACCGCCTGCAGTCGGGGTCATGTCCACCTTCCATGGCAATTTCCGTTCCGTAATAAATACAGGGACTTCCCGGCATGGTAAATAATACTGCAATCTGCTGGAAATATTCATCCAGATTTTTCACATCGCTGCGAAGCCTTTTCGTGTCGTGGGAATCTAACAGGTTGAACAGCACATCATTTGTCTGCTGCATATAGCCTGTATAGCACCGGTTAATGGTAAATTCAAAATCTTCATTGGTCAGACTTTTATCAATCCAGAAATCCTTGATGCTCTGTCCGAGAGGATAGTTCATGACCGCATCAAATTCATCTCCCCTCAGCCACGGCATGGCGTCATGCCAGATTTCCCCTAAAATATAAATATCAGGATTGATTTCCTTTACCCTTGTCCGAAGCTCTTTACAGAACACATGGGAAATCTCATTAGCAACGTCTAACCGAAGTCCGTCCACGTTATATTTTTTCACCCAGGTCTCACAGACACCTAATAAATATTCCCGTACTTCCTTATTGTTTGTATTCAGCTTGGGCATTTTGTCAAAAAAGGCAAAGCTGTAATACTGCTTCTTTTTTGCAGAACCGCCCTCATGGACAAAAGGCCATTCGTTAATCATGAACCAGTCATAGTACCTGGATTCAGGTCCCTTTTCACAAACCTCCTGCCAGGGTGCAAAAAACTCTCCGCTATGGTTGAACACTCCGTCAAGCATAACCCTGATTCCCCGCTTATGGGCTTCATCCACCATTCTCATAAAGGTTTCCTCGTCACCAAAATGAGGGTCTATCTTCGTATAATCTGTTGTATCATACTTATGGCTGGTAGGCGATTCGTTAATGGGCGTCAGATAAATTCCGGTAATCCCAAGCTCCTTTAAATAATCCAGCTTATTCATAATGCCCTGCAAATCTCCGCCGTAAAATTCCTGATTGGTTACCTTTCCCTTATTTTTCCATGGCAGTGTCCCCTCCGGGTCGTTTGATGTATCTCCATTGCAGAACCGCTCCGGAAATATCTGATACCAGACCGTTTCGTTTACCCATGCAGGCGTCTTATTGATATCCGAAGGATTCATCCACGGAAACACAAAGCACTGCATGCTCCTTCCTTCCAGCTTCATCTGTTCCTCGCTGACAAACCCGTCTTCAAAATAATACCAGCGCTCCGAATCGGTAATCAGCTCAAAGTAGTATTTTAACCGCTTATATTCCGGCTGTAATGTGGTGGTCCACCAGATTTGATTTTTTAACCGTTTCTTAAAATGGATTGCCCAAACGTTTCCGGTCCAGACCTGATTCCCCCCGAGGATTCCCGCTGAAAAAGGGTCCCCCTGATACAGATTCACCTGTTTTACATCATATCCGGTCTTTATATTAATAATCAGTTCATTTTCATTGAGCGGATAACAAAAATTATCGTTTGCACGGTGATAGACTGCATTAAAATCCATAAAAACACCTCCCGGTTTTTCCTTAATTTTTAAAGCTGTGGATAGGCGCCGGAATCCTGCCTCCCCTGTTTATAAACTCTTCACAGGAAAAAGGATTTACCGGCATAATGGGAGCATATCCCAAAAGCCCGCCAAATTCCACTTTTTCCCCCACGCCCTTTCCGATAACCGGAATAATCCGCACAGCCGTGGTTTTCTGGTTCACCATACCGATTGCCATTTCGTCGGCAATAATGCCGGATATGGTAGAGGACCTTGTATCTCCCGGAATGGCAATCATGTCAAGCCCTACGGAACAAACGCAGGTCATTGCCTCCAACTTTTCCAATGTAAGAGCTCCTGCCATAACCGCATCAATCATTCCCTGGTCCTCGCTGACCGGAATAAATGCGCCGCTTAATCCTCCCACATAGGAAGATGCCATAACCCCGCCTTTTTTCACCTGGTCGTTTAAAAGCGCCAGAGCTGCAGTGGTGCCCGGCGCCCCTGCATATTCCAGACCGATTTCACACAAAATGTCCGCAACGCTGTCACCAATTGCAGGAGTAGGCGCCAGAGACAAATCCACGATTCCAAAAGGAATCTGCAGCAGCCTGGAAGCTTCTTTTGCCACAAGCTGCCCCACTCTCGTTACCTTAAAGGCAGTCTTTTTAATGGTCTCGCAAAGCACCTCAAAGCTTTCTCCCCGTACCTTTTCCAAAGCAGTCCTTACCACCCCCGGTCCGGACACCCCTACGTTGATGATAGCATCCGCCTCAGTCACTCCGTGGAATGCTCCCGCCATAAAAGGATTGTCGTCCGGCGCATTGCAGAATACAACCAGCTTGGCACAGCCTAAAGAATCATCTTCCTTTGTATATTCTGCTGTTTCCTTTACGATTTCACCCATGAGCTTTACCGCATCCATATTGATTCCTGTGCGGGTAGAGCCTAAATTCACGGAGCTGCACACTCTTTCTGTTTTCGATAAGGCAAGGGGGATGGAACGAATCAGCAGCTCATCCGCTTTTGTCATGCCCTTTGACACAAGGGCGGAATAGCCTCCGATGAAATTCACGCCCACTTCCTTTGCCACCCGGTCCAGAGTTTCCGCTATCTTTGCAAAATCCTCACTTGTTTTGCAGGCTGCGCCTCCCACAAGGGCTATGGGGGTTACGGAAATTCTTTTATTGACGATTGGAATGCCAAATTCTTTTTCTATTTCTTCTCCGGTTGCCACCAGATTTCTTGCTGTTCTTTCTATTTTGTCATAAATATTTTTCCTGAGAGCTTCCAAATCCGTGGAAATACAATCTAACAGGCTGATTCCGATTGTAATTGTCCTTACGTCCAGATTTTCCTTCTCTATCATTTTATTTGTTTCATTTACTTCAAAAAAGTTAATCATGTCTTATTCTCCGTCCCATGCAATTTTATTATATTCGATGCATTTTATCAAAAATGTCTTCTCTCTGGCATTTGATTACCACGCCGATTTCCTCTCCTACCTTTGCAAGCTCGTCTGAAATGTCCCCAAAAGGCTTTTGGGCGCGGTTCATATCCACCAACATCATCATGTTAAAATAATCCTGCACGATGGTCTGGGAAATATCCAGAATATTCACTTCATTTTCTGCAAGATATGTACACACCTTTGCAATGATTCCTACTGTATCTTTTCCTACTACTGTAATAATTGTCTTTTTCATTTTCTGACTCCTCATATTTCCATACTGTTTTTATTTTCTCAAAATTCAATCAAAGGGCTTGGCTCGCTTCTTTTTGCCACACTGATAAAGAAATCCTCCGCACTGTAAGGATTGTCCCCCATGTTAATTTCCAGCCGTACTGCTTCATAGGCTAACTCCGGCAGGTTATTTTCATGGCTTAAATGACCTAACATAATATATTTCAAATGGTCGTTTACAATATTGCTTAAAAGCCTGCCGCTGCTTTCATTGGATAAATGCCCCTTCTTTCCCGCAATACGCTTTTTCAGATAATAAGGATAGGCCCCCGCCTGCAGCATTCTTTCGTCATGGTTAGCCTCTATGAACAAAGCATCCATATCCCGAAAACCGTCTACCACCTGATCTGTAACGATTCCAAGGTCCGTAACGATTCCAAGACGCTTCTGTCCGCAATAAATGCGGTAAGCTACCGGGTCGTTGGCATCATGGGAAATAGGAAGCGGATCTATGGTAAGGCTTCCCACCTGACAGCAGCCATAGCCTTCAAAAGGATGGAAAAGCTCCATTTCAATCTTTCCTACGGATTTTGTGCCTAAAATCCCCTGTATGGTGCCTTTGGTGGCATAAATGGGAAGACCGCATTTTCTGGCAAGCACCCCAAGGCCTCCTATATGGTCAATATGCTCATGGGTGATAAAGACCCCGTCTAAATCTGCTGCCGTAAGCCCGATGGACTTAAGCCCTGCCTCTACTTTTTTTCCGCTGATACCCGCATCAATTAAAATGTGGGTGTCTTCATTTCCTACATAAATACAATTTCCGCTGCTTCCGCTTGCAATGCTTAGAAGCTTCATTTTCTTTTCCTCCCTTTATGCCGTAACACCGGCTCACTCTTTTCTCCAGAAAATATCCAGCACGTCCCCATCGGAAAGGAACTGGGTAAATCCGGCATTTTCGCCGTTTAAAACCGTTCCCACACTGGTTCCCTGAGGCTTGGATAAATCAAAATCAATATAATCAAATACATCCACAAAAATATAATCCTTTTTGCCGGACAGAGTAACAGGCTTTTTATTTACTATGATATGGATGGTAGTGGCTTCCGTTCTGCTTTCATACTTCTTTTCCGTCTCATCAGAGTCCTGGAATGATTCTCTTTCTTCCTCTGTAAACCGGAATCTTTCTTCCCTTGGGAACTGAACCCTTTCTTCCCGTATCTCTACCTCCGGAAGCTCTAAAGCCTCCAGTGTCCAGACAACCGAAAAATTCTCATACACCTTCGTATCCATATCCGCTATCTGATTGTTTACATAGATGTTCATGTTGTTATCCAGTATCACATCCATAAACTCTATAATCTGCTTCACTGTATAGAAATTCAGCATTTCTATTGTATCATTTTCTTTAATGGAATAAAAGGCTGACTGCAATTGTCCGTTTACACTGGCAAACTTGGGGAACTCCACCTTTTTTTCATTTACGAAAATGGAAAGGCTGGAGGAAAATTCAGGCAGTTTTCCCACCTCCGCCTCCGCCGGCTTTCCTGCCGTAGATTCTTTTACAGTTATCAAATCGTTTCGGCGGATAGGCGTGTGGATATCCGCCGGCTCGCCGTTTAAAGTAATGACCGCCGCCTCTCCTGTTTCTCCTCTGATTACCTTTTGCTTTCCGTTAATCGTAAAGGTAAGAGACTGCCCCCTCTTTGGAAAAAGTCCGTCATTGGGAAAATCAGCCTGCATGGCAGCATCCACAATGGACAGCTTATTATTGTCATAAAGCTTGATTCTCGTATCATTAAAGGTAACAAACATGAAATTATTGCTTTTTTCATAGAAATTCAGACAGATACCGATAGGAGTCACCAGCAGGGAATCCTTTACCACATCCGCCTCCAAAAAGTCGATTTTATCCATGACTTCACTGCCCCTTACGGCACAGCGCTCCTTTGGAATCCCAAGATACTCTGCAACATAATCTGTATAGCCCTGGATTTTGCCGCCGCCTCCCACCACAAACACAGCGCTTACAGGCTTTCCGCCGTTTAATTCCAAAAGCTTATCCGCCGCCTGCTTTGCCATGGAAGTAACGGATTCCTTGCAGATATCCAGCACCTGCTCTCTTGTAATGTTCTGGGGAAGCCCCATAATATCCTTGTATTCCACCGTATCCGTAACGGAAATACCCTTTTTGATTTCCTCCGCAGTGGTAAAATCCACCAGACAATGCCTTGCAATCACTTCCGTAAGGCTGTCACCCGCCACCGGAAGCATGCCGTAGGCAATAATGCTTCCGTCTTTTGTAATGGAAATATCGGAGGTGCCTGCCCCTACGTCAATCAAACCGATATTGAGCATACGGTACATTTCCGGAATTGCCACCGTAATTGCCGCAATAGGCTCCAGGGTCAGGTTAGCAACCTCTAACCCCGCATACTCCACGGCACGGTATAGTCCGTCCACCACATCATCCGGCAGGAAGGTGGCTATTAAATCCACTCCAATGGATTTTGCCTTATGGGATTCCAGATTGCCGATTAAATAACCGTTCATGAAATATTTTACTACCGAATATCCCACGCAGTAAAACTTCATGTCCGTCTTATTTTCTATCTGGAACTGCTCATATGCCTTTTCTACCGCTAAGGAATCCAGCCCGTAAATATCTTCCTGTGTAATGAGCTTATCCTCTATGAACTCCATATCCGCATGGGCTGTAACGGTTTTCAGCACCCGTCCTGCTGCCGCAATGCTTACCTGCTTTAACGGCTCTCCGGTTTTTTCTTCTAAAAGCTCCACCACCTCCCTGATGGTGTCCCCTACCGCATGAATATCGTGAATCTGACCGTCTAACATGGCTCTGGTCTCATGCTCCTTAGACTCCTGAGCCACCACCACGAAACGGTTTTTATTTTTATAGCCTACCGTTCCTACAATGCTCCTTGTGCCAATATCCAACCCAAATACATATGCTTCCTTTGTTTTCGTCACAAGTATTCCCCCAGCTTTCTATCTATTTGCTCCAATGCCGTTTCCAGCTTTCCGCTGTTGTCAATGACAAACTGACAGCCCCTTCTGAATTCTTCCTCCAGAAGCTGCCCTTTCATAATCTGCAGCGCCCTTTGGCGGCTGTAGCCTCTGCTTTCCATTAATCTGCTTATGCGAATGGAATCCTCTGCATAAATATACCATAATTCATCACAGATTTCATCATAATGCTCTTCAATTAATAAAGCGGCTTCCAGAAAGAAAAACTTTGCCTCTCCTTTTTTTCTTTCCAGCTCAATCTGCCTGACAATATATTTCCTTACTTCCGGGTGGATAATTGCATTTACCTGTAAAAGCAGCTTTTCATCTGAAAAAATCATGGCCGCCATCCTGCCCTTATGAATTTCACCCTGTTCATCCAGCACTTCTCTGCCAAGAAGCCTTACTAAAGGCTCATAGCAGCTTTGGCCTTTTTCCTTTACGATATGGGCTGCCTGGTCCGCCATAAGAATCCTCGCCCGGTATTTTTCTTCCAGATATTTCAGTATCTGCGACTTTCCGGCGCCTACTCCTCCGGTAATTCCAATCACTTTCATGTTTTTTTCCTATTTTGCCTCATACCAGTTTTCCCCGGTATGCAAATCCACTTCCAGTTCTACTTTCAGCTTCGCCGCATTCTTCATGCTGCCTGCCAGTATTTCTTCTACCTGCTCTTTTTCCTCAAGCTTCGTTTCAATCAACAGCTCGTCATGAACCTGTAAAATAAGCTTAGAAGAAAGTCCCGCTTCATAAAGTGCCCAGTAAACTGCAATCATGGCAAGCTTCATAATATCCGCTGCCGTTCCCTGTATAGGCGCGTTCATTGCCACCCGCTCTCCAAACTGCCGCTGCATGAAGTTGCTGCTTTTTATTTCCGGCAGGGGCCTTCTCCGATTGTACATGGTAATGGAATAGCCCTGCTCCTTTGCCTTTTCCACCTCTTCATCCAAAAAAGCTTTTACTCCGGGGTAGGTGTTGAAATAAGCCTCTATATAATCCGCAGCCTCTTTTTTACTGATGCTAAGGTCCTGACTTAATCCAAAGGAGCTGATGCCGTATACGATTCCGAAATTTACCGCCTTGGCATTTCTTCTCTGCAAATCCGTTACCTCCTCAAAAGGAGTGTGGAATACTTTGGAAGCGGTAATGCGGTGGATGTCCTCCGACTGGTTGTATGCTTCAATCAATGCCTCATCTCCCGACATATGCGCCAGAATGCGAAGCTCAATCTGGGAATAATCCGCATCCATCAAAACGCAGCCTTCCTTGGGCACGAATACCTTCCGAATCAGCCTTCCAAGCTCCATGCGCATGGGGATGTTCTGCAGGTTGGGCTCCGTGGAGGAAATCCTTCCGGTGGCAGTAATCATCTGGTTGAAATTGCTGTGTATCCTGCCGTCCTCCCTGATATAATCGTAAAGCCCCTCCGCATAGGTGGATTTCAGCTTTGCAAGCCCTCTGTATTCCAGAATTTTGGAAACAACCGGATACTCCGGCGCTAACTTTTCCAGTACATCCGCTGCTGTGGAATAACCGGCCTTCGTCTTCTTGCCGCCCTTATAGCCCAGCTTTACAAACAGGATTTCCCCTAACTGCTTTGGAGAGTTGATGTTGAATTCTTCTCCGACGCCTTCATAGATTTCCTTCTCCAGTTGTTCTATCCTTACGGAAAGAACCTGTCCGTATTCTTTCAGCTCTCCTGCCTTTACCATAACCCCTTCCTTTTCCATCTGGTAAAGCACATAGGTCAGGGGCATTTCCATATCCCGCATCAGTCCGTCCATATAAGATTCCGCTAACTGGCTTTTTAACTTTTCATAGCTGGCATATGCAGTGTAGGAACGGAAGCAGGCATATTCCAAAAAAGCCTCCTTTTCATTTTTCATGGCTTCATACAGAGACTTTTTCCCAAAATAAGCTACTCTGTCCTTTAGCATGATTCCAAGCTGTTCGTTGGCAATATCCTCTATGGTGTATTCGCTTTTTAAGGGATTTAACAGATAAGCCGCCAGCTTAACATCAAAAAAGCCGTCCGTGAGCCTTCTGTCTATTTGGGAAAGGGAAAAATATTCATAGGTCTTTTTCACGTCAAATGCAATCAGGCTTTTCCCCTGAGTGCGGTAAGTATTTGCTAACTCGCTCATTTTAGCAAGAAGGTATTCTTCCGTAAGCTCTTCTCCTGTTTTAAAAAACAGATGATTACCTTCTCCATAGGAAAAGGCGATTCCAAGCAGCTTCTTTCCTTCCGCCTCGCCGCCCTCTCCCCGAAGCATTCGTTCCAAAGGGGTCTCCTTTGTTTCCTCTTTGACCCATTCGGAAAAGAAGGAATATGCTATATATTCCCGTGAAAGAGCCTCTTCAAATACGCTCTCTGCTTTTTCTTTTTCCTCCACATAAAAAAAGCTGTCCGCCTGGTCATTGTGGGTGGTGTCCTCTTCAAATCTGGAAAGCATGTTTTTAAATTCCATTTTTGAAAACAGTTCATAGGCTTCCTTTGTATAAAGCTGTCCCATTTTTGCCGCTTCCAGAGAAAAAGGCACGTCCGCCTGTGTATTAATGGTTGCCAGCGTCTTACTTAAATCCGCCAGTTCTCTGTTGACAGCCAGCGTTTCCCGAATGCTTTTTTTGCTGATATCTTCTAAATGTGCGTAAATATTGTCAATAGTGCCGTACTCCACCAGCAATCCTGTGGCAGTCTTTTCCCCGATTTTGGGAACGCCGGGAATATTATCCGCCGTATCTCCCATCAGCGCCTTTAATTCAATGAACTGCTCCGGTGTCACCTGATATTTTTCCAGTACGTCCTTTGCATAATAATCCTCTACTTCCGTTCTGGCTCCCTTTGTTTTGGGAATGCGGATTTTAATATGCTCGGAGGCAATCTGCAGCAAATCCCGGTCTCCTGATACAAGGGAAACCTGACAGCCTTCCTTTTCCCCGGTTTTTGCCAGCGTGCCTAAAATGTCATCCGCCTCTAACCCTGCCTTTTCCAGCACAAGCACATTCATAGCCTTTAAGATTTCCTTCATAACCGGAACCTGTTCTCTTAACTCCTCCGGCATGGGCTTTCTGGTGCCTTTATATTCTTTATATATTTCATGGCGGAATGTGGGCGCCTTTACATCAAATGCCACAGCCAGATATTCCGCCTTTTCTTCTTCTAATATTTTAAATAAAATATTTAAAAATCCATAAATGGCATTGGTATGGAAGCCCTCCTTATTGGTTAAATCCGGCACCCCGTAAAATGCCCTGTTCAATATGCTGTGTCCGTCTATCAATACTAATTTCTTTTCCATAAGGCTCCTTTACAATACATACCATAAAATAAAAAGAATCATAATAATCAGAACAATTTCCATACAATAAAAACCAAGCTTTAAGGAATGGCGCAGCTTCATCCTGTGCTCCTGCCCTTCAATCCTTGCCTCCAGCTCCTTATCCAAATCCAGACTGCTTCCTTCCTCTAATCTGGCAATTCCTTCTGATGCCAGAAAATAAATGGTAAGCTCTTCCTTACAATCGCTGCAGCCTCTTATGTGGCTTACAAATTCCTGAAGCTCTTTTCCCTCCAGCTCCTCTTCAAAAAACAGCGGAATGGCTTTTTCTGTCTCCTTACAAGTCATAGTTAATCTTCTTTCGTTTCCTGCTTTTACTCTGTTTCCTTAATTCTTGCAATAATCGCATTTGCCTTTTCATAAATTTCCTGCGGCTCTACTCCAATGGAAAACTGTCCGTTTTCATACAGGATTCTGCCGTTTACCATAGTCATTGCCACGTTGAGCTTGCTGCCGCTGTACACGATATTCTTTGGAATATGGTGGATTGGCTGCATATTAGGCTGATTTAAGTCTATCATAACCAAATCTGCAAGTTTTCCTTCATCCAGCACATCACAATCGGTAAGCCCCATTGCCCTGGCGCCATTTACCGTTGCCATTTTCAGCACTTCCATGGAGTCCACTGCCGTAGCATCCTCACAGGCAATTTTCTGAAGTCCGGACACTAAAAACATTTCCTTGAACATATCCAGACAGTTGTTGCTTGCAGGTCCGTCCGTGCCAAGGGCAACAGGGATACCCATCTCCAGCATTTTGGAAACAGGGGCAATTCCGCTTGCCAGTTTACAGTTGGAACCGGGGTTGCTCACCACATACAGACCTTTTTCTTTGCATATCTGCAAATCCTCTTCTGTCATGTGAACGCAATGAAAGCCGCCTCCGCCGTACTCGAACATGCCGATGCTGTCAAGAAATGCGGTAGGAGTCTTCCCGTAGCGTTCCACGCAGCCTGCCACCTCTTCCTTTGTTTCGGAATTGTGCAGGTACACAGGGGTTTTTAATTCCTTTGCCAAATCTGCAATATCAAGCATCAGCTCTTTGGAGGTGGTGTATTCTGCATGGAAGCCTAACTGATAGGTAACTAATTCATGGTATTTATTTAAGGTTTCGTATTCTTTTCTCAAGGATTCCTTTGTGCCGCCAAAGTCATTGGCGCTGCCGCAAAGCACCGTGCGGAAACCAGTGTCCTTTGCCGCCTTTGCCACAAATTCCGGCGACATGTACATATCAAAATTGGCGGTAATGCCGCTTGTAAGGTATTCCATAATAGCAAGGATGGAAAGGGGATACATGTCCTCAGGCTTTAACTTTGCCTCCATAGGGAACACTTTTTCATACAGCCATTCCTTTAGAGGCAAATCCTCCGCATAGGTGCGTAAAAATGTCATGGCGGAATGGGTATGGGCATTTTTAAAGCCCGGCATAAGCACATTGCCCTTTACGTCAATGACCCTGTCCCAGCTTTCTTTGGTAAATTCCGGCTTTTCCTGTCCTATATAGTTGATTTTATTGTCTGTCACATGAAGCTCTCCAAGGAAAATATCTTCTCCTTCCTTCATGGATAGTATTCTTGCGTTTTGAAATCGAATTCTCATAATATGGCTCTTTCCTTTGCTTTTCATTCTGTTTTGTTAAGACTTTATATGGGATAATGATATCATATTTTTGGGGAAATAGGAATAGAGAAGTTAAATACTTGTAACATAAAAAGTAACAGTTCAACCCGCCGCTTTCCTCCACAGGAATCCGAACCGGCGGCAGGCTGAAAGTGTTTCTACGTGGTCACGCTCCCGCTCTGATAAAAACGCAGCAGTGCTAAGCTCGAAAAAACCTCGCCAAGCGCTGGCGTTTTTATAAGGACTCCTTTAGAAATCACTTTCTGCCTGCCGCCGGTTCGGATTCCTGTGGAGGAAAGCGGCGGGCTAAACTGTTACCATAAAAAAATGGTTGAAAACCTTGAAAAATCAAAGCTTTCAACCATTTTAACTACTGCCGGCGATGGGACTTGAACCCATACGTGGTCACCCACAACAGATTTTGAGTCTGCCTCGTCTGCCATTCCGACACGCCGGCACAGGAACTGTAAATCATACAGCCGAATATTATAATACCATATCGTTTCCTGTCTTGCAAGGAAAATTTTGCAAATTCAGCAAAAAAGAGAAATTTGAAAAAGAGATATTGTTATATCTATATTTACAAATCACACACCAATTATATATTTCTCTTTACATTAAGTACATTCATCAATGCTTCCTGTAGCACCCTTGACACATTAATCCCCGCATGTTCAGCTTCATAATTAAGCCAACTGGGAAGCGCAACATTCCTTCTGACAGTTTATGTATCGACTTTTCTTCTGTACTCAGAAAAATCAATATCCCCAATATCACACTTTACTTTTTCAATAGCAGCACTTTGTTCTGAAGGCATGGGAAGCTCTTCTTTATTATCTTCCATTGAAATCCCAGTTAAGCCAATAGCATCTCTGGCCATTTCAATAGCATCTGCAAAAGTATCTCCTTCAGTTAAAATTTCCCGGGCAATATCATCATAGTATTTCACCAGATTTTCATACGACGTACTTCCAAGGCCCCATATCTTCTTTGTATATTCCTCATCCGATACCCCCGCTGTATAGACGATAGGGACGATATTTGTGTCATTCTGGAATATTCCCATAGCTTTTTATAACTCCTTTCCTCTTTTTGGCAGATACTGCACCGCAATCCGATTCTCCGGCTTTGCGTCGCAAAAATAAATCACCATTAAGAACACCCACTCCAAAGGCTTCATCAGCAGATAAACCACATCAGCAGCCCACTTCGTCTGTATGAGCACCGCAATGGGAAATCCATAGGTATCGTAAAAATGCCTCACATGCTTATGGAAGCCCGGCATTTTTTCTTCCAGAATCTGCTCAAAGGCGTTTGCAATGCACAACTGGCGGTTAACCACGATTATCTCCCCATGGCGTTCTCCCATGCGGATAGGCTTTACCAGCTTTTCATGACCAGATGCTGCAACTGTACACAAATAATGACCGCGGGAAGGAAGATTGGGAGGCGCCGTCCTTGCGGATAACCGCCATTGTGCCGTTTCCGTAAAGACCTTAATCACATAATCAGGCTTTTGTCCAAACAGCATGAGAATGCAGAATAAAATCCCCAAAAGGGGCCACATGAAAAGAAATGCCAATGCAGGCCAGTAAGCAGCACGCCTAAGCTTTTTATCCAGAAAACTCCATATGGTTTTCTCTTTGGAAGCTTCCAACGCCTGCTCTTTTTGCTCCTTCACGGCGTTCCACTCATAAATACTTAAGCGAATGGTCTTTATGGAAATCATAATAAAATCAAATGGAAACAGACATAACAGTGCAGACTCTAAGCCTGAACCAAAAGTCAGATTCACTCCTAACATCTGTATGCACCACATAATGCTTTCAAATATTCCCAGATACATTGCCGCCATTGCCGATACAATCACAAGAGGCGGTGTCTTTTCCGCCTTTATACGGGAAAGCACAAAATAGCCAATTCCCCCTGCCAGACACATTACAATAAAGGTGGGCACCGCCCCTGTCCACAAAGGCTGATGGACCTGCGGGTCATATAATTGCTTAGACCATTCCGCATCCCATGCAATATCCATAAAATAATAATTGGATATCCAGCTATATAACAGGCCTAATAAAATGGTAGTATACTCAGACCGTCTCACCGCTTTTTTATGGTGCTCCGTTTTGGGCAGAAGAAATAAAGAAATGAAATGAATCAAAGTCAATACTCCTGGATATACAAAAAATGCTCCGGTAATAAATCCAGTTATAACAAAAGAAAACACATCCGGATAAAAAAGCGCAGAATGTCCCTCTGCCATCTCTATGACTGATTGTAATATACAAAGAGAAAACCCCAGCCCCATTGAAAGCCAAATGGAGCTGGAGACAGGTCTTTTTTTCACACTGGATATTATTTTTTTACAAAAGAAGTCAATTTTTTCCATTACTAATCCTAAAATCCCATTTTCTTATAAATATCAAAGCAGTCAAAGGTTGCAAAATAATCCTTTGGCGTTTCTGCCCTGCGGATGAGCTGCACGCTGCCGTCTTCCTTTAATAAAAGCTCGGCAGACTTTAACTTTCCGTTATAATTATACCCCATGGCAAAGCCGTGTGCTCCGGTATCATGAATTACAAGCAGGTCGCCAATGTCAATCTTCGGAAGCATTCTGTCAATGGCAAATTTGTCATTATTTTCACACAGTGAACCGGTAACGTCATATTTATGGTCACAGGGTTCCTTTTCCTTTCCCATAACGGTAATGTGATGATATGCGCCATACATGGCCGGACGCATCAAATTCACGGCGCAGGCGTCGCAGCCGATATATTCCTTATGGGTATGCTTTTCATGAATGGCAGTAGTCACAAGATGTCCGTAAGGACCCATCATGAACCTTCCAAGCTCTGTATAAATCGCCACATCGGAAAGCCCTGCAGGCACAAGAATTTCTTCAAATACCTTTCTGACTCCTTCCCCTATCACCTGAATATCATTTGGCTCCTGATCCGGCCTGTATGGGATTCCGATACCGCCGGACAAATTGATAAAGCTTAAGGAAACCCCTACCTCCTTTTTCAGCTTCACTGCCGTCTCAAACAGGGTTCTTGCCAGAACCGGATAATATTCATTGGTAACCGTATTGCTTGCAAGGAAGGAATGAAGTCCAAACCGTTTCACTCCCTTTTCCTTTAAAATACGGAAGCCTTCAAAAAGCTGCTCTGTTGTAAAACCGTACTTGGCATCTCCCGGATTGTCCATAATATCCGTGCTGATTTTAAATACGCCTCCCGGATTATAACGGCAGCTTAAGGTTTCAGGCAGCTTACCGAGTGTCTTTTCCAAAAATTCAATATGGGTAAAATCATCCAAATTGATGGTAGCGCCGATTTCAGACGCATAGACAAATTCGCTTGCCGGGGTAGCATTGGAAGAAAACATAATGTCCTCTCCCTTTACCCCCATTCCGTTGGAAAGCATAAGCTCCGTCATGGAGGAACAGTCACAGCCGCAGCCGTATTCTCTTAATATATCGATTAAAAAGGGATTTGGGGTAGCCTTTACTGCAAAAAACTCCTTAAAGCCCTTATTCCAGGAAAACGCCTCCTTTAAAGCCCGGGCATTTTCCCGAATGCCCTTTTCATCATAAATGTGAAATGGTGTTGGATATGTCTTTATAATTTCCTCCAACTGTTCCTTTGTTACAAATGGTGTCTTGTTCATTTTTATATCCATTCCTTTCGCGCTGCTCAAGGCACAAAACGTCATGAA